>NZ_DASZUF010000108.1:0-3683 GCF_035547795.1 Nocardioides sp.
ACGACCTCGCCGCCGGCGCGGCCGACGCCGCCGCCGCCGTCCTGCCCTCCGCCTCGCCGCTGACCGCCGGCCCGGCCCAGCCCGGCTCGCCGCACGTGACCGCCGCCTTCGCCGGCGCGGCCATCGCGGAGCTGGACGGCGCCGTACCGGGCCTGGTCGCGGTGCTGGTCGGCCAGGACCTGGTCGACGCGCTCGCCTCCTCGCCGCTGGGCGGCCTGGACCTGGCCGCCGCCACCCAGCCGGCGCTGGACGCCGCGGCGGCGTTCCTCGGCGGCCGGGCGCGCGCGGCCCGCTCCGTCGAGCTGGGCCTGGTCGTGAACGACCTGGGCGGCGAGTTCACCACCGTCCCCCTCATCGGCACCGGGATCGCCGGCGCGCTGCTGATCCCGCAGGAGACGCTGCGCCAGGCGCGGCCCGGACTGGCCGCGGAGGAGGTCCCGGCTCCGGCGGCGCCGGCGGCCGCACCCGCTCCGAGCGTCACTCCCGCCCCGATGACCAACCCGCTGCCGGCTCCCCCGGGCAGCGGCGCTCCGGCGGGCACGCACACCACCCCGGTGCCGCAGCCCCGCGACGCCGGCGCCCCGCTGACGGTGGGCGCGCGCGGCATCGAGATGCTGCACGGCGTCGACATGGAGGTCACCGTCGAGCTCGGCCGCACCCGGATGACGGTGCGCGACCTGCTCGCGCTGGCACCCGGCGCCGTACTCGAGCTGGACCGCGCGGCCGGCAGCCCCGCCGACCTGCTGGTCAACGGCCGTCTGATCGCCCGCGGCGAGGTCGTCGTGGTGGACGAGGACTTCGGCCTGCGCGTGACCGAGATCCTCGACGACGCGGCGACGGCCTGATGACCGAACTCGCTCTGCGCCTGCTCTTCTCGCTGGCGGTCGTCATCGGCCTCCTGCTGCTGCTGTCCCGGATGGCGGGCAAGCGGTTCCGCGGGCGGGCCGGCGCGCCGATCCAGGTGGTGCACCGCCAGGCGCTCACCCGCGGCTCCGGCGTGGCGGTCGTGACCGTCGCCGGCCGGGTGCTGGTGCTCGGCACCACCGACCACGAGGTCACCCTGCTCACCGAGCTCGAGCCCGAGGAGCTCGAGCTCGAGGTTGAGCCCCACGGGCCTGCCGCCATGACCGCTGAGGAACAGCCGGTCCGCGTCATGCCGACCCACCGAGCCGCCCCACAGCAGACCAAGGATGGTCCGCTGGTCGGCTCGGTGCTGTCCCCGGACACCTGGCGCCAGGCGCTGCGGGTGACCCGTGGGACGTCTCGCAACGCCTCATGACGGCGCTGGTACGGCGCGCCGGCACCCTGCTGCTGCTCACCACGGTGCTGCTCATCGGCACCGTCACCGCGGCCACCGCCGCACCCACCGGACCGACCGGGCCGGGCGGCGGGTCGAGCACCGTCAACGTCGACATCAGCGGCCTGGCGAACAAGCCGTCCACGTCGCTGGTCACGATCCTCGCGCTGACGCTGCTCAGCGTCGCGCCGGCGATCCTGCTGACCTGCACCAGCTTCACCAAGATCCTGGTGGTGCTCGGCCTGACCCGCAACGCGCTCGGGCTGCAGGGCACGCCGCCGAACCAGGTGCTGGCCGGGCTCGCGCTGTTCCTGAGCCTGTTCGTGATGGCGCCGGTGGTCTCGGCGGTCAACGACGCCGGCGTGCAGCCCTACCTGCACGGGACCAAGACGGCCGCGCAGGCCTACGACGCCGGTGTGAAGCCGCTCAAGACGTTCATGCTCAAGAACACCGACGACGACGAGCTGCAGCTGCTGACCAGCGTGGCCAAGCGCGACCTACCCAAGAACCGCGACGACGTCTCGATGGCCACGCTGGTGCCGGCGTTCGTGCTCTCCGAGCTCAAGGACGCCTTCGTCATCGGGTTCATCATCTTCATCCCGTTCCTGATCATCGACGTCGTGGTCAGCGGCGCACTGATGGCACTGGGCATGATGATGATGCCGCCGGTGATGGTGTCCCTCCCCTTCAAGATGCTGCTCTTCGTCCTGGTGGACGGCTGGGCGCTGGTGATCAGATCGCTGGTGGCGAGCTATGCGCATTGACGCCCTGCCCCCACTGGCGGTGACCGATACCGCCGTCATGCACCTGGCCCTCCAGGTGATGCTGGTCTGCCTGAAGCTGTCGGCCCCGATCCTGCTGACAGCGCTGGTGATCGGGTTCGCGATCTCGCTGTTCCAGTCGATCACCCAGATCCAGGAGTTCACCCTGGCCTTCGTCCCCAAGGTGGTCGGCATCGGGCTGGTCCTGCTGATCAGCGGCAACTGGATGCTGCACACGCTGATCGCGTTCACCCAGAAGCTCTTCGCGCAGATCCCCTCCCTGCTGAACTGAGCCGCGGCCATGACCATCTCGATCGCGGGCACCTCGCTGATGGCCTACCTGCTCGCCTCGCTGCGGGTCGGGGCCTGGCTGATGCTGGCGCCGCCGTTCAACACCCGGTCGGTGCCGGCGATGGCCAAGGTCGTGCTGGCGCTGGGCGTCTCCTTCGCGATCGCGCCGACACTGGCCACCCAGCGGCTGCCGAGTACGACGCCCGAGCTGCTCGTGGTCGCCGTGACCCAGCTGGTGATCGGCGCCGGGATGGGGTTCTTGACCCAGGTGCTGTTCGCCGCGATCTCGGCGGCCGGGTCGCTGGTCGACGTCTACGGCGGCTTCCAGCTGGCCGCCGCCTTCGACCCGCTGTCGATGAACACCAACAGCGTCTTCGGTCGGTTCTACGAGATGATCACCACCACCCTGCTGGTGGCGACCGGCGGCCACCTGCTGGTGCTCGGCGGCCTGCTCAACACGTTCCACTACCTGCCGCTGATGGCCTCTCCCGACCTGAGCACGTGGGGCGACGTGCTCACCACGGCCGCCGGCATGATGTTCAGCGTCGGGGTGCAGATCGCACTGCCGATGGTCGCCGTACTCTTCGTCGCGGACCTCGCCCTCGCCCTGCTGACCAAGGTGGCGCCGGCAATGCACGCGATGACGGTGATGTATCCCGTCAAGATCGGCCTGACGCTGCTGCTGGTCGGGCTCTCCTTCCCGGTGCTGCCGCAGGCGCTCTCCCGGCTGGTCGACCTGGTCGGCCAGGCCACCACCGCGATGGCCGGCGGCTGAGGGGCGAGCGGGCATGGCCGACCCACGCAAGACAGAGAAGCCCACCCCCAAGCGCCGGCAGGAGGCGCGCAAGAAGGGCCAGATCCCGCGCACCCAGGAGCTCGGCCAGTGGCTGACGGTCCTGCTGCTCTCGATGGCCATCGGGCCGCTGCTCAAGCACGAGATCGGGGTGTGGGAGGACACCATGACCGGCTGCTTCCGCGCGATCCAGGATCCGCAGCCGGCGGTGGCGCTGGACCTGCTCGGCGCCGCGATGAAGCACGCCTTCATGGCCGTGGTCACCCTCGGGCTGATCGTGATGGCCGTCGGCGTGCTCAGCTCGGTCGCCCAGGGCGGCTTCGTGCTCGCCACCAAGGCGCTCAAGCCGAACTTCGGCAAGCTCAACCTGATCAAGGGCTTCAAGCAGCACCTGCTCAGCCCGCAGGTGCTGTGGAACGCCGCCAAGACGCTGCTCAAGAGCGCCGTGGTCGGCCTGATCGGGTACGCCGCGATCCGTTCCATCATGCCGCTGCTCGGCGGCCTGATGCCGATGAGCACCGTCGTGGAGGTCGTCCAGCAG
>NZ_DASZUF010000109.1:0-9818 GCF_035547795.1 Nocardioides sp.
CCGATGCGGGTGGTCAGCCCGTAGCCGTAGGGGAACAACGGGTCGTCGTTCGCGTCCCCGACGTTGATCGGCTCCTGGTCGAGGGTCCGCGGCCAGGTCACCGGCAGCTTGCCGGTGAAGGCCCGGTGCCCGAACAGGTCGTCGGCGACGCCGATGCCCTCGCTGCCGGGCAGCCATCCGGCGACCAGCGAGTCGATCTGGGACAGCAGGTCGGGCGGGATGATCATCGGCCGGCCCGAGACCACCACGACCGTGCAGCTCGCGGCCGCGGCGCACACCGTCTTGATCGCCTGGGTGTCGGCGTCGGAGAGCATCATCGTCTTGGCCGGCCGCGGTACGCCGTTGTCGCCGGGGTCGTAGGCCCACTGCGGCCCGCCGACGTCGCCGTACCCCTCGGCGTAGGGCGTCTCCCCCACCACCACGATGCCGGCGGCGTCGCTCGGCACCGGCGCCGACGCGTCGGCGCTGTAGGTCACCGGCGCCTTCGCCTCGGCCCTGATCCCGTCGAGGATCGTGGTGCCGGGGATGACGTTGGTGGAGCCGCCCTGCCAGGTCAGCGTCCAGCCGCCGGCCTGGTTGCCGATGTTGTCGGCGTTGCTGCCGGCGACGTACACCGGCTGTCGGCCGGGCTCGAGCGGCAGCGTGTGGCCCCTGTTGGTGAGCAGCACCTGCGACTCGGCGGCGGCCCTGCGCGCCACCGCGTGGTGTGCCTTGTCGCCGATGGTCTTCTGCAACGACCGGTTCGTGTAGGGGTGCTCGAACAGACCGAGCTCGAACTTCACCTTCAGGATCCGCGCGACCGCGTCGTCGATCCGACTCATCGGGACGGTGCCGTCGGTCACCAGCGAGGTCAACGTCGACTCGAACTCGGGCGCGCCCGTCGCCGAGCCGGAGTAGGGCTCCATGAACATGTCGATGCCGGCGTTGACGCCCGCTGCCACCTGGTCGGCGTAGGTGCCGGGCAGCTGCCGGATGGCCTGCCAGTCGGAGATGACCAGGCCGTCGAAGCGCTGCTGGCCCTTGAGCCAGCCGGTGATGAGGGCCTTGTTCGCGCTCATCTTGATCGGGTTGCCGAGCCCGTCCTCGGTCCAGTCGACACTGGAGTACGACGGCATCACCGACTGCGCGTGATGCTTGCGGATCGCGTCGACGTACGGCGCCAGGGCGAGCTTGGCGAACTGTGCGTGCGAGACCTCGTCCACGCCCTGGTCGATCGGATAGGCCCCGGTGCCGGCCTTGCTGGCGTCGTAGGTGGTCAGCCCGTCACCGGCGAAGTGCTTGGCGGTGGCGAGCACGTGGTCGGGCTTGGCCAGATCCTTGATCGAGGTGCCCTGGAAGCCGTCGATCGCCGTCTCCATCCGCTCCACGAGCTTGGGGCTCTCGCCGAAGGACTCGTAGGTGCGGCCCCAGCGGTCGTCGCGGGCGACACACAGGCAGGGCGCGAAGACCCACTGCGGGCCCGAGGCCCGCGTCTCGATGGCGGTGATGTGCTCCATCTGCTCGACGAGCTTGGGGTCGCGGGTGGCGCCGAGCCCGATGTTGTGCGGGAAGACGGTCGCACCCTGCATGTTGTTGTCGCCGTGCACCGAGTCGATGCCGTACAGGATCGGGATGTGCAGCCTGGTCTGCAGCGCCTGGGCCTGGAACGTGTCGACCATGTCGGCCCAGGCGGTCGGCGTGTTCGGGGTCGGGACCGAGCCACCGCCGGACAGCACGCTGCCCACGGCCCACGTCTTGACCAGGGTCGGGTCGGCGGTGACGTCGGCACGCTCGGTCTGGGTCATCTGGCCGATCTTCTCGGCCAGGGTCATCCGCGAGAGCAGGTCCTTGACCCGCGCCTTGACCGGGAGTCGGGGGTTCTCGTACGCCGGTGTCGCGGACGCACCGGTCTGGTGGGCCTGGTGGGCCTGGTGGGCTCCGCGGGCCCCGTGGGACCCGGGACGAGCGCCGGCCGGCGAGCCGGTGGCAAGCAGACCGAGCGCGAGTACGCCGGCGGCCCCGGCCGCGAGCAGGCGGCGCGAGGGAATGGGGATGTGGTGCGGCACAGGTGTCTCCTAGCCCGAGAGGGATCACCCGGCGCGCCCGCCACCGGCCCGAGTCGTGGCACCGGCGACGAGTCGCCGGATTGCGCGTGCGCGCACTTGCCACCGTAGGAATGTGACGCAGATCACGTCAAGGTCTCAGAGCTGGTCCCACAGCCACGACGGGCTCAACGTCTGGCCCCAGGCGCCGGCTCGGGCCTGGAGCATCCGGTCGGCGGTCACGACCGTGACCGTGGCGCCACGGGTCGCGGCCGCCTTGGCCTCGGCGACGACGGCGCTGTCCCCGTCACGCGGCGCGTGCACGGTGCGGACGTGGCCGTCGCGGCCGGCACGGACGCCGCCCTTGGCCGCGCCCTCGAGCACCAGCACGATCTCGTCGTACGGCGTGTCCGCCACCAGCAGCCGTTCGTGCAGCCGGCGGGCGGCGCCGGCCCGGTCCTTCCACCATCCGTCGGGTCGGGATCCGACCACGTTGGCGGCGTCGACGACCAGGACGGTGGGCATGGCACGACCTTAGAGGCCTGGGCTCGGCGCCGGCGTCGCGGCACGATGGCTGCATGACCCTCACCGACGAGCAGGTCACCTACCTGCGGACCCAGCGCCTGGGTCGCCTCGCCACGCTCCGCCCCGACGGCGGGCTGCAGAACAACCCGGTCGGCTTCTGGCTCGATGACGAGCGTCGGATCCTGATCGGCGGCCGCGCGCTGGGACGAAGCCAGAAGTTCCGCAACGCACGCGCCCATCCTCAGGTCGCCTTCGTCGTCGACGACCTGGCCTCGGTCGATCCGTGGCGGCCGCGGATGGTCGAGATCCGAGGAACCGCGGAGACGCTGACCGACCAGGAGACCCCGAGCGGCTACTCCGGCGAGCTGATCCGGATCACGCCGGAGCGGGTGATCGCCTTCCTGTGAGGGCTCACTTCAGGTACTTGGAGAAGTCCTGCGGGAGGTTGAGCTGCGCGGCCGCTGCCTCGTAGTCGATCTCCTCGCCACCCGGCACCGCGAACGGGTTCGCCTTCGGTTTGCTCGCCTCGGCGGCCCGCGCCGCCTTGGCCTGCTGGGCGGCCTTGGCCGGGTTGCCGGACCTGCGTGCGCCCTTGCCCTTCTTCTGCTGCGGCGCCTGCCGGGCGCCGGCCCGCTTGCCGAAACCCGCGCCGGGCATCCCCGGCATGCCGGGCATCCCGCCGCCGTTGGCCAGCGACTGCATCATCTTGCGGGCTTCCATGAACCGGTCGACCAGCTGGTTGACGTCGGAGGGCTGGCGGCCCGAGCCCTTGGCGATGCGCAGCCGGCGGGAGCCGTCGATGATCTTCGGGTTGGCCCGCTCGGCCGGTGTCATCGACTGGATGATCGCCTGGATGCGGTCGACCTCACGCTCGTCGAAGTTCGCCAGCTGGTCGCGGAACTGACCCATCCCCGGCAGCATGCCCATCAACTTCGACATCGAGCCGAGCTTGCGAATCTGCTGCATCTGCTTGAGGAAGTCGTCCAGGGTGAAGTCGCCACCGGCGAGCTTCTCCGCGGCTTTGGCCGACTCCTCGGCGTCGAACGCCTTCTCGGCCTGCTCGATCAGGGTGAGCACGTCGCCCATGTCGAGGATCCGGCCCGCCATCCGGTCGGGGTGGAACAGGTCGAAGTCGGTCATCTTCTCGCCGTTGGAGGCGAACATGACCGGCTTGCCGGTGATCGACACGATCGAGAGCGCCGCACCACCACGGGCGTCGCCGTCGAGCTTGGTCAAGACGACCCCGTCGTACCCGACGCCGTCGAGGAATGCCTGTGCCGTGGTCACGGCGTCCTGGCCGATCATCGCGTCCACGACGAAGAGCACCTCGTCGGGCTTGACCGCGTCACGGATGTCGGCGGCCTGCTGCATCATCTCGGCGTCGACGCCGAGACGGCCGGCGGTGTCGACGATGACCACGTCGTGCAGCTTGCGGGTGGCCTCCTCGACCGACTCGCGCGCGACCGCGACCGGGTCGCCCACGCCGTTGCCGGGCTGCGGCGCGAAGACGGGTACGCCGACCCGCTCGCCGTTGACCTGGAGCTGGTTGACCGCGTTGGGGCGCTGGAGGTCGCAGGCCACCAGCAGCGGCGACTTGCCCTGCCCCTTGAGCCAGAGCGCCAGCTTGGCGGCCAGCGTCGTCTTGCCGGCACCCTGGAGGCCGGCGAGCATGATGACCGTCGGCCCGGTCTTGGCGTAGCGCAGTCGGCGGGTCTCACCGCCGAGGATGGCGACGAGCTCCTCGTTGACGATCTTGACGATCTGCTGCGCCGGGTTGAGCGCCTGGCTCACCTCGCTGCCGCGGGCCCGCTCCTTGACGTGGGCGACGAACTCGCGCACCACCGGCAGCGCGACGTCCGCCTCCAGCAGGGCGATCCGGATCTCGCGCGCGGTCGCGTCGATGTCGGCCTCGGAGAGCCGCCCCTTCCCCCGGAGGTTCTTGAAGGTGTCGGCGAGCCGGTCGGAGAGCGTGGCGAACATCAGGTCCTTCTTGCCAGGTGGATCGTCAGGGGGACAGCCTAGTTGGACTCCCCTGACAGTGCCGCACGGACGGCGTGCGCGGCCTGGGCGGCACGCTCGTCGCCGAGCGCTCCGGCCGAGGCCTCCTGGAGGTAGAACACGTCCACCGCCTGCGGCCCGAGGGTATCGACGTGCGCGCTGCGCACCGTGATGCCCAGCGCCGCCAGCGCGGCCGCGACCAGATAGACCACACCGGGCCGGTCGTCGGTGCGCACCTCCAGCACGGTGGCCTGGGTCGACGCCTCCGGGCGGACCGCGACCGCGGGCGCCAGCCTCCCGGGTCCAGTCGGGCGCAGCCGGCCGGACGGGTCCAGCCGGCCCTCGCTGATCGCCTCGAACCGCTCGCGCAGCACGGTCGCGTCCAGATAGGCCTCGGCGACCTCCCAGACGTTGACGGCGTACTCCTCCTGCGACCACGCCCGGGCCGCTCGCACCCCCACCCGCTGCACCGCGAACGTCGCCGCCATGTCGGCCAGCAAGCCGACCCGGTCGGGCGCGATCACCGTCACCCGGGCGCCGTCGGCCAGCGGCTCGACCTGCAGCGACATCCCGCCACGACGGACCTGTTCGGGGATCTCCACCGGCTCATGCGCGTGCGCCGGCATGGTCGGGCCGGCGTCGAGCGCCCGACCAGCCCGCGCGGCCAGGCCGAGGATCAGCCGGGAGCGCCACACCGACCATGCCTTCGGGCTGGCCGCCCGGGCGTCCGCCTCGGTGAGCGCCGTGAGCAGCGCCAGAGTCTCGGCGTCGCCGACCCGCTCCAGGAGTACGTCGAGCGTCGCGGGGTCGTCCGGATCCCGGGTGGTGGCCGTCTCGGCCAGCAGCAGATGCCAGCGCACCAGCGTGCCGATCGTCTCCACCGCGGGTGCGTCGAACCCCATCCGCCGGGCGATGGCGCGTGCGATCGGAGCGCCGGCCACCGAGTGCTCGGTCAGCGAGCCCTTGCCGATGTCGTGCAGCAGCGCGGTGACCAGCAGGACGTCGGGCCGGGCCACGTCGCGGATGTGGTGCGAGGCTTCGATGCAGGTCTCGACCGCGTGCCGGTCCACCGTGAAGCGGTGGATCGTCGAGGCGTGCGGCAGCAGCCGAATCCGCTCCCACTCCGGCAGGATCCCGGCCAGCGCGCCGGTCTCCTCCAGCGTCTCCCACACGTGCAGCAGCCCGCGGCCCGAGGCCAGCAGCCTGACGAACAGCCGGCGGGCCTCCTCCGGCCACGGCTCGGGCAGCGACGCGCCCTGTCGGACCAGCCGGGCGGCCGTCGGCGGAGCGAGGACGACGTCGTGCTCGGCCGCCTCCGCGGCCGCGCGCAGCAGCAGGAGCGGGTCCTGGGCCGGCTTGGCGGTGCGGTCGAGGACGACCTCGCCGTACGCGAGCGCGACGCCGGGAGCCAGCGGGGTCAGGTCCGGGCGCCGCGGCCGGGCGGCGCGCGGCCGGTCGAGGTAGCCGTCGACGCGGCGCCAGGCCAGCCGGGACAGGTGGGTGATCCGGCGACCGCGCTCACGCACCAGCCGCTGTGCCGCCAGCGCGTCGGGTACCTCCAGTCGCTCGGCCAGCTCGGGCCACATCTCGGGGGTGATCCGGTCGGCGGCGCGCCCGGCGAGTTCCTGCACGATGTCGCGCACGTCGAGCAGCGACTGGCGGCACCGCTCCAGCTCGACGTGCGGCACGTCCACCAGCCAGGTCGCGACCAGCGCCTTGAGCACGGTCGCGTCGCGCAGCCCGCCGGCGGCCTCCTTGAGGTCGGGGACGCTGGCATGGGCCAGTTCGCCGAGCAGCTCGTGGCGCGCCATCGTCATGGTCCGCAGCGCGGGCAGTTGGTGGGCGGCCTGCTGGCGCCAGTGCGTCAGCATCGTGGTGCGCAGCCGCAGGGTGAGGTTGGGATCGCCGGCCAGGTGTCGGACGTCGAGCAGGCCGAGCGCGACCCGGATGTCGGACGCAGCGGCGGCCATCTCGGGCAGCGAGCGGACGGCGTGGTCGAGGTTCGCCCCGGCATCCCACATCGGGTACCACAGCCGTGCCGCGGCCTCGCCGAGGTCGACGCCCTCGTCGTGGACGAGCACGACGTCCCAGTCCGAGTACGGCGCCAGCTCGCCCCGACCGTAGCCGCCGACCGCGACGAGGGCGGCCCCGAGCTCGGGGCCGCCCACGTCGGCGTAGGCCTGGGCGCACACCTCGTCGGCGGCCGTCGTACGACGGCTCCGGTCGGCGGCGCTCACGCGGGTGTGTTCTCGACGGCGCTGGCTAGATGGCGGCGTCGTCGCGGTCGCCGGTGCGGACCCGCACGACCGTCTCCAGGGGCGAGACCCAGATCTTGCCGTCACCGATGCGCTCGGTGCGGGCCGACTTCTCGATCGCCGCGACCACCGCGTCGACGTCGCCGTCGGGCACGACGATCTCGATGCGGATCTTGGGCACGAGCGCGATGTCGTACTCCGCGCCGCGGTAGACCTCGGTGTGGCCCTTCTGCCGGCCGTAGCCGCTGACCTCGCTGACCGTCATGCCGGTGACGCCGACCGCCTCCAGGGCGACGCGGATGTCCTCCCATTTGTGCGGCTTGATGACTGCGGTGACGAGCTTCATGTTCTCTCCTCCGACGATGGTCGAGCGCGACGTGATCAGATCATGCCGCACGGGCGGGTGTCGTGACTCAGAGTGCGGCGCCGTCCCGGTCGCCGGTGCGGACCCGCACGACCGTGTCCACCGGGCCGACCCAGACCTTGCCGTCACCGATTCGGCCGGTGCGGGCCGCCTTGACGACCAGGCCGACCACGTCGTCGGCGTCGCCGTCCTCGACGAGGATCTCGATGCGGATCTTGGGCACGAGCGCGATGTCGTACTCCGCGCCGCGGTAGACCTCGGTGTGGCCCTTCTGCCGGCCGTAGCCGCTGGCCTCGCTGACCGTCATGCCGGTCACGCCGAAGGTCTCCAGTGCCTCGCGCACGTCCTCCCAGCGGTGCGGTTTGACCACCGCCGTCACCAGCTTCATGCCAGCACCCCGGTGCCCGGGTTGAGGTCGTAGGCCGACTCGCCGTGCTGATCGCCGTCGATGCCCTCGACCTCAGCCTCGGGGCTGATCCGCCAGCCGATCGTGTACTTGATCGCCAGCGCGATCACGCTGGTCAGCACGCCGGTCCACACGATGGTGAACAGGGCCGCGATCACCTGGTGGCCCAGCGAGCTCAGGCCGCCGCCGTAGAAGAGGCCGTCGATGCCGCCGGGGGCCGACGAGGTGGACAGGAAGCCGATCAGCAGCGTGCCGACCAGGCCGCCGACCAGGTGGACACCGACCACGTCGAGCGAGTCGTCCAGGCCCAGCTTGAACTTCAGCCCGACCGCGACGGCGCACAGCCCGCCGGCGACGGCGCCGATCACGATGGCACCCAGCAGGTTGACCGCGCCGCAGGAGGGCGTGATCGCGACCAGGCCGGCCACGATGCCCGAGGCGGCGCCCAGCGAGGTGGCCTTGCCGTGCACGATCCGCTCCACGACCAGCCAGGCCAACATCGCCGCGGCGGTCGCGACCGTGGTGTTGAGGAAGGTGACCCCGGTCTCGGTCATGAACTGGTGGGTGTCCTTGGGGCCGTTGTCGCCGGCGACGAAGACGATCGAGCCGACGTTGAAGCCATACCAGCCGAACCACAGCAGGCCGGCACCGATCATGGTCAGGGTCAGATTGTGCGGTCGGCCCGACTCACGCGGCCAGCCGATCCGCCGGCCGACGATCAGGGCCAGTACGCCGCCGGCGATGCCGGCGTTGATGTGCACGACCGTGCCGCCGGCGTAGTCCTGGGCCGCCCAGTGGCTGGAGAGCCAGCCGCCGCCCCACACGTTGTGGGCGATCGGGAAGTAGCACAGCGTCAGCCAGATCGGGACGAAGACGACCCACGACGACAGCTTGACCCGATCGGCGATCGAGCCGCTGGCCAGGGCGACGGTGATGGCGGCGAACGTCAGCTGGAAGACGACGCCGACGTAGCTGCCCCACCCCACGTCGTGCAGGCCGAAGAGCGAGAACGGGTTGCCGATCAGCTTGCCGTTGCCGATGCCGTCCCAGCCCTCTGACCAGCCCCACAGCACGAAGACGAGGGTCGCGATGCCGAAGGCGACGAACGAGAGCATCATCATGTTGAGGACCGACTTGGACCGCGTCATGCCGCCGTAGAACAGCGCCAGCGCGGGCACGGTCATCACCAGGACGAAGGCCGTCGCCACCAACATAAAGGCGTAGTAGCCGTCCACTGAACCTCCATGGATTCACATCTCGGGAGGCGAGGGGCCACGACCACCCGTCGTCCGCAGCACACCCGCCGTGATTGCGAGCAACCCTCGGGCGCGCAGGTTTCCGCCCGCGCCGTGCCGTGTTGCGGGCGTGTAACGAGTGGGGACGGCGTGTTACGAGTTGTCGTGCTGACGCTCGACCTCCATGCGGAGGAGCGCCACCTCCTCGGCGAGCGTCCGGATCTGGTCCTCGGTGCGGCCGAGCTCGTAGCTGAGCTGCAGCGTCAGACCGAGCAGGACGACGATCGAGAGGAAGAAGAGTAGGTTCGCCGGCACCTGCAAGCCGAGCAGATCCGCCGCCCCGGTCAGCAGGCCGGGGAACACTGCACCGATGATCGCCGCCAGGGAGAGCACGCCCCACATCACGGCGTACTTCTCCCGTAGCCGGTGCCGACGCAGCAATTCGAAGAGCATCGCCATGATGGCGAGAGCAGAGACGAGGCTCACGAGCTGAGGTCCGTTCATCGCAGCGCCATCCTCTCCTCAGCGGCGATCACGTCGTCGCTGCCCTCGTCGAAGTCGGCCGGCCAACGGCGCACCAGGGCCAGGCCGAGGGCGACCACGGCACGGAAGAGGTAGACGGCGGCGCGAAACGGCGACTGCGACGCCTGGCCGGCGGCGCGAACTCGCATGTCGACCGGCATCTGCGTGACCCGACATCCGGTCCGGACCGCGATCACCAGCGATTCGACCGTGTCACCGAGATACTCGGCGGGGTAGTGAGCTGCGAAGACACGGATCGCACGACGATTCGCCAGCCTGAAGCCGGAGGTGACGTCGGTGAGCCGTGTGCGGGCGATCCGGCTGAGCACCCAGGCCAGCAGGATCATCGCCCAGCGTCGGGGGCCGCGCGCCTGGTAGGTGTCGCCCTCATGTGCGAACCGGGCGCCGACGACCACGTCGGCCTCGTCGAGGCGCTCGAGGAGAGCGGGCAGGAAACGCGGGTCGTGCTGGCCGTCCGCATCGATCTGGACG
>NZ_DASZUF010000110.1:0-9561 GCF_035547795.1 Nocardioides sp.
CGGCTCGCTGACCTGGTCGACCCAGGACGAGCCCCAGGCCATCAGCTTGACCTGGTCGCCCGGCCCGGTGCCCGGCGGCAGGTCGGCGGTGGTGACGACGTAGTGGCCCCAGGGATCCGGGAAGACGTCGCGGCCGGCGCCGGAGGTCAGGTCGCCGTCCGCGGTGGCGACCGTGACCCAGGGACGGGCCGGAGCGCCGGCGGCGGTGCTGAGCGTCCCGGTGATGACCGCGTCGGCGGGGATCGTCAGCGGCGGGGCGGGCCTGACCGGCAACCGGAACGTCGGCGCCGTCAGGGTGTGTCCACGCCGCGGCAGCGCGATCCGCATCATCGTGATCGGGGTGGAGCCGTCCTGATAGTCGGCGACCAGCAGGACGTGCCCCTTCCCCTTCCGGTTCTCCAGGTCGCGGGCGTTGATGACGTAGGTGCCGGTGGGATCGGCGTGGGCGTTGGCCATGAAGGTGCGCTTGCTGCAGCCCATGTCGTCGCGCGGCTTCCCGGCGCGGATGCGGCACCAGTCGGCCTCGACGCTGATCCCGTAGGCGGGTCGGCCGGCCGCGTCCAGGATCACGCCCCTGACGTAGGGGTAGGCGGAGTCCGCCTGCGCCGGCGCCACCATGGCCACGGGCACCAGCAGGGTCAGCAGGCCGCCGGCGGCGGCAAGCAACGACGTACGACGGCGCATGGGACTCCCTGGGGGACGAGGCGGCAGGCCTGTCTATCACCTGAACGCCGCCAACGCATGCCCGATCGCCGCCTCAGCCGCGGCCGTGCGGCTCGAGCCACCCGGTGAGGTCGGGGCCCTTCGGCACGATCCCGGAGGGATTGATGTCGGTGTGCACCACGTAGTAGTGCCGCTTGATCTGGTCGAAGTCGGTGTTCTCGCCGAAGCCGGGGGTCTGGTAGAGGTCGCGGGCGTAGCCCCACAGGTTCGGCATCTCGGTGAGCTTGTTGCGGTTGCACTTGAAGTGCCCGTGGTAGACCGCGTCGAAGCGGGCCAGCGTGGTGTAGAGCCGGATGTCGGCCTCGGTGATCTCCTCGCCCATCAGGTACCGGCGCTCGGCCAGACGCGACTCGAGCCAGTCCATCGCGGTCCACAGCCGGTCGTAGGCGGCGTCGTACGCCTCCTGCGAGCCGGCGAAGCCGCATCGGTAGACCCCGTTGTTGACCTCGGTGAAGACCCGCTGCATGACCTCCTCCATCTCGGCGCGGAGATGGTCGGGCCACAGGTCGGGGGCGCCCTCGCGGTGGTAGTCGCGCCACTCGAAGAAGAGGTCGTGGGTGATCCAGGGGAAGTCGTTGGTGACCACCTGTCCGGTGGGGACGTCCACGATCGCCGGCACCGTGATGCCCCGCGGGTAGTCCGGGTAGCGCTTGAAGTAGGCCTCCTGCAGCCGCTCGATGCCGAGCACCGGGTCGCGGCCGCCGGGGTCCAGGTCGAAGGTCCAGCTGCGCTTGTCGTGCGTGGGACCGGGCGCGCCCCAGGAGATGACGTCCTCGAGGCCGAGTAGCTGGCGCACGATGATCGCGCGGTTGGCCCACGGACACGCCTTCGCCGCGATGAGCCGATAGCGACCCGGCTCGACCGGCCACAGCTCGACGTCGGTCGGACCGTGCTCGGGCGTCCGCGCCCCCTTCGTGATCCGGTCGGGGATGTAGTTCATGTCCCGCTCGAAGGGCTTGCCCTTCTCGGTGTACGTCGGGGTGTGGTCGTCGGTCATGCCGCGAGATTAGATGAAATTTGAATCATCTTCCAGGGCCTCCTGGGACACCTGTACCCATGATCCGCGCCCAGGTCGCCCTGCTCGACATCGACGGCACGCTGCTGGACTCGACCTATCACCACGCGCTGGCATGGGCGCGCGCGTTCGCCGAGGTGGGCCATCCGGTCCCGGTCTGGCGGCTGCACCGGCGGATCGGGATGGGCGGCGACCGGATCGTGACCGAGATCCTCGGGGCGGAGCTGGCCGAGGAGGTCGGCGAGGAGGTGAGCAGCCGCTGGGAGGCGGCGTACGACGAGGTCATCGGGGCGACGCGGCTGCTGCCGGGCGCCCGGGAGCTGCTCGACGGGTTGCGGGCGGCCGGCCTGGAGGTGGTGCTGGCCAGCTCGAGCATCCCCAAGCACGCCGAGCACGCGCTGCGGCTGCTGGTCGCCGACGACCGGGCCGACGCCTGGACCACCGCCGAGGACGCCGCGGAGTCCAAGCCACACCCGGAGTTGCTCGAGGCGGCGCTCGACCGGACGCGCGGCGACCGCGCGGTGATGATCGGGGACGCCACCTGGGACGCGATCGCCGCCGCGCGGGTCGGCGTACCGACGATCGGGTTGCGCTGCGGCGGCTTCGGCGAGGCCGAGCTGCGCGCGGCCGGGGCGGTCGCGGTCTACGACGACCCGGCCGACCTACTGGCCCATCTCGACGAGGCGCTCGTCCGGTCGTCGTGAACCGGGTCGAGACGGCGGACGTCGCTGCCGAAGGCCAGCGTGACCTCCACCTGCTCGGTCACCCCACTGACGGGTGCGGCGTCGGCCGGGTCGGCCGTCGCGGCCAGCGGGATGTGCCCCTCCCCCGCGACCTGGCCGGAGGTCGGGTCGAGGCCGACCCAGCCGAGGTCGGGCAGCAGCACCTCGCACCAGGCGTGCAGCTCCGCGGTGTCGGCCTCCGACGCCAGTCGAACCAGGTAGCCGGAGACGTAGCGCGCGGTCAGGCCGCGCTCGCGCAGCAGCGTGACCAGCAGCCAGGCGCTGTCGCGGCAGCTGCCGACACCCAGCCGGAGCGTCTCCGCGGGCGCCTGCACCCCCGGTTCCAGCCGCACCCGATAGGCGACCCGGTCATGCACGGCCGCGGTGAGCTCGCCGGCCAGTCGCCCGGCGGCGCCCGCCAGCGCCGGTGGCTTTGCGCCGCCAAGCACGGCGACCAGCTCGACCGCCAGCGTCATCTGGGAGATGCGCCCCGGCACCTGCAGCCGGGCGACGCGGTTGCCGAAGAGGTCGTCGTACCACTCGAGACGGTGCTCCGCCGGCGTCACGGTCAGCGCATAGGACTCGATCGAGGCGCGCGCATGCGGAGCCGGTCGCAGCCGCACCAGGTGCGGTCCCACCGCGACCGGGCGGGCGAACCCGTAGGTGGTGCGATGCGCCAGCGCGACCCGGATCGGCATGACTCCAGCCTGCCAATCGACTGGTCGGGGGCTGCCGGGCTTGCCCGCGCATGTCACGATCAGCGCGTGAGGTTCGTGTCGTGGCTGGCGGTCAACGCGGTGGCGCTGGCCGTCGTGCTGTGGCTTATCCCCGGCATCTACCTGACCGGGCCCAGCCACGGCACCGCGGAGCTGCGCCACAAGCTGGTCCCGGAGCTGGTCGTCGCGATCATCCTCGGCGTGGTCTCCAAGCTGGCCAAGCCGGTCCTCACCATCCTGAGCCTGCCGCTGATCGTGCTCACCCTCGGGCTGTTCCTGCTGGTGGTGAACGCCGCGATGCTCGGCCTGACCGCCTGGATCAGCGGCTACACCAGTCTGGGCTTCCACGTCACCGGCTTCTGGCCGGCGGTGTGGGGCGGGCTGATCTTCGCCATCGCCGGATCGCTGACCCGACACCTGATCGAGGACGACCGGCGATGACCCGGCAGCCGTCGATCGCCCGGCGCGCCGAGCAGCTGCTCGGCCGAGCGGTGGTCAGTACGGCGCCGGTCGCCGGGGGCGACGTCGCCACCGCGACCAAGCTGCGGCTGGCCGACGGCAGCCAGGCGCTGATGAAGACGCTGCCGCACTGTCCCGAGACGTTCTTCGCCAGCGAGGCCCGCGGCCTGGCCTGGCTCGGCGAGGCCGGTGGCGTCCGGGTGCCCGACGTACTCGCCGTGGAGACCGACTGCCTCATCCTGCGCTGGATCGAGCCGGGTCGGGCGAATGCCGAGGAGGCGGAGGCGCTCGGACGAGCGCTGGCGACCACCCATCGCGCCGGAGCGGACGGCTTCGGTGCCGCCGAGGACGGCTTCATCGCCCGGCTGCCGCTGCCGAACAAGACCGCGCCGACCTGGCCGGAGTTCTTCGCCACCCGCCGGGTGCTGCCCTATCTGAAGGTCGCGCACGACCGGGGCGCGCTCGACGACGACCACGTGGCGACCATCGAGCGGGCCCTGGCCCGGCTCGGCGAGCTGGTGCCCGAGGAGCCTCCGGCCCGACTGCACGGCGACCTGTGGACCGGCAACGTGCTGTGGTCACACGAGGGCCACGCCTACGTGATCGACCCGGCCGCCCACGGCGGTCACCGCGAGACCGACCTGGCGATGCTCGCCCTGTTCGGACTGCCGCACCTCGACCGCCTCCAGGAGGCGTACGACGAGGCCTACCCGCTCGCCGAGGGCTGGGCGGACCGACTCGGCCTGCACCAGCTCTTCCCGCTGCTCGTGCATGCCTGCCTGTTCGGCGGAGGGTACGGCGTCAGGGCCGCCCAGACCGCCGCCCGCTACCTGTGAATCCAAGTCACAGTGGCCCCAGAAGTCACACAGGTCACGGCGAGTCCACAGGAAACCGACAGGTTCGAATGCGAAGGTTCGGGTACCCCGTCCGAGTACGAACCACTCCACAAGTGGCCGCCAAGAACGGTCCGAAGGGACAGATCCCATGCAGCACACTCAGGGTCGCCGCCTGCTCCGGCGCATCGTCGTGCCGGCACTGGCCGCCAGTGTTCTCACCCTGCCCGCCCTCACCGCAGCGCACGCCGCCGACCCCGCCGGCCCGGGCAGCACCGCCGCCGGCGACACCCCACCGGCCGGCCTGCTGTGCAACGGCCAGACGCCGACGATCTGGGCCACCGCCGACAACCAGACGGTGACGGGCACCACCGGCAACGACGTCATCGCCGCCAACGGCTTCCACGGCCTGAGCATCAAGGGCGACGCTGGTGACGACACCATCTGTGCCGCCAACGACGCCTCCGGCACGATCTCCAACACCACCATCGACGGCGGCGCCGGCAACGACACCCTGATCAGCACCGGCGGCCGCGACCGGCTCATCGGCGGCGCCGGTGACGACAAGATCAACGGCACCATCAACTCCGACGTGGTCTACTCCACCGACGGCTACACCGCCGGAACGCCGGGCATCACCGTCAACCTGCCCGCCCACACCGTGACCGGCAGCCTGACCGGCACCGACACGCTCTCCGGCGTCAACCAGTCCCGGATCTTCGGCACGCCGGGCAACGACGTGTTCATCGGCGACGACATGGCCAACTGGTTCGATGGCGGCGCCGGCGCCGACGACATCCACGGCTACGGCGGCAACGACTGGTTCCACGCGGTCGACCCGACCATGATCGGCGGCGGCACCGGCGACGACACCATCCTGATCGGCTACGGCGGCACCGTCTCCGGCGGCAAGGGCAACGACACCATCGCGGCCGACCCGAACAACGCGCTCTCCGGCGCCAGCCCCGACGCCGGCACCGCTGTCACCGGCTACACCATCAAGGGCGCGACCGGTGACGACACCATCAAGGTCAACACCCTGAAGACCGACAGCAACACCTGGAGCCAGGACCCGGCGCTGAAGTGGAAGGGCTCCGTCTCCGGTGGCAAGGGCAAGGACGTCCTCGACTTCCAGTGGCTGGGCACCCAGGGTGTGGCGCTGTCGGTCAAGGCCGGCGTCGCACACTGGCCCACCGGCGCGATGACGTTCTCCACCGTCGACAAGATCTTCGGCACCCCGGGCAACGACGTGCTCAAGGGTGGCCCCGACAAGGACATCCTCGTCGGCCAGGCGGGCCAGGACACGATCCGTGGTCGCCAGGGCGACGACACCTTGAAGGGCAAGCAGGACAACGACATGATCTTCGGCGGCAAGGGCCACGACCGGGTCTTCGGCGGGGCCGGCTCCGACACCTGCAAGAGCGCGGAGTGGAACACCCACTGCGAGTTCTTCTAAACGGTCCCTCGCACACGGGCCCCCGGCATCGCCGGGGGCCCGTGTGCCTTGCTCAGCGCGCCGGTGTCGGCTCCTCCAGCGGCGTCCGCGGGAACGGCACCACGGTCGCGCCGAGCCACCCCGCCAACTCCGCCGCGCCGAGCGGGTAGGCGAGCAGGAAGCCCTGGCCGCACGGGCAGCCGACCGAACGAAGCAGGTCGATCTGGGGCTGGGTCTCGATGCCCTCGGCGACCACGCCGAGGCCGAGCGCCGTACCGGCCCGGACGATCGCCTCGACCACGGCCGTGTGCTCGGGATCGAGGGTGAGGAACGAACGGTCGATCTTGAGCTCGTCCAGCGGCAGCGACGCCAGTTGGCTGAAGGAGGAGTAGCCGGTGCCGAAGTTGTCCAGGCTGACCCGCAGGCCGAGGTCGCGGAAGTGGCGCAGCGCGGCCGGGCTCTCGACCTCGTCCAGCAGTCGGCTCTCGATCAGCTCGACGGTGACCCGTTGCGGAGCGATGCCGTGGGCGTCGAGCAGGTCGGCGACGTCGAACGGGCTCCCGGTCAGCGACTCGGGCGAGATGTTGATCGAGATCCGCGGCACGGGTACGCCGGCGTCGTCCCAGGCCCTCAGCTGGGCCAGCGACCGCTCGAACACCAGCCGGTCGAGCTGCTTGCTCAGCCCGATCTCCTCGGCGATCCGCACGAACTTCTCCGGCCCGATGGCACCGAGCACCGGATCGCGCCAGCGGGCCAGCGCCTCGACGCCGACCAGCGAGCCGTCGAGAAGGTCGATCTGCGGCTGGAACGCGAGCGCGATCTCGCGCCGGTCGATCGCGATGCGCAGCGCTCGCCCGACCGTCAGCCGGTCGCGCGCCTCGTCGGTCATCCGATCGTGGAAGAACGCCGCGCCGCCGAGTCGCTGCCGCTTGGCGTACGACGCGGCGGTCATCGCCGCCCGCATCACCGCCTGTAGCTGGATGCCGTCGCGCGGCGAGAGCGCCGCACCCACGACCAGGGTGCCGGGCGGCCCGGCGGCGTGCCGCGCGGCGCTGTGCACCAGCCGATCGGCGAGCGCACGGACCGCCTCCTCGTCCGGCTCGGCCACCAGCACCAGGAAGTGCGGCCCGCGCAGACGCCGCGCCACGGCCCGGTACGGCGAGATCACCGACAGCACATGGTCGGCGCTCTCCACCATCAGCATGTCGCCGGCCTCGGCCCCGTCGGCCCGCGTGGTGGCCAGGTAGTCGTCCACCTCGACCACCAGCACCGCCCAGCCGTCCGGCGCGAAGCGCTGCAGGCTGCGGTCATCGTCTGGGTCGTAGAACGCCAGCCCGGTGACCGGGTCGACGGCTCGGTCGTCGTCGAGCTCGGCGTCGAGCAGGTTGCCCTCGCGGGAGTAGAGCACCGCCTGGTCGCGGCCGCTCCCCTTCGCGTCGGCCAGCGCCTGCTCCGCCTTGCGGCGCAGGTGGTGCGCTCGGTCGACCCGACCCAGCTCCGCAACACCGGCCGAGACCGACACCTGCCTCGGCGCGACCGCGCGCATCCGCTCGACCAGCGCCAGCGCCTCCGGGCCGGGCAGGCCCGGCAGGAGGAGCGCGAAGTCGCCCCGGGACGGGCGCGCGAGCAGGGCCTTGGGCGGAAGCAGCGGCCGCCAGGCCTCGACGTACTCGCGCAGCACCTCGTCGCCCTGCTCGCGGCCGACGACGGCGTTGAACGCCCGGAAGCGGTCCAGGTCGAAGATCGCAACCGACAGCGGACCGCCCGCGCGATGCGCCGCGGCGACGGCGAGGTAGAAGTGCCGCAGCAGACCGCGGACGTCGGCGACGCCGGTCAGACTGTCGATCTCGGCGCCGGCGTCACGCCGTCGTACGATCTTCGCCGCGGCCACCGCGACGACCACCCAGCTCCCGAGCACCAGGCCACCGATCACCGCCATGCGGTACCAGTGCTGTGTGTCCACCGCCCGTCTCCTGCTGCCTGCCCCATCCCAACCATCGGAGACTATCGGCAGGCGGGCGCGCCTCCTGCGTGGTCGCCGGCTCACGCAGAGTAAAATCGGCGGCTCAGCCGACGCCGCCGGACAGCGAGACGCCACCGTCGACGACCAGGGTCTGGCCGGTCATCCAGCCGGCGTCGCGGGAGAGCAGGAACGCCACCACGCTGCCGACGTCCTCCGGCTCGCCGAGTCGCTTGAGCGGGTAGGTGGCAGCGACCTGCTCCTCGCGGCCCTCGTAGAGCGCGGTGGCGAAACGGGTCTTCACCACCGCCGGCGCGACCGCGTTGACCCGCACGCCGGGTCCCAGCTCGACCGCGAGCTCCTCGGTGAGGTGGACCAGCATCGCCTTGCTCGCGCCGTAGAACGCGATGCCGGGGGCCGGGTGCACCCCGGCGATCGAGGCGACATTGACGATCGCACCGCCGTGCTCGCGCAGCCAGGCGCCGTACGCCTGCTGGGTCCACGCGAGCGCGCCGAGGCAGTTGACCTCGACGATCTTGCGAGCGGCGGCGAGATCGAGCTCCATGAGAGGGCCGTACGCCGGATTGATCCCGGCGTTGTTGACCAGCAGGTCGGCGCTGCCGAACGTCGCGATCGCCCGCGCGACCGTCTCGGCCTGGTGGTCCGGGTCGTCCGCACGACCCGCGACCCCCAGCGCGCGCTCGGCGCCGCCAAGGGCCGCGACGGCCTCGGCCAGCGCCTCCGGCCTGCGGGCAGTGATCACGACTCGGGCGCCGTCGGCGACCAGGCGCTGGGCAATCGCCAGTCCGATGCCACGGCTGGCGCCGGTCACGATGGCGGTCTGTCCGTCGAAGCGGGGCATGCGAGCAGCATCCCAGACCCAGTCGTGCGTCAGTAGCCCGCTCGGCCCACGGCAGGATCCGACTCATGACCCGAGAGAGCCCGCAGGACTCGGCCGATCTTCCACCGCGACTCGGCGTACTCCTCCTCGGCATCCGAGTCGACGGTGATCCCGCCGCCGGTGCCGGCGATCCAGCGACCGTCGCCAGCGGTGACGAGGGAGCGGATCACCACGGCGAGGTCGGCGCGACCATCCGGCGCGATCCAGCCGAACGCCCCGGAGTACAGGCCGCGGGGCGTGGCCTCGACCCGGCGGATGATCTCCATGGTGCGCAGCTTCGGCGCCCCCGTCATGGAGCCCGGCGGGAAGAGCGACCGCAGCGCGGCGATCGTCGACAGCTCGGGCCGGAGCGTCCCCCGTACGGTCGAGACCAGCTGATGTACGGCGCGATAGGACTCGACCTCCATCAGCCTGGGCACCTCGACCGTGCCCGGGCTGCTCACGCTGGCGACGTCGTTGCGGAGCAGGTCGACGATCATCAGGTTCTCGGCGCGGAACCTGGCATCGGTGCGCAGCCGCTCCGCCTCCGCCCGATCGCGGGCGGGATCCGGGTGCCGCGGCGTCGTGCCCTTGATCGGCCGGGTCTCCAGCACCCGGTCGGGCCCGATCGTCGCGAACCGCTCCGGGCTGGAGCTGAGTAGCCAGGCTCGTGCGCCCGGGACGTCGTGCTGGAGGAATCCGGCGTACGGCGCGGGATTCAGCCGACGCAGCCGGAGATAGGCGGTGACCGGGTCGAGCCCGGAGGTGGCCTCCGCGCGATAGGTCAGGTTGACCTCGTAGCTGTCCCCGGCGCGCAG
>NZ_DASZUF010000111.1:0-21144 GCF_035547795.1 Nocardioides sp.
CACGGTGACGGCCACGCACGGCTGCCCGCTGCCGGCCGGCGCCGTACGGGTCAAGCCGAAGGCGAACGCGGTGGCGATCCGGCTGCCCTACGCCTGCTTCGACACCGCCGCCCACCAGGCGCGGATGCTGACGATCACCCCACTCAAGGCCTCGCTCAGCACGCTCGGCGGCCGTCGCATCGCCACCGACAACCCGCTCAAGTCGCCCGGCGAGCCGATCCAGGCCGGGATCTCGGTCTCACTCGGTCGCTGAGACCTGCTGCGGGGAGGCCGCGAAGGCGCGGGCCAGCGGCAGGATCCCCAGGATCAGCACCATCGGTACGGCGAAGCCGACCCGCAGCGTGCCCGAGCCGACCACGCCGGTGAGCACCGAGCCGAGCAGTGCGCCGAGGTAGTTGAACTGGTTGAACCGGGCGATCACTGCGTCGACGCGGGCCCGCTCGGCGGAGCCGAAGTCGGACGCCGCGCCACCGGCGATCCGGGCGGCCGCGGAGAAGCTCAGCGGCGCGATCACGGCCACCCCGGCGCCCAGGAAGGTGAACCCGACCACCGCTACCGGCCACGACGGCGCGAACACCACCACCGCCAATGCGGCGCAGGCGACCAACGCTCCCGTGCGCAGCACCGGCACCACGCCGTGCCGCGCGACCAGGCCGTCGCCGGCCAACCGGAGCGCCAGCGACGCGACCAGATAGGGGAACGTCGCCAGCGCGACCAGCCGGTGCGGCGTCGGGAAGACGTCGTCGAGGTAGGTCGGTCCCCAGGTCTGCGCGGCGGTGTCGACCATGTAGAAGAGCACCATGCCGAGGCCGACGAGCAGGATCGGCCGCCACGGTACGTCGCCGATCGCGGCGTCCTCGACCGCGCCGACCCGCGGCAGCAGTGGCAGCGTCGCCACCGCCAGCGGGATGACGCACAGGAACGCGTCCGCCCACAGCGGTGCGTTGCCCAGCGCCAGCGCCAGCGCGGCTCCGAGCACGCCGCCCAGCGTCCAGGCGCCGTGGAACGACGGCAGGATCGGCCGGCCGTAGGCGTGTTCGAGCGCCACCGCCTGCATGTTCGTGCCGGCGTCGACCGCACCGAGGCCCACGCCGTACAGGGCGAGACCGAGGATGAAGAGGGGCATCGCCGGTGCCGTGGTGAGCAGCGGCACCGCAACCGCGATCAGCCCCAGGCCCAGGCGCAGCAGGGTGGCGCTGGCGTGGCGCTTGGCCAGCGACTCGGCGCTGACCGAGCCGAGCCCGGCCAGCAGCACCATCATCAGCAGCAGGCCCGACAGGCCGAGGTCAGAGAGCCCCCAGTGGTCCTGGAAGCGGGGCAGCCGGGCGGTGAGGCTGATGTAGACCAGTCCCTGGGTCGCGAACGCGGCCTGCGCGGCGCGCCGGGAGCGGGCGAGCGGGGTCATGGGGGCGATGTTCTCAGCACGCCTGGGCCGGGCCTGTCAGACTCGCGGCATGAACCTGTACCTGGTCCGTCATGGCGCCACCGAGTGGAGCGAGGCGGGACGACACACGTCGGTGACCGACCTACCGCTGCTGCCGGCGGGCGAGGAGGCGGCGAAGCGGCTGGCGCCCCGGCTGGCCGGGATCGAGTTCGGGCAGGTGCTGGTCTCGCCGCGCGTCCGGGCCCGTCGGACCGCCGAGCTGGCCGGCTTCCCCGACGCGGTGGTCGACGAGGACCTGGTGGAGTGGGACTACGGCGAGTACGAGGGCATCACCAGCGCGCAGATCCGCGAGCGCGACCCCGACTGGACGATCTGGGACGGCGTCACCCCCGGCGGCGAGAGCGCGGCGCAGGTGGCCGCGCGGCTCGACCGGGTGGTCGCCCGGGTGCGCGACACGCCGGGCGACACGCTGGTGTTCGCGCACGGGCACTGCCTCCGTGCGCTGGCGGCTCGCTGGCTGGGCGAGCCGGTGCGGCTGGGTCGCTTCCTGATCCTGGGCACCGCCACGCTCTCGGTGCTGGGCGACGACCGCGGCCAGCCGGCGATCGAGACGTGGAACGCGGCCAGCCTGGACTCTTGACCCTCGCGCGCTGAGGGGCGACGGTGGGAGCCATGTCGCTCGCGGCCGGTTGCCCGCGCTGTCCCACGCCCGTCGCCAGGATCGGCGAGGACGGTGCCTGGTCCTGCCCGGACCACGGTGTGGTGCGGCCGCTGTGGCGCCCCGAGGAGGCGTCGTACGACGGCTTCGTGGCGCATCTGGAGCGGGCCGACGGGTTTCCGACGTACCTGCCCTGGCCGCTGAGCCCCGGCTGGCAGATCACCGACTTCGCCGTCGTTGCCGACGACCGCGGCGCCACCGCCAGCCTGACCTGCGTGTCCGGCCCGAGCGAGCTCGACGGACCCGTCGACGTGCTGGTCATCGCCGAGGAGGCAGGCGTGGGCCTGGGCGCCCGCTGCGCCGGTACGACGGGCGACGACCCGGGGACCGAGCTGGGTGACGGACCGGCCTCCGCCCGGTTGCGGATCGGCAGCCAGACGGTCTCCCTGTGGCCGATCTCGACCAGCGGCGAGACCGGGGAGTGGGACCGTTCCGTCGTGGTCGGCGAGGCCGCCGGGCGCTGGCTGTGGCTGGTGCTGCGGCCGGCCTCGGCGATGCTGCTGTTGCACGACGGCTGGCAGTTGCGCGACGTGTCGGCGCTGGGGATGGCGCTGGTCGAGCTGCCCTTCGGCGGGCCCCGCGCGGCGTGGTGAGTAGATTCCCGACGTGCGCATCGACCTCCACACCCACTCGCGGGTGAGTGACGGCACCGACTCGCCCGCGGAGCTGGTGGCGGCGGCCGCCGCGGCCGGGCTGGACGTGGTCGCGCTCACCGACCACGACACCGCCGCCGGGTGGGCCGAGGCGCTGGCCGCGGGCGAGGAGCACGGCGTCACGGTGGTGCCCGGGATGGAGATCAGCACCAGGTACGACGGGCACGCCGTCCACCTGCTCGCCTACCTGCCGGACCCGTCGTACCCGCCGCTGGTGGCCGAGCTGGATCGCGTCCTGTCCGGCCGCGTCGGCCGGCTGCCGGCGATGGTGGAGCGGCTGCAGGGGCTCGGCATCGCGATCACCGAGCAGGACGTGCTGGCCCGCTCGGCCGACGCCGCCGCCACCGGCCGGCCGCACGTCGCTGACGCGCTGGTGGCGCTGGGTGTCGTGGACAGCCGGGACGAGGCGTTCGACAGGTATCTCGCCGCCGGGCGGCCCGGCTTCGTGGACCGCTACGCGGCCCCGCTGGTGCCCATGATCGGGCTGGTGGCGGCGGCCGGCGGCGTGACGGTGATCGCCCACCCGTGGGGCCGCATCGGGCGGGAGCAGCCCTCGGCCGAGGCACTGGCCGAGCTGGCCGCCGCCGGGCTGAGCGGCATCGAGGTCGACCACCAGGACCACGCGCCCGCGGTGCGCGAGCGGCTGCGTGGCATCGCCCGGGATCTGGACCTGGTCGCGACCGGATCCAGCGATTACCACGGCACCGGGAAGACCGGGCACCCTCTGGGGGTGAACACCACCGCACCCTCGGAGCTGGAGCGACTGCTGTCCCGGGCCGCTGCCGCGGCGGCCGCCTCCGGACGCCGTACTCCCTCGGTGGTGCTGCCGTGATAACGGGCTCGCTGCTCGCGGAGTCCTTCGTCACGCTGTTCGTGATCATGGACCCGATCGGGACCATCCCGATCTTCCTGTCGCTGACCAGCGGCCGCTCCGCCGCGACCGCGCGCAAGGCGGCCTGGCAGGCGGTGACGGTGGCGTTCGCGGTGATCGCCGTCTTCGCGTTCTTCGGCCAGGCGATCCTGCACTACCTGGGCATCTCGATCGCCGCGCTGCAGTGCTCCGGTGGCCTGCTGCTGCTCCTGGTCGCACTGGAGCTGCTGACCGGCAACCAGAAGGAGCCGACCGCGGCGGCGGGGACGAACATCGCGCTGGTGCCGCTGGGCACCCCGCTGCTGGCCGGTCCCGGTGCGATCGTGGCGACGATGGTCTTCGCCCGCCGGGTGCACGGCGTCGACGACTTCCTCGCGGTCGCCATCGGCTTCATCGGCGTGCACCTGGTGTTGTGGCTGGTGATGCGGTTCTCGCTGCCGATCCTGCGCCTGATCAAGGACAGCGGGGTCATGCTGGTGACCCGGATCGCGGGTCTGCTGCTGGCCGCGATCGCGGTGCAGATGGTGGCGGACGCGGTGCGGGAGTTCGTCACCCAGCGCTGAGCGGCACTACTTGCGGCCGAGTGTCTGGAAGCGCTGCAGCAGCCGGGTCGGCAGATGGCGGCTGACCGCGGTGATCGCCTTGTAGCGCTTGCTGGGCACCGAGAAGCTCTTGCCCGCCTCGAAGTCGGCGATCGCCTCGGCGACGAGATCGTCGACGTCGAGCCACAGGAAGCTCGGGACCGCATCGCGGCCGACCTCCATCCGGCCGTGGAACTCCGTCTTGGTGAAGCCCGGGCAGAGCGTCATGATCCGCACGCCGCGGTCGGCGTACTCGACCGACGCCCACTCGCCGAACCGGTTCACCCACGCCTTCGCGGCGCTGTAGGTGCCGCGCGGCTGGTAGCCGGCCACGCTCGACACGTTGATGATCCCGCCGGAGCCGCGCTCGGCCATGGCCCGCAGCGCGGCGTGGGTGAGGCGCATCACCGCCACCACCAGTACGTCGAGCATGGCCTGCTCCTGCTCGACGTCGTTGTCGAGGAAGCGGCCCTTGAGGCCGAAGCCGGCGTTGTTGACCAGCAGGTCGATCGGCCGCTCCGTGTCGGTGGGGTCGGCCAGGCGCCGCTCGACCGTGGCGAGCTGGGCGCGGTCGGCCAGGTCGGCGGCCAGCACCTCGGTGGACACGCCGGCCGTGGCCGTCAGCTCCTCCGCGACGGCCTCCAGGCGAGCGGTGTCGCGGGCCACGAGGACGACGTCGTACCCCTGCGCGGCGAGCTGTCGGGCGAACGCGAGACCGATGCCGGCGGTGGCGCCGGTGACCAGGGCAGTGCGGGACATGACGCCAGTGTGTCAGTCCGTCGGGCATGATGGACCCGATGACCACCACGCTCGCGGTCGCCAACCAGAAGGGCGGCGTCGCCAAGACCACCTCCGTCGCCTCGCTCGGCGCTGCCCTGGCCGAGCTCGGCCACCGGGTGCTGCTCGTCGACCTCGACCCCCAGGCCTGCCTGACGTTCTCACTCGGCATCGACCCGGAGGACCTCGAGCTGTCGGTGCACCACGTGCTCACCAAGGGCACCGAGCCGGCCGAGGTGATCCTGCACACCGAGGACGGCGTCGACCTGCTGCCGGCCACCATCGAGCTGGCCCGAGCGGAGGCCGACCTGCTCACCCGTACCGGCCGCGAGCACGTGCTCTCGTCGGTGCTCGGCGAGGTGGACGGCTACGACTGGGTGCTGCTGGACTGCCCACCCTCGCTGGGGGTGCTGACAGTCGCGGCGCTGACCGCGGCGACCGGTGTGCTGGTGCCGTTGCAGTGCGAGACGCTCTCCCACCGTGGGGTGGGACAGCTGCTCGACACCGTCCACGACGTACGCCGCTTCACCAACAAGAGGCTCGAGGTCTGGGGCGTCCTGCCCACGCTGTACGACGGGCGCACCCATCACTCCCGCACCGTGCTCGAGACCATCTCGGAGACCTACGGGCTCGACGTGGTCGAGCCACCGATCCCCAAGACGATCAAGTTCGCCGAGGCACCGGCCGCCGGCCGGTCCATCCTGGCGACCTCGCGCTCCAGCAAGGGCGCGCAGGCCTATCGGGCGGTGGCCGCCAATCTGGTCGCTCGTGCGGCTGCCGGGGTCGCCGGGGTCGCCGGGCGGGGGCGCGAGTGAGCAGGCATCGCGCCGAGGCCCGGCCACGTTGGGGGCGGATCGGACTGACCACCTCCGCGGTTGCGGTGGTGGTGCTGGCGGTGCTGGCCGGGTTCGGCGTGTTCTCGCCGTCGAGCAGCAAGCAGGTCGCGACCGATGCCGGGCTTCATGTGACGGCGGCGCGGTCGTCCGCGTCGGCCGATCCGTCCACGCGTGCATCGACCGGGGCGTCGACCGGGGCGTCCTCGGCCCGTCCCGCGGCGGGCAGCGCGGCGGGCAGCGCGGCGGGGAGCGCCGCCTCGGCGCCGGCGTCCGCCTCGGCCTCCGGGTCGTCCGCGCAGCCGGCCTCGGGCACCGAGACGGCCGACGAGACGGCGCTCCCGGCGGGGTCGGGCACCGGCAGGCGGGCCGTGTTCGACCAGAGCATGCAGCGGGTGTGGATCGTCGACGCGTCCGGGAAGGTGGAGCGCACCTACCCGGTCTCGGGCAGCGACGAGAACAACCTGCGACCCGGCACCTACCACGTCTACAGCAAGTCGCGCTGGGCCGTCGGCATCGACGACTCGGGCGTGATGCAGTACTTCGTCAGGTTCGCCCACGGGACCGACAACGGTGCCTCGATCGGCTTCCACTCCATCCCGACCAAGAACGGCAAGCCGCTGCAGACCGTCGCCCAGCTCGGGGAGCGCCTCTCCCACGGCTGCATCCGGCAGAAGACCTCCGACGCCATCGCGATGTGGAACTTCGCCAGCGTCGGCACCAAGGTCGTGGTCGTCGCCTGAGGACTGCCTCGGTGGCTGAGATCGGCGCCTGGGCGCTGACGGTCGGCAGCGCGCAAAGTATCACCGTGATGCTTTGCGTCGAGAGTGACATTTCGGATGTGTCACTCTCGACGCAAACTGTCACGGTGACACTTTGGCACTGTCACGGTGGCAGTTCGCGGACTATCACCGCGACACTTTGGCTCGCACCGCCGCTGGGCTCGCTCGGCGTCGTGCCGAGCCGTTGTCCGGCGGTCGGCCGAGGCTCAGCCCTCCGACGAGCCCGACTGAGCGCCCGAGCCGGAGGAACGGCGGCGGCGCCGACGGGCGCGAGCGGGCGTGGCGGCGTCACCCTCGGCGTTGCCGGAGCCGGCCTCGACCGGCTGCTTCTCCGCCGTACCGCCGACGACCTGGCCACCACGCGAGCGGGTCCGGTTGCGGGAGCGGTTGCGCGGGGCGCGCTCACCGTCGTGGGACTCGCGCCTGGCGGGCCGCTCCGCCGGCGCGGCGGTCTTGATCCGGCCCTTGGTGCCCTTCGGGATGCCCATGTCGTGCAGGAAGTGCTCGGAGGAGGAGTAGGTCTCGGCGATGTCGTCGAAGGGCAGGTCCAGCGCCTTGTTGATCATCTTCCACTTGTGCACGTCGGCCCAGTCGACCAGCGTGACGGCGATGCCCGAGGCGCCGGCGCGGCCGGTGCGGCCGATGCGGTGCACGTAGGTCTTCTCGTCGTCGGGCGTCGTGTAGTTGATCACGTGCGAGACGCCGGTGACGTCGATGCCGCGGGCGGCCACGTCGGTGCAGACCAGGACCTGCACCTTGCCGTCGCGGAAGCGCTGCATGGTCTTCTCGCGGGCGGCCTGCGCCATGTCGCCGTGCAGGGCGCCGGCGTTGAAGCCCCGGTCGGTCAGGTCGTCGGCGACGCGCTGCGCCTGCCGCTTGGTGCGCGCGAAGACGACGACCTTGTCGACGTCGTCCGAGCCGGCCAGGATCCGGCCGATCATCTCCGGCTTGTCCAGATCGTGGGCCTGGTAGACGAACTGCGCCGTCGCCGGCACCGTCGCGTTCTCGTACGACGACTCGGCGCGGATGTTCATCGGGTGGCGCATGTAGGTGCGCGCCAGCGCCACGATCGCCCCCGGCATGGTCGCCGAGAACAGCATCGTCTGGCGGGTCTCCGGGGTCAGCCGCAGCAGCTTCTCCACGTCGGGCAGGAAGCCCAGGTCGAGCATCTCGTCGGCTTCGTCGAGGACGAGCGCGTGCACGTGCGACAGGTCCAGGACGCGCCGGTTGGCCAGGTCGATGAGCCGGCCGGGCGTGCCGATGACGATGTCGACACCCGACTCCAGCGCCTCGATCTGCGGCTCGTAGCCCACGCCGCCGTAGACGGCGACGGTGCGGATGCCGCGCAGCGAGCCGGCCAGGGTGATGTCGTTGTAGACCTGCAGCGCCAGCTCGCGGGTCGGCGCCACGATCAGCGCCTGCGGCTTGCCCTGCGGCAGGTCGACGTAGTCGGGGTCGGTGGGGGAGACGCTGCGCTGCACGACGGGGATGCCGAAGGCGAGTGTCTTGCCGGTGCCGGTGCGGGCCTGACCGATCAGGTCGGTGCCCTGCAGCGCCACGGAGAGGGTCATCTCCTGGATCGCGAACGGGGTGGTGATGCCCTTGGCCTCGAGCGCGTCACAGATCTCGGGGAGGACCCCGAGCTCACGGAAGGTGGTCATGTGTTCAGCTGTCGCTTTCGCTTGACGGGAGCGGCTCTGGCGTCTCAACCGGTCAGGGAAAAGCACAGTGCCGCGCACATACGGTGCCCCCAGTCTATCGATAGGGTGCTGCCGTGGTTGCATCTTCGGCTCCCGACCTGACCGATCCGCGCTACCGGGCGGCGATCATCGACCTCCTGGGAGCGATCGGGTACGGCGAGATCTCCGCCTGCGAGCGCCTCACCGAGGACGCCGGCCGCGCCCCGCAGCTGGCCGACAAGGTGGCGCTGCTCGGCCTGGCCAGCGCCCAGTTCGCCAAGGTCGCGCCGATCCTCGACCAGCTCGCCGCGCTCGGCGTCGAGCCCTACGAGGCGATGGAGCCGTTCCGGGCGCCGATCGACCAGTTCCACGAGTACACCGCGCCCTCGGACTGGTGGGAGTCGCTGGTCAAGGCCTACGTCGGGGACAACCTGGTGCGCGACTTCTACCGGGAGTTCGCCGTCTACCTCGACCCGACCACCCAGGCGCTGATCACCTCGACGCTGGCCGAGGACCGCAGCGAGTTCGTGGTGGAGCGGGTGCGAGCCGGCATCGCCGCCGACCACACCCGGGCCGGCCGGCTGGCGCTGTGGGGCCGCCGCATCATGGGGGAGGCGCTCACCCAGACGCAGCGGGTGGCGGCGGAGCGGGACGCACTCTCCGACATCCTGGCCGGCGACGTCCTGGCCGCGCTGGACCTGGCGACCATCGCCGACGTGTTCGGCCGGATCACCCAGAACCACATCAGGCGGATGGCCGCGCTCGGCCTGGAGCACTGACGACGGCGGCCCCGTCCGACCGGAACGGGGCCGCCGTGGTCGTGCGGCAGGGTCAGGACCGCCGGTCGCGGCCGGTCACGAACGAGGCCGCCATCACGGCGAGCGCCGCGACGACGACCTGCCAGATGTGGCGCCACCAGTCGATGCCCTTGGTCATGTTGTCCCACTTGTCGGTGGGGCTGTCCTTGAAGATGGCGTAGTAGAGCGTGTTGCCCACCAGCATCCCGATGATGCCGCACACAACGGTGAGCCAGAACGGGATGTTGTCGCGATGGCTCGGTGCGAGGAACTTCCCGAGTGAGCCGATGATGACGCCGCCCACGATGGTGACGATGATCGTCCAGAGCATGGCGCTTTCCCTTCCGTGTGGTCAGGCGGGAGCAGGCCTGCCCCCGTCATGATCTTGCACCGAACTGGACGCAAACGCATCGCACCGATGACGCGGTACGGCGAGCGTGTCGCGGCCGGTCAGCTCCGGAAGCCGACCGCACCGACGGTGCCGGTGCCGATCTCGACGTAGGCGATCTTCTCCGCCGGCACGATGACGTGCTTGCCCTTGCGGTCGAGCAGGGTGAGCACGGACTTGCTCGTCACGGCCTCGGCGACCAGCTTCTCGATGGCCTCGATGGTCTCGTCGGTCTCCACGACCAGCTCACGGGCGGCGTACTGAACGCCGATCTTGACCTCCACGGTCGGCTCCTTGTCTGCTTCAGTGGTCGTCTTCAGTGGTCGTCGGTCTTGGGGTAGCCGGCGATGCCACGCCAGGCCAGAGCGCCGACGAAGTCGGCGGCCTCGTCCTTGTCCATCCGGCGCTGGCTGTTCAGCCAGAACCGGGACGAGACCTCCGCCATTCCTACCAGGCTGACCGCAAGGAGCAGTGCGGCCGGCTCGGGAAGCTTGGTGTCGGCCGCGATCACCGCCGCGATCTCCCGAGTGCACTCGTTGGTGACCCGGTCGACCTGCTCGCGCACCGCGGGCTCGTTGGTCAGGTCGGACTCGAAGACCAGCCGGAACGCGCCGCTCTCGCTGACGACGTAATCGTAGAACGCGTGCACGGTGCGGGCTACGCGCTCCTTGTTGTCCTGGGTGGAGCCCAGCGCCTCGCGCACGTTGGCGATGATCTGGTCGCAGGCCAGCTCCAACAGCGCCAGGTAGAGCTCCAGCTTGCCGGGGAAGTGCTGGTAGAGCACCGGCTTGGAGACCCCGGCACGGTCGGCGATGTCGTCCATCGCGGCCGCGTGGTAGCCCTGCGCCACGAACACCTCCAGCGCCGCGCCCAGCAGCTGCGCACGGCGCTCCGATCGGGGCATGCGGGCGCCTCGACGGCGCACGTCGTCGATGTCGTACTGGTCGGTCGTCACGCCGTCGGCTCCCGCTCGTGGTCTCGTGGATCGTTCAAGGCGCGAGCCTACTCCCGCGTAGCGCCGATATCGGATGTCGGGACCGGTGCTGCGCGTGTTGTCGGGTGGGGGAACATGGGGAGGTGGGCCGGTGTTGGACCGGTGCCACACCCGCACCAGACCAGAGGAGCATCGCCGTGTCGTACGCCCCGCTCGTGGAGCCTGCCGACGAGCTGACCGTCGACGAGGTACGTCGCTACAGCCGCCACCTGATCATCCCCGACGTCGGGATGACCGGGCAGAAGCGCCTGAAGAACGCCAAGGTGCTCGTCATCGGTGCCGGTGGCCTGGGCAGTCCCGCGCTGCTCTACCTGGCCGCGGCCGGTGTCGGCACGCTCGGCGTGGTGGACTTCGACGAGGTGGACGAGTCGAACCTGCAGCGTCAGGTGATCCACGGCCAGTCCGACGTGGGTAAGTCCAAGGCGCTCTCGGCCAAGGAGTCGATCGCCGAGATCAACCCGCTCGTCAACGTCGTCCTGCACGAGGGCCGCCTCGACAACGACAACGTCATGGACGTCTTCGGTGGCTACGACCTGATCCTGGACGGCACCGACAACTTCGCGACCCGCTACATGGTCAACGACGCGGCGTACTTCCTCGGCATTCCCTACATCTGGGGCTCGATCTACCGCTTCGACGGCCAGGCGTCGGTCTTCGCGCCCAACATGGCCGAGGACGCCCCGTGCTACCGCTGCCTCTACCCGGAGCCGCCGCCGCCGGGCATGGTCCCCTCCTGCGCCGAGGGCGGCGTGCTGGGCGTGCTGTGCGCCAGCATCGGCTCGATCCAGGTCAACGAGGCGATCAAGCTGCTGACCGGCATCGGCGAGCCGCTGATCGGCAAGCTGATGGTCTACGACGCCCTCGAGATGGAGTACCGCAAGCTGAAGGTCCGCAAGGACCCCAACTGCAAGCTGTGCGGCACCCACCCCGAGGTCACCGGGCTGATCGACTACGACTACTTCTGCGGCAACGTCTCGGAGGAGGCCGCCGACGCCGCGGCCGGCTCGACCATCTCGGTCAACCAGCTCGAGCACATGCTCAAGGAGCGCGAGGAGGGCACCCGCGAGTTCGTCCTGGTGGACGTGCGCGAGCCCAACGAGTACGAGATCAACAAGATCCCCGGCTCGGTGCTGATCCCGAAGAACGAGTTCCTCAACGGCAACGCGTTCGACCAGCTCGGCACGCTGACCGACAACGGCTCCAAGCAGCTGGTGCTGCACTGCAAGAGCGGTGTCCGCTCGGCGGAGTGCCTGGCGATCGCCAAGGGCGCCGGCTACGCCGACGCGGTCCACGTCGGCGGCGGCGTGGTCGCCTGGGTCAACCAGATCGACCCGTCGCAGCCGTCGTACTGACCTGCGTCGATCCCGAGCGGGTGCCGGGCCTGCGGGTGGAGTGCTGGTGACCGCGGAGGAGTACGTCGAGGCGGTGCTCGCCATCGTGGAGCGCATCCCGTGGGGTCGGGTGACGACGTACGGGGCGATCGCCGACGCGCTGTTCGACGAGTACGGCGGCGGTCCGCGGCAGGTGGGGAGCGTGATGGCGCGCCACGGCGGACCAGTGCCCTGGTGGCGGGTGGTCCGGGCCGACGGCACGCTGCCGCCCAGCCACGGCGAGGAGGCGCGAGAGGCCTATCTGGAGGAGGCCACGCCGCTGCGTCCCGGCGGCGCGGTGGACCTGCGTCGGGCGCTGTGGCTGCCCTGACGCCGACTCCCGCCGGCGGTGGACGGGGGCGGCCGGTGGGCCGCCCCCGTTCGCGTTACTCGCCGGTCGCCGCCATGATCGGGCCGTGCTCTACCGACTCCTGCACCTGATCGTCCCGCCGCTGCTCAGGGCGATCTGGCGGCCGAGGGTCGCCGGGCGCGACCGGGTGCCCCGCGAGGGCGGGGTGATCCTGGCCAGCAACCATCTCAGCTTCGTGGACTCGGTGGTGATCCCGTCGGTGGCACCCCGACCGGTGCGTTTCCTGGCCAAGTCCGACTACTTCACCGGCGTCGGCCTGCGCGGGCGCCTGATGCGGGCGTGGTTCGAGGGACTCGGGATGCTGCCGGTCGACCGGGACGACGCGCAGGCGGCGCTGACCTCGCTCGACGTGGCGCTGGACGTGCTGCGCCGCGGTGAGGCGTTCGGCATCTACCCGGAGGGGACCCGGTCTCGCGACGGCCGGCTCTACCGCGGGCGCACCGGCGTGGCGCATCTGGCGCTGACCGCAGGCGTGCCCGTCGTACCGGTCGGGCTGAAGGGCACCGAGCGGCTCCAGCCGGTCGGCTCGAACCTGCCGCGGCTGGTGCGCGTCGAGGTCGTCTTCGGGGAGCCGATCCGGGTCGCGGGCCGGTTCGAGGGGATGGCGCTGGGACGAGCGCGCCGGCTGCTGACCGACGAGATCATGACCGCCATTGCGGCGCTGAGCGGGCAGGAGGAGGCGGCCGTCTACAACGATCGCGCGCCGGACGCTTGAGAGTCGTCCGGGCCCGGGGCACGATGGAGGTGAGGCACGTCACAGCGAGGTGAGGCCGATGGGCACGACCGACTGCCTGAAGATGTCGATCCAGCACACGCATGACGGGTTGGCCGAGCAGCTGGATGCCGCTCGCCGCGTGATCGCCCGCCCCGAAGAGACCCGGCGCGGCTGTCCACCGATCGATCTGTTCTGCGTCGGCACCAGCCGCCATCTGCATGCCGTCGACGAGGTGCTGCTGCCGTCGGCGCGGGTCGATGGCGACTACCGCGCCGCCGAGCACAACCTGGGCGTGGTCCTGACCCATCTCAAGGCGCACGAGTTCGGCTCGACGTACGAGAAGGGCTTCGACTGGTCGCGCGGCTGGGGCGAGGTCGAGGACGCGCTGAGCGGCTATCGCGCCGAGGAGGACGCGATGGTGGACTGGCTCACCGACTCGCTGCCCGACGAGCGGCTGGCGATGCTGACCGAGCGCCTGGAGCGGGCCGAGGCGACCGAGCCGACCCGGCCGCATCCTTATCTGCCGCACCTGGGCATGGCAGGCCGGATGGCCCGGCGCGTGGAGCGGGTCGCCGACTCGTTCTGGGACGCGGTCGAGGGCCGCTACGTGCCCGAGCCGGTGCGGCCGGCGAGGAAGGAGCCGGGTCTGATCGGGCAGTACCTGCTGGCGGATCCGCGCTTCGACGAGGAGGAATGACCCGAACTGTCGGTGCCTCATGATGGAGTGATCCTCATGAGCACGACCTATCGCCTCGAGCGCCCGCACGCCCCCGCCGGCGTGCCGGCGCTCGACGCGCAGCAGCGGCAGGTCGTCGACCATCCCGGCGGCCCGCTGCTGGTGCTCGCCGGTCCCGGCACGGGCAAGACCACCACCCTGGTCGAGGCGATCGTGGCGCGGATCCAGGAGCGAGGCACCCGGCCCGACCAGGTGCTCGCGCTGACGTTCTCGCGCAAGGCCGCCGAGCAGTTGCGCGACCGCGTGACGGCCCGACTGGGCCGCACCACCGGCGCCGCGCTCAGCTCGACGTTCCACTCCTTCGCCTACGGACTGATCCGCGAGTTCTCCCCGGCCGACCTCTACGAGCAGCCGCTGCGGCTGCTCTCCGCCCCCGAGCAGGACGTCGTGCTCCGCGAGCTGCTGGCCGACCATCCCGAGTCGGTGCGCTGGCCCGAGTCGCTGCAGCGTGCGCTCGGCACCCGCGGCTTCGCCCGTGAGGTCGAGGCGGTGCTCTCGCGGGCGCGGGAGAAGGGGCTCGACGGGGAGCAGTTGGTCGAGCTCGGGCGGCGCGAGGGCGTTCCCGTGTACGTCGCGGCGGGGCTGTTCCTGGATCAGTACCTGACCGTCCTCGACTCCCAGGGTGCCACCGACTACGCCGACCTGATCCGGCGGGCCACCATCGAGGCGGAGACCCATCGTGACGTGCTCCGCGAGCGGTATCGGCACGTCTTCGTGGACGAGTACCAGGACACCGATCCCGGTCAGGTCGCGCTGCTGCGGGCGCTGGCCGGCGACGGGCGTGACCTGGTGGTGGTGGGCGACCCGCACCAGTCGATCTATGGCTTCCGCGGCGCCGACGTGCGCGGCATCCTCGAGTTCCCGACCGCCTTCCCGCAGGCCGACGGCACTCCGGCCGAGGTGGTGGCGCTACGCACCACCCGACGGTTCGGGCCGCGGCTGCTGGTGGCGGCCCAGCGGGTCGCCGGTCGGCTCGGCCTGCCGGGCACCATCGACGAGCAGGCCCGCGAGGCGTTCCTGCGGCCGGTGGCGGCGGAAGGACCCCATGGCGAGGGGCTGGCCCGGGTGCTCACCTTCGACACCGACCGGGCCGAGGCCGAGCACCTGGCCGACCTGCTTCGCCGGGCCCATCTCGAGGACGGCATCGGCTGGGACGAGATGGCGGTCCTGGTGCGCTCGGGGCGTGCCACCATCCCGGCGCTGCGGCGCGCGCTGGGCGCCGCCGGTGTCCCGGTCGAGGTCGCCGCCGACGAGGTGCCGCTGGTGCGCGACCCCGCGGTGCTTCCGCTGCTGGACGCTCTGCGCGCCGTGGTCAATCTCGACAACGACGACCCCGAGGACGTCGGCTACCTCGACGCCGCCCGGGTGGAGGCGCTGCTCACCTCGGCCCTGGGCGGGCTCGACGCCGGGGACGTGCGCCGGCTCGCCCGGTTGCTCCGCGTCCGCGAGCGCGACCGTGCCCAGGCCGAGGAGCGGGCGCCGCGACCCTCGAAGGCGCTGCTGCGAGAGGCTCTGCTGGACCCGGCCGGGCTGGCCGGGCTGGACGGTCACGAGGTGGCGAAGGCGCGGGCCCTGACGGCGCTGCTGCACGACGCCCGGGCCCGGCTGGCGGAGGGCGCGACCGCCGAGGAGCTGCTCTGGGGGCTGTGGTCCGGCACTCCCTGGCCGGCGCGATTGCGGCGGGCCGCGGAGTCCGGTGGGGGAGCGGCGCGACGCGCCCACCGCGACCTGGACTCCATCTGTGCCCTGTTCGAGGTGGCCGCGCGTGCGGAGGAGAAACGCGACCACGTCGGCGTGCGGGCCTTCCTGGCCACGCTGACTGCGCAGCAGATCCCGGCCGACACGCTCGCCGACCGCGGCGCCCGCGGGGCAGCGGTGCGACTGCTCACCGCCCACCGCTCCAAGGGGCTGGAGTGGCGGCTGGTGGTGGTGGCCCATGTCCAGCACGAGGGCTGGCCGGACCTGCGCCGACGCGCCACCCTGCTGCATGCCGACCGGATCGGCTCGCACGGGCTGGTTCCGCCGGTCACGCCGCGCGAGCTGTTGATGGAAGAGCGCCGACTCTTCTACGTCGCCTGCACCCGCGCCCGGGAGCGGCTCATCGTCACCGCGGTCGACTCCCGGGAGGACGACGGCGAGACACCGTCGCGGTTCCTCGCCGAGCTCGGCGTCGGCGTGCAGCGGATCAGCGGCCGCCCACCACGGCCGCTGTCGTTGCCGGGGCTGGTGGCGGAGCTGCGGCGTACCGTCGCGGATCCGGCGACCTCCGAGCCGCTGCGCGCGGCCGCCGCCCGCCGGCTGGCCCGGCTGGCCCCCGAGGTGCCGATCGCCGACCCGGCGACGTGGTGGGGCACCCGCTCCGTGTCACGGGCGACCAGGCCGTTGGCCGAGGCGGGGCGGCCGGTACAGATCTCGGCGACCATGCTGGAGTCGATCCTGACCTGTCCGATGCACTGGTTCCTGGAGCGGGAGGCGGGCGGCGCGCCGCCGGCGCACCAGAGCGCCAACCTGGGTCAGCTGGTGCATGCCCTCGCCGAGCGGGTCGCCCGGGGCGAGCTGCCCGACGGCCCGGACGTCGACACCGCGACAGAGGCGTTGATGGAGCACGTCGACGCGGTCTGGGACCGGCTCGACTTCCGCACGCCGTGGTCCAAGGCGCTCGAGTACGAGCGGGTGCGGTCCGCGCTGCGGCGCTTCCTGGTCTGGCACCGCACCAACCCGCGCACCCTGCTCGGCACCGAGCAGGGCTTCACCACCGTCGTCGAGCTGGATCGCCCTTCGACGGGCTCAGGAGGGGCCGGCGAGCAGGTCGAGCTGCGCGGCTACGCCGACCGGCTCGAGCTCGACGCCGAGGGCAACATCGTGATCGTCGACCTCAAGACCGGTCGCCGTGCGCCGAGCGGGCCGGAGGTGCAGCGCAATCTGCAGCTGGCCCTGTATCAGTACGCCGTCGACCACGGCGCGGTCGAGGGCCACGTCGCCGGCGGCGCGGAGCTGGTCCAGCTCGGCATCCTCGACGGCGGCCCGGAGGCCGTCGTGCAGGTCCAGGACCGGCACCGCGATGGCGATGCACCACGCGAGGCCCTGCGTGCCTCGCTCGCGCTCGCCGCCGGCCGGGTGCGGGCCGAGGAGTTCCCGGCGGTGGCCGGTGACCACTGCCGCGGCTGCGCCTTCCTCTCGCTGTGTCCCGCCAAGGGCGCCGGGTCGGTGGTCGCGTGAGCGGGCTCGAGATCCGTACGCCAGAGGAGCTCGCCCGGCTGATGCAGACGCCGTACGCGCCCAGTCCGCAGCAGTGGGCAGCGATCTCCGCACCGCTGGAGCCGGCGGTGGTCATCGCCGGTGCCGGCTCGGGCAAGACCACGCTGATGGCCGCCCGAGTGGTCTACCTGGTGCTTACCGGGCAGGTCCGGCCCGACCAGGTCCTCGGCCTCACCTTCACCACCAAGGCCGCCGCCGAGCTGCGCGACCGGATCCGTCGTGCTCTGGAGCTCGCCGGTGCCCTGGAACCGGAGGGTGAGGACGAGGACGTGCTGGAGCCGGTGGTGGCGACGTACAACGCCTATGCCGCCAACCTGCTCAAGGAGCACGGCCTGCGGATCGGGTTCGAGCCAGACACGCCGGTGATCAGCGATGCGTCGCGCTACCAGCTCGGCGCCCGGGCGGTGGAGCGGTTCACCGGCGAGGTCCACCGGCTCAGCGACCATCCGCCCACCGTGATCCAGTACCTGCTCGCCCTCGACGGCGCAATGAGTGAGCACCTGTGCTCGCCAGAGCGGGTGCGCGAGTTCGACGCCGAGGCGCGCCGGGGCTTCGAGCGCGCGCTGGCGCAGGAGGTGGCGGGCAAGGGCCGCAAGACCTATCGCGAGGCGATCGAGAAGGCGATCAACACCTGCGATCGGCGAGCCGAGTTGCTGGAGCTGGTGGCGGCGTACCGGCGACTCAAGCGCGACCTAGGCTGGATGGACTTCTCCGACCAGATCGAGCTGGGCGCCAGGCTGGCCCGCGAGCAGCCGGACGTGGGAGCCGCCGAGCGGGAGAAGTACGCCGTGGTCCTCCTCGACGAGTACCAGGACACTTCCGTGGCCCAGGCGGCGATGCTCTCCCGGCTCTTCGGCGAGGGCCATCCGGTGACGGCCGTCGGTGACCCCAACCAGGCGATCTACGGCTGGCGCGGCGCGTCGGTGTCGAACATCCTCAACTTCGGCGAGACATTCCCGCGCGCCGACGGCGGCCCGGTGGGGCTCTACCCACTGACCGTGAACCGTCGCTCCGACCGTCGCATCCTCGAGGTCGCCAACGCTCTGGCGGAGCCGTTGCTGAAGGCGTTTCCGCAGGTCGCGCCGCTGGAGCCGGACCCGACCGCGGGGGAGGGTGTGGTCACCGCCGCGGTCTACGACACCCAGGCCGAGGAGCTGGCGGCCCTGGTCGCCGGGGTGCGGGAGGCGCACGAGGACTCCTGGGCCAAGATCGGCGTCCTCACCCGCGACAACAGCACCGCCGAGGCGGTCTTCGACGCGTTGACCGGCGCCGGCATCCCGGTCGAGATCGTGGGCCTGGCCGGGCTGCTGCGGCTGCCCGAGGTGGCCGAGGTGGTCGCCACGCTGCACCTGATGCACGATGTGACCTCCAACGCCGCACTGCTGACGCTGCTCAGCGGGCCGCGCTGGGCGGTCGGCCCGCGCGACCTGAAGCTGCTCGCCCGGCGCGCAGCCGAGCTGGCCGGCGGGAGCGGTCGCGGCCCGGCCGCCGCCGACATCGACCGCCATCTGCTCCAGATCGCCGACGGCATCGACCCTGCCGAGCTCCCGGCCCTCGACGACGCGCTGTCCGACCCCGGCGACCTGCCCTACTCCGCCGAGGCACGGGAGCGCTTCGGGCTGCTCGCGGCCGAGCTGCGGATGCTGCGCACCCACGTCGGTGAGCCGCTGCTGGACCTGGTGCGTCGGATCATCGACGTGCTGGGCACCGACGTGGAGCTGGCCTCGGCGGTCAGCCCCGCGGCCGCGGCACGGCGTGACAACCTCGACCTGTTCGTCAAGGCGGTCGCGGAGTTCCAGTCCATCGACGGCGACGTCAGCCTGGCGGCACTGCTGGCCTACCTGACCGCCGAGGACGACCAGGGCAACGGCCTCGACGTCGCCACGCCGACCGAGGCCGACTCGGTCAAGCTGCTGACGGTGCACCGTTCCAAGGGTCTGGAGTGGGATTCGGTGTTCCTGGTCGGCATGTGTGAGACGAAGTTCCCCTCCACTCGTGGCCGGACGCTGTGGACCTCCTCGCCGTCGGTGCTCCCGGCGCAGCTGCGCGGCGACGCGGCCGATCTGCCGCAGCTGGCCGGCCACGACAAGCCGGCCCTCGACGCCTATCGCGCTGCGGCCAAGGCAACTGACGCCGAGGAGGAGCTGCGGCTGGGCTATGTCGCGTTCACCCGCGCCGCCCACCGCCTCAGCGTCACCAGCCACCGGTGGACGCCGAAGACCACGCCGCTGGGGCCCTCGCCGTTCCAGGCGCTGGTCCGCGACCGGCTCGCCGCATGGGGCACGCCGCTGGCGGACGACCGCAGCGGCGGCTGGTTGGACAAGCCGGAGAAGGGCTCTCCGAATCCCTACGCCGCCCTCGATCCGGCCCGGCCCTGGCCGCCCACCGGCCCGGGCGCGGAGGCGCTGTTGCGCCGTCGGGCGGCGGAGCTGGTGCTCGCGGCGGATCCCACCGCGCCCGACGCCGACCTGGACATGATCGAGGCGGCCCGAGTGGAGGAATGGGACGCCGAGATCGAGCGGCTGCTGGCCGAGGCGCGTCACGACAGCGGCGACGTCGTGCTCGTGCCCCGCCCCGGCAGCCTCTCCGCGACTGCGCTGGCGCGGTTGCGGGACGAGCCGGAGGAATTCGCCCGCGAGCTGGCCCGGCCGATGCCGCGACCGCCCTCGTCGGCGGCCCGGTTCGGCACCCGCTTCCATGCCTGGGTCGAGGCCCGCTTCGGCCAGCAGGACCTCTTCGACGTCGATGACCTGCCCGGCCGCGGCGACGCCGGGATCGAGGACGAGGGCGACCTCAAGGAGGTCATCGCCGCCTTCGAGACCGGGCCGTTCGCGACCCGGGTGCCGCACCGGGTGGAGGCGGCGTTCGCGCTGGTGCTGGCCGGGCAGGTCGTCCGGGGTCGCATCGACGCCGTCTACGAGGACGGCGACGGCTACCTGATCGTCGACTGGAAGACCAACCAGCACGCCACCGCGGACCCGCTCCAGCTCGCGATTTACCGGGAGGCCTGGGCCGACCTCACCGGCGTGCCGCCCGAGCGCGTCCGCGCCGCGTTCTATTACGTGCGCACCGGCGAGCTGGTCGAGCCGACCGACCTGCCGGGCCGTGCGGAGCTGGAGCGGTTGGTCGCGGAATAGGGGGCACGGGGCAGAGGACCAGGGGCGCCTCCGGGTCCGAGCCCGCCACCGCGGGAGACATCGCCGGGCCCCGGGGTCTCGGCGCAATCCGCGGTCGTGGGGCCGAGCGTGCGTCGGGTGGCGTGCCGGTCAGGTGCGGTCGTGGAGTGTCACGTGGTAGCCGTCGGGGTCGGCGAAGGTGAAGGTCCGGCCGAAGGGGCCGCCGATCGGTGCGGAGACGATGGTGTGGTTGTCGGCGACCAGAGCATCGTGGATGGCCTGGACGTCGGTGGCGTGGAGCCAGATCGCGACGCCGATGCCGGGCTGCGCAACGGACGTGAGGTCGGTGCCGGGAACGATGTCGCGCAATGCGAACGCGATGGGTCTGGTCTCGAAGACGACTGCGTGGGGAGGCCCGGCCGGCGAACGGACGAGGCCGAGGTAGCGCTCATAGAACGCCTGCGAGACGTCGAGATCACGCACTTGGAGCGAGATGAAGTCGGGGCCGGTGGCGGGCATGTCGTTGCTCCTTCGATTTGTGTCAGTTTTCTGACACAAATCAATCTATGTCAGAATGCTGACATGAGTCAACACGGTGCCGGCGTCGACTTGGAGACGTCATTGGGCTACCTGCTCAAAGAGGCCTCGAGCGCTCTGCGCGCCGCCATGGAGGAGGTGCTGCGGCCGCTCGGGATGACCATCACGCACTACTCATGCCTCGAGCTGCTGGCGCAACGACCCGGCCTGTCGAACTCCGAGCTCGCGCGCGGAGCGTTCGTGACACGGCAGTCCATGAACGTGCTGCTGCAGGCCCTGGAACGAGACGGCTTCGTGACCAGGCCTGCCAAAGCACCCGTCGGGAAGGCCCTTCCCACGCAGTTGACGCCTCGCGGCCGACGAAGCCTGGCGAAGGCGTCGGCGGCGGTGCGGTCCGTCGAGGTCAGAATGCTGGCCGGCCTGAGCGAGGCCGAGCAGTCGCAAGCCTTTCGAATCCTGCAGAGCATGATCCGTTCGCTGCGCGAGGGCGACGACGGCTAGTTCCGTTCCGGCGAACGGCCGTGTGGGGAGGGTCCTAGGCCGAGGCCTCCTCGGCCAGCCGATGATCGGCCAGCCGATGATCGG
>NZ_DASZUF010000112.1:0-6783 GCF_035547795.1 Nocardioides sp.
CAGCGACTTCATGAAGGCGCCGGTGCCGACCTTCACATCGAGCACCAGCGCGCCGGTGCCCTCGGCGATCTTCTTGCTCATGATCGAGGAGGCGATCAAGGGGATCGCCTCGACCGTGCCGGTCACGTCGCGCAGCGCGTAGAGCTTCTTGTCCGCCGGGGCAAGACCGGCGCCCGCGGCACAGATCACCGCGCCCACCGACTCCAGTTGGGCGAGCATCTCCTCGTTGGACAGCGTCGCGCGCCAGCCCGGGATCGACTCCAGCTTGTCGAGGGTGCCGCCGGTGTGTCCCAGTCCGCGGCCGGACAGCTGCGGCACCGCCACCCCGCACGCGGCCACCAGCGGCGCCAGCGGCAGCGTGATCTTGTCGCCCACGCCGCCGGTGGAGTGCTTGTCCGCGGTCGGGCGGGAGAGCGCGGCGAAGGACATCCGCTCCCCGGTCTCGATCATCGCGGTCGTCCAGCGGGCGATCTCGCGACGGCTCATCCCGCGCAGCAGGATCGCCATGGTCAGCGCCGACATCTGCTCGTCGGCGACCCGCCCGTCGGTGTAGGCGCGCACCACCCAGTCGATCTGGCTGTCGCTCAGCTCACCGCCGTCGCGCTTGGTGTGGATGACCTCGATCGCGTCGTGGCTCATGCCAGGTTCTCCGGTCCGAAGGCGTCCGGCAGCACCTGGTCCATGGTGCGCACACCGCTGACGGTGAGCACCTCCAGCCCGGCGCCGCCGTTCTCCTGCAGCAGCTGGCGACAGCGGCCGCAGGGCATGATGACCCCGCCCCCGCCGTCGACGCAGACGAAGTGGGTCAGCCGGCCGCCGCCGGTCAGATGCAGCTGCGAGACGAGGCCGCACTCGGCGCACAGCGTGACGCCGTACGCCGCGTTCTCGACGTTGCAGCCCGACACGATCCGGCCGTCGTCGACGAGCGCGGCGGCGCCCACCCGATAGCCCGAGTACGGCGCATAGGCGTGTGCCGCTGCCGCCGTGGCCGCTGCCCGCAGCTGCGCCCAGACCTCGGCCCGGTCGTCACTGCTTGACATACGGCTCCCCGTCCGCGGCCGGCGCCCGGACCTTCCCGACCAGCCCGGCGACGGCCACGATCGTGGCCAGGTAGGGCAACATCTGGACGAAGTACGACGGGATCCCGTGCACGTTGATCGACAGGTTGTTCTGCACCGCGATGGCGAAGCCGAACAGCAGCGCCGCCGCGGTCGCCCCGCGCGGCGACCAGCGCCCGAAGATCACCGCTGCCAGCGCGATGAAGCCGTTGCCGGAGCTGATGTTCTTGGTGAAGCCGCCCACCGAGCCGATGGTGAAGTACGCCCCGCCCAGGCCGGCGATCGCCGAGCCGATGATGACGTTGCGGTAGCGCATCGCCAGCACCTTGATGCCCACCGTGTCGGCTGCCTTGGGATGCTCGCCGACGGCGCGGGTGCGCAGGCCCCAGCGGGTGCGGAACAGTGCCACATCCACGGCGATGATCAGCAGGTAGGTCAGGTAGACCACGATGTTGGCCTCGAAGAGCAGCGGGCCGATGATCGGAATCGAGTGCAGCACCGGAATGTCGATCTTGCCGAGCACGCCGGGGTTGTTCAGCTTGTCCGGGTTGTTCTGCATGAACGCGTCGAACAGGAAGCCGGTGAGGCCGGCGGCCAGCACGTTGAGCACCACGCCGAGCACCACCTGGTTGACCAGGTAGCGGATCGCGAACAGCGCCAGCAGCACGCCCATGAAGGCGCCCGCCGCCAGCCCGCCGAACAGGCCGACCCAGGTGACGGTGATCGAGCCGATCAGCGCCGCCGCCCAGGCCCCGGCGAGCATCTGCCCCTCGATGGCGACGTTGATGACGCCGGAGCGCTCGCACATCACGCCGGCGAGGGCGCCCAGGATCAGCGGCACCGCCAGCGCGATCGAGTTCTGCAGCAGGCCGACGACCTCGATATCCGGGTGGTCGCCCTGGGTCGACACCCAGCTGAAGAACGCCACCAGGAACAGCACGAAGGCCACTCCGGCGGCCCACGGCGTGGCGCGCCGGCCGAAACCGCGGGTGGCCTGCCAGGCGGCGATCGCCAGGATCACGATGCCGATCACCACGACGGTGGCCTTGGCCGGCAGCGAGACCGTGTGGCCGTCGAAGACCAGGTGCGCGGTGCCGCCGTGCACCTTCAGGCCCAGCCACAGCAGCGTGATCAGGCCGAGAGCTGCGTACGCCGCCGCGCGCAGCAGCCGGGTGCGCGTCCCGAGCGCGGTGTCGACGACCTTGTGATCGACCGTGAGCACGGCGCTCATCGGGGTCTCCTTTCGAAGCGGAGCGCTGAGCCTGATGTCCGGGAGAGCATTCGAATGGGGTGGTTCATCCGTTCCACCCCTTCGCGAGCTCGGCACCGACGGAGGCGCCCGACGTCTTGAGCCGGAAGATCGCCCGGATCACGGCCGGCGCCGCGATGAACAAGACGATCAGCGACTGGATCACCTGGACCAGCTCGATCGGCGCGTACTGCTGCATCATCGGGCCACCCGCGTGCAGCGCACCGAAGAGCAGGCCGGCGAAGACGGTGCCGACCGGGTTGGCCCGGCCCAGCAGCGCCACCGTGATGGCGTCGAAGCCGATGCCGGCGTCGATGTCACCGGTGATCTGCGGATTGGTGCCGAGGACCTGGGAGACACCGGCCAGCCCGCACAGTGCGCCCGAGAGCAGCATCACCACGACGTAGCTGTTCTCCACATGCATGCCGGCGGTCTTGGCCGCGAACGGGTTCGCCCCCACCGCCCGCAGCCGGAAGCCGAGCCGGCTGTACTTCAGCAGCCACCACACGAACGCCGCCGCGGCCAGCGACAGAATCAGACCGAGGTGCACCCGCAGGCTGCCGCCCAGCAGCAGCGGCAGGGTCGCGTTGTGGTCCACCGGGTTGGAGATGGCCTGGCCGTACGGCGGGGCCTGGAAGCCCTTGACCGAGAGCAGGTAGCCCAGCAGGTTCACCGCGACGTAGTTGAGCATGATCGTGGTGATCACCTCGTGCGCGCCGGTCTTGGCCTTGAGGAAGCCGGACAGGCCGCCCCACAGCGCACCGCCGAGGACGCCGGCCAGGATCGCCACGATCAGGTGGATCACCACCGGCATGTGCCAGTGGAAGCCGACGAAGCCGGCGAAGATCGCGCCCAGGATGATCTGGCCCTGGCCGCCGATGTTGAACAGCCCGGCCCGGAACGCCAGGCCCACCGCGAGACCGCCGGCGATCAGCGGCGTGGCATCGGTCAGCGTCTCCGAGATCGGTCCGAGATAGCCGGCCAGGGTGCCGTTGCCGGCGGTGTGCGGGTTGAAGATCGCGCCGTAGAAGAGCGCCTGGTAGGTATGCCAGATCGCCGACCAGGCGAACCGGAAGGTGTCGCCCGGATAGTGCCCGAAGTACTTGAACGAACTGCGGGTCTGCTGGTCGGAGATCGCGATCAGGATCGCCGAGATCACCAGTGCCGTGACGAACGACAGCACCGTGACCAGCGCCGTGTCCCAGGCACTGCCGCGCCGCTTGGCCCGAGGAGCCTCCGGTACGGCGGGGGTCTGCGCCGGAGCCTGCGTCGTACTCATGCCGAGACCTCCTGGGTCTGGCCGGCCATCAGCATGCCGATCTCCTCGGGCAGCCCGGGGTCGGTGCCCGCGGGCACCTCACCGATGATCTTGCCGCGGTACATCACCCCGATCCGGTCGGCGAGTCCGAGCACCTCGTCGAGCTCGCTGGAGATGAGGATGACCGCGGCGCCGTTGTCACGCTCGGCGACGATGCGCTGGTGCACGAACTCCATGGACCCGACGTCGAGGCCCCGGGTCGGCTGGGCCACGATCAGCAGCTTGAGCGGCCGCGACATCTCGCGGGCCAGCACCACCTTCTGCTGGTTGCCGCCGGAGAGCGTCGAGGCGGCGTGGTCGATCGAGGACGTGCGGACGTCGAACTCCTCGACCTTCTCCTCCGCATGCTCGCGGATCCGGCCCAGGTCGAGGTTGAGCCGACCGGAGTACGGCGGCTGGTCGTAGAGGTCGAGGACCATGTTCTCGGCGACCGTGAAGCTAGCGACCAGACCGTCGTGCAGCCGGTCCTCGGGGACGTAGCCCACGCCGAGACCGAGGATGTCGTCGGTGCTCATCCGGGTCACGTCGACCCCGGCGATGCGGATCGTGCCGTCGTCGACGCGCTCCAGCCCGACCAGGGCCTCGGTGAGCTCGGTCTGGCCGTTGCCCTGGACGCCGGCCAGCGCATAGATCTCGCCGCCGCGGACGGTGAAGCTGACCCCGTCGACGGTGACGGCTCCGGCGGCGTCGAGCACGCGGACGCCGTCGACCTCGATGACCTCCGCCTTCGGCGCGGCGGGCTGCTTGTCGACGTTGAGCCGGACCGGGCGGCCGACCATCAGCGAGGCGAGCTCGGCGGGGCTGTCCTCCGGTGACGCCGTGCCCACCACCTTGCCGCGGCGGATGACGGTGATCTTGTCCGCGACCGCGCGCACCTCGCGCAGCTTGTGGGTGATGAAGACGATCGCCGTACCGGCCTGTTTGAGCGAGCGCATGATCTCGATCAGGTCGTCGGTCTCCTGCGGCGTCAGCACCGCGGTGGGCTCGTCCAGGATGAGCACCTTGGCGTCGCGGACCAGTGCCTTGAGGATCTCCACCCGCTGCTGCACGCCGACGGGCAGGTCCTGGACCAGCGCGTCGGTCGGCACCCGGAGGCCGTAGCGCTGGGAGATCTCCTCCACCTCCCGCCGCGCCCGGCGCCGGTCGAGCAGTCCGAGCAGCCCCTTGGTGCGCTCGTGGCCGAGCTCGATGTTCTCGGCGACGGTGAAGACCGGGATGAGCATGAAGTGCTGGTGCACCATGCCGATGCCGGCCGCCATCGCGTCGCCGGGGCCGGCGAAGGAGACGGGCTTCCCGTCCAGCAGGATCTCGCCCTCGTCCGGCTGGTAGAGCCCGTAGAGCACGTTCATCAGCGTGCTCTTGCCGGCACCGTTCTCGCCGAGCAGGGCATGGATCTCGCCCGGCTCGACGACGAGGTCGATGTGGTCGTTCGCGGTCAACGTGCCGAAGCGCTTGGTGATCCCACGCAGCTCGAGCTTCACGGCACCTCCCTGTCGTTGTTGCTCACCCTAGGACACGTCTGGCGGACGGGCCCCGACACGATCACGGGGGAGCCCAAGGGGCTCCCCCGTGCGAGCCCGTCGGCGACGGGCTCAGGCGTGGGTCACTTCGGCTGGCTCGGCGAGGTGATCTTGATCGCGCCGGACTCGATGTCGGAGGTGATCTTCTGCAGGGCGTCCTTGACGTTCTGCGGGACCTTGCTGTCGAAGTCGTGGAACGGCGCCAGGCCGGTGCCGCCGTTCTGCAGGGTGCCGATGTAGTTGCCGGTCGGGAAGGTGCCGCTGCCGACCTGCTGCATGTAGTCCTCGACGGACTTGGTCAGGCCCTTGGTGACCGAGCTGATGAAGTACTTGCAGTACTGCGCCGCGCTCTCGCACCCGTCGGTGTCGACCCAGATCAGGTTGAGCTTGCCGCCCGACGCGGCCGCCGCCGCGCCTGCGCCCAGACCCGAGCCGCCCGCGACCGGGAAGACCACGTCGGCGCCGGCCTGCTCCATCGCCTGGGTGATCGCCTTGCCCTTGTTCTGGTCGGTGAAGGAGCCGGCGAAGGTGCCGCCCTTCTGGTTGGTCTCGTCCCAGCCGAGGACCTTGACGTCCTTGTTGTTCTGCTTGTTGTAGTACTGGACGCCCTCCCAGAAGCCGTCCATGTAGATGGTCACCGGCGGGATGTTGAGGCCGCCCCAGGTGCCGACCTTGCCGGTCTTGGACATCGCCGCAGCGAGGTAGCCGCCGAGGAAGCCGCCCTGAGCGGTGTTGTACTGGATGCCGTAGACGTTGTCGGCGGTCGACGGGTTGTCGATCTCGGCGTAGTGCTGGTTCGGGTTCGCCGTCGCGATCTTCTTGACGTTGTCACCCATCAGGCCGCCGACCGCGATGATGGTGTCGCAGCCGGCGTTGGTCTCGGTGGTCAGGTTCGGCGTGTAGTCGTTGGCCGAGTTGGAGGCCACGTACGACGGCGAGATGTTCGGGTTGGCCTTCGCGGCGGCGGTCAGCCCCGCCCACGACGACTGGTTGAACGACTTGTCGTCGACACCGCCGGTGTCGAGCACCATGCACGCCTTGATCTTGGCGCCGCCCGAGGTGCTGGCCGAGGTGCCGTTCGACGGCGCCTGGCTGGTGGTGTCGGACGCGTTGTTGTTGTCCGCCTTGCTCGAGCAGCCGGCCGCGATCAGGGCGACGGCGCCCATCGTGGCGAGGGTCTTGGCAACGTGACGCAAAGGTCCTCCTTGGGATGTCGGCTGCCGTGGCGGCGCCGTACCGAATAGCGTCACCCTAGGACAGCCGGCAGACCTGGGGCAGGGCCGATACCTAGTTGTTATTCAGGTCGTTACTCAGGTCGTCATTCAGGTCGTCGCCCTACGGCGCCCGCGGGCTCGTCGTACGCCGCCAAGAGGCGGTCCGCCGCGATCGTGGCGGGCAGCTCGCCCGAGAGCACCTCGGCCCGGATCTGCTCGCGGATCGCGCGCACTCCGGGGCTGTGCCGCAGCCGCTGGTCGAGCTCGTCGCGCACCAGCGCCCAGGTGAACTCCAGCTGCTGCCGGGCGCGCTTGTCTCGCAGCCCGTCCTCACCCAGGTGGGCGCGGTGCCCCAGCACCTGCTCCCACACCCCGTCGACGCCCTGGTCCTGCAGTCCTGAGCAGGTCACCACCGGCGGGGCCC
>NZ_DASZUF010000113.1:0-11388 GCF_035547795.1 Nocardioides sp.
GCAGCTCTTCGCCGGCGAGACCACCCGCCTCGCCTACATGACCGACGAGGCCCAGGAGGGCCGGGACCAGTTCCTGGAGAAGCGCGACCCGGACTGGTCGCCGTTCCCCTGGTATTTCTAGGGCAACTACTGGACCTGCATCGACGCAGGTCAGACCCTCCATCGCGTCGCAGAGATGTGGCAAGAGGTCGAGTTGTCGGATGACGCGCGACGTTTGTGTAGTTGACCACGACGTGGCTGACCGTGCTTGGATCGATGGCGTCAGTGAGGTGCTGCCCAGGCGATGGGTCATCGAGCGGACCAACTCCTGGCTGACGCGGACCCGACCCCTGGCCCGCGACTACGAACGCCTGCCCGAACACGCCGAGGCCATGATCAAGCGGACCGTGATCGGCCTGATGACCCGCCCCGCCGCGCACCAGCACCGCGACGTCGTCCGTGGCAGCCAAAGCCAGCCGAATGGACCCTTTCCCAACACCTACTTAGTTCTCGTCGGGCAGCAGGCTCAGCAGGTTGCCCTCGTTGATATCGAAGGGGCCAGTCACCCAGACGCCCTCGTAGTCGCCCTCGGGGAATTTGCCGTCGCGAACGATGAGCACGTCCACGCCCGAGAGGATCGCCGTCGCAAGGTGGACTGCGTCCCACGTCTTCAGGCCCAAATCAGTCGCCAACTGGCCAGCCTTGCGGGCGACCACCGTGTTCACGTCCACGAGTTGCGTCTTCCGCGACTGCAACAGCGCCAGCAGGTCCTCACGTACCCGGACGTTCTCTGGGCCGTCCCCGTTGTGGTGCGGGCGAACCTCGATCAAGATCGCGGTCGACTCGACCAGTCGGATCTCCTCGCGGTCCACGGCCTCAAGCAGCGGTTTGAGGCAGGTGAACGCTTGCTCCCCCGTGACGACGCCGAGGAGCGACGATGCATCGAGCAGGGCGCTCGTGATCTTCTCAGGCCTCCCCACGGTGCGCCTCCAGCCACTCGTCCACAGGCACGCCGCCCGTGTAGTTCGGCGCGGCCCCGAACAGGTCAGCCCAGCGTGCCTTCGGCTCGACCAGGACCTCCACCTCGTCAGCGCGCACCTTGAACACCCGGCCCTCTCCGTCCTGCCGGACGATGCCGCGCAGTTCCACGTCCTGCAGCAGCGCGTCCCGCATCGTCTCCCGAAGGCCGCTGGGGAACGACACGCGCACTACGCGCTTCGTGGGCAGGCGCAGAGAGGCGCGGTTACCCCGGGACACGTTCACACCTACCAGTTCGCCGCGCACGGAGCCCGGCATGTCTCGCTCGAAGGGCTGCAGTGTGGCGAGGTCTTGCACCAAGTTAGGCGTGAGGTCCACGGCCGGGCCGGGGCGGTGGTCGGTCACGAGGCGCAGGCGCGGCGGCACCCAGTCCGTCTCGTCCTCTGCGGCCTGCCCGTGCTCGGCGAAGCGGTGCGCGGCCTTCACCGCGTCCGGCGTCCACTCGTCGGGCAGTGGGCCGCCCGCCTGCACCGCGGCCAGCGAGTCCACGACGAGGCGCAGGTGCCGCGCCTCCGCTGGCAGGTCCTTCGGGGGCGTCAGGACGGCGATCGCGGAGGCGGTCCGCAGTTCGTCCACTCGCCAGCCCACCGGGAGGTCGGTCAGTTCGTCCAGCAGTGTCAGCAGGTCCGCCCCAAGGTGGAAGAAGCGTCCCGCGTTGGCGGGCCGTCCTTCGTCCACGGTCAGTTCGAGCGCGTCCACAACCCCATCATGCCCGGATCGTCCGACGCTCGCCGGGGAACCGGGGTGGCGCGTTGCCCGCTTCAGTGCCGGCCTGCCCCGGCCGCTGTTCAGCGAAGAAGCGATGAAGTTCCCGAAGGTGAACCTGTGAGCGGCGAGTGACAGTGGGCGGATCGACCGCGTGGCTCCGCGGAGGCGGGGCCCGATCTCGTCCGCGACGTGGCGAGTTTCCCGCCTCTGATGGGGGCATGGGTTCGCAACGGTATCCGCGGGCGGACGCTCGGGGAGGACTTCTACAAGCGCAACGATTGCCCAGGTGTTGGCTGTCACAACACTACCGCGTTCGGTATAGTTGCGACATGGTCACCGGGGCGAAGTATCGGGATGTTGTGCGAGAGATCGCGCTGGACCGCTACGGCTATGTCACCACGCGGGAGGCGGTCGAGGCTGGGGTGCCGGCCGTGGAGCTTCCCAAGCTCGCGGCTCGAGGTGGACTGAGGAACATTGCCTACGGGCTGTATCGCGTCCCGGACGTCCCGCCTACTCGCTATGACCAGTTCGCCGAGGCGCTCTTGCGGGTAGGGGAAGGGGCCTATCTGCACGGGGAGTCGGTGTTGGCTCTGTTCGGGCTGGCTGATGTGAATCCTCGCCGGATCAAGGTGGCGGTCAACCGGCGGGCGCGGCCGAAATTGCCCGCCTTCATCGAGTTGACCCGAGTGACGGATCAGGTGCGTACGACCTTGTATGAGGGCCTGGAGGCGCAGCCTGTGAGCGATGCCATTCTTGAGTGTCGTGGACGGATCGAAACCGAGCGCCTGCTGGTGGCCGCCAAGCAAGCGAGGGCCGAAGGGCTGTTGACCACGGCCGAGTGGCAGCGGGTGAGGAAGGGACTCCGGGCGTGACGACCGGGCTGCTAGAGTTGGGTCACTGGACTGGCCGTGAGGCCCTGGTCCACCCTTTAGGCGGGGACATCCCCCGCCACCCTCTTGAGGCGGGCATCGCTCGCCTCAAGTTGTTTGTCAGGACGTCGTGTGCGTGAGTTGAGCATCTTCATCGATGAGTCCGGTGTCTTCGGCCCGCTAGAGACGCACTCGCCGTTCTACATCGTCAGCCTTGTCTTCCATGATCAGAGCGATGACATCGCCGGCAACCTCGACAAGATCCACGATGCGCTCGTCGCGCGCGGTCTTGACGCGAACCATCCGATCCATACCGGGCCGCTGATCCGGCGGGAGCAGGACTACCGATGGATGGACATGCCGGAGCGCCGCGCCATCTTCCGTGTGTTGGTGGACTTCGTTCGGCGATGCGAGGTCACCCACCACTCGCTGGTGTTCCACAAGCGTGAGGCCACCGACACTGATCACCTTGTCAGCCTGATCTCCCGGGCGGTGAGCGCGTTCATTCGTGACAACCTCGTGTTCTTCGCCTCCTGGGATCGCATCGTCATCTACTACGACAGCGGCCAGAAGGAGCTGACCAACGTCGTCAACAGCGTTTTCAACGCGCACCTGACCACCGTCGAGGTCCGCAAGGTCATCCCATCCGACTACAGCCTGTTTCAGGCGGCCGACCTGTGCTGCACGCTGGCGCTACTGAGGACCAAGATCGAGACGATCGGCCTGTCAGCGTCTGAGCGCGACTTCTTCTCCACGCCGAAGGACAGCGCCGAACGAGCCTTGAAGAAGGGCTACTTCAAGACGATGGGCGCCAAGCGATTCGGCTCCTGAGGGCCGCGGCGGCGATGTGGCAGAAATGTGGCAGGACGAGCAGCCGCGACCGATCGGAGTCAACGACTCCCAACGCGTTCGTGCAGGTCAATCGCCCAATGCCCACGATGGCCGTCGACGCTCGCTGAGCGTGCCGCGCTACCCCTGGTACTACTGACCCGCCCGGAGACCGAGCAGCGCGAAGGCGCCGAGGCCCAGGGTGATCACGCCGATCGCGTAGGCCACCGCGGTCGCGGTCAGCCCGGTCCCGTGGCTGACCGCGAAGCCGGCGGCGACGGCCGGGACGCCCATCCCGGCGTAGGAGACCAGGTACACGGCGGCGAGCAGCCCGGCCCGCTCGTGCGGCTCGGCGAGCGGCACCGTCGTGCGGATGCTGCCCTGCAGCCCGCTGCCGAACCCCACGCCGGCCACGACCGTCGCGAGCAGGAACCCGACCACCGAGCCGGTGGCGATGGAGGTGGCCAGCCAGGCCACGCCGACGATCATCGCCACCAGGCCGGTGGTCATCTGACGACGACCGTCGTGCGACCGCAGCACGATCGTGGTCACCGACCCCACGATCGCCAGCTCGAAGAGGACGAACCCGCCGAGCACGGTGGGACTGTGCGGCGACATCGCTCGCAGGACGGCGGGGCCGAGCGAACCGTAGAGCCCGGCCAGCGCCCAGACCGCGAAGGCGGCTGGGGCCGCGGCGGTGAAGGCGCCGCGCGCCGCGGCGGGGACGGCGATCCGGGGCCGCAGGCTGGCCAGCAGGCCTCGTCTGGTCGGCGTCGCCTCGAGCAGGGTCAGGACGCCGACCGCCTGGAGGGTGAGCACCGCGATCAGGGCGAGGTAGATCAGGTGGGTCGGCCACGGCAGGTAGCTGACCGCGATCCCCGCAGCGAGCGCGCCGATGCCCGTGCCGGCGCCCGGGGCGGCCGAGCTGGCGACCGTGCCGTGCTCCTGGTGGGCCTCGATCATCGCGGCGCCCAGGGTGCCGAGCCCGGCGCCGGCGGCGATGCCCTGCAGCACACGTCCGATGAAGAGCGGTTCGAACGAGCCGGCCGTGGCGAAGAGGACCAGCGCAACGCCCTGCAGCCCGAGTGCGGCCAGCAGGACCGGCCGACGGCCGAGGTGCGTGGCGGCGCCGCCGAGGACGAGGAGTCCGCCGAGGACCGCGACGGCGTACACCCCGAACGCTTCGGTGGTGGTCAGCGCGGTGCCGTGCCAGATCCGGTCGTAGTGCTGGTAGAGCGGCGTGGGCGCCGCGGATGCCGCCAGGAAGGAGATGACGATCGAGGCGAGGAGGGCGAGTCGAAGGATCGAGCCGTCGTTGGTGCGCGGTGTCCGGACCATGTCGAGGACGGGTGGCGTGCTGGTGGACATCGGTACCTCCGTGGTAGACAGACCTGTCTGTGCGCAACTGGTGAACAGATCCGTCTATTCCGGAAGGTTCCACAGCCGTCCGGTGTTGGGCACGATGTGACAGTGACCGAGGAGCAGCGCAGCGCATCCGAGCGGCTGCTCGACACCGCCGAGCGGCTGTTCTATGCCGAGGGCGTCCACACGGTCGGCATCGACCGGGTCCTGGCCGAGGCCGGCGTGGCCAAGGCGACCCTCTACAAGAACTTCGGGAACAAGGACGGCCTGGTCGCCGCCTACCTCGACCGCCGCCACGAGCGCCAGGTGGCGCGGGTGACGGCTGCCCTCGAGCGCGGCGGTACGCCGCGCGAGCAGGTCCTCGCCGTCTTCGACTCCCAGACCCAGCTCTTCGCACGGCCCGACTTCCGGGGCTGCGCCTTCGCGGCGGCGACCGCGGAGGGCCCGGGCGGTGGCCCCAACGAGGAACGCAGCCGGACCTACCGCGGCTACGTCCGCACCGTCTTCCGCGACATCCTCGAGCGGGCCGGTGTGGCCGATGCGGAGAGCCTGGCTGCGCGGTTGCACCTCATCTACGACGGCGCGCAGATGAGCGCCCGGATGGATCCCGACCCGACCAATCCCGAGATCGTGGCGAACGCGCGCGCCCTCGTCGAGGCGGTCCTGGACGCGGCCGGTCTCTGAGCCGCCGGCCGCTCGTGGAGCGGCCCGGTGCAGAGGTGGAGGGGAGTCTCGCGGGAGACTGGTGCCAGGCCCCGGGCTGTTCCGGGTCCACGCCCGCGCTGCCGTCCCCGACGAAAGGCCCCACTGATGACATCCACCGCACTCGACGAACGCCGGACCGCCCGCGAGGCGACCCGGGTCGACGGCGAGAACGCCCGTTCCTGGCAGCTGGTCTCGGCCCTGAAGGTAGAGGCGTTCGACGGGGCCCAGCTGGGCCGTGCGGACCAGGTCATCCTGGACATGGAGGACGCGATCGACGAGTCGCTGAAGGACCAGGCCCGGGAGAACGTCGTGGGCTGGCTGCGCAGTGGCGGCTCGGCCTGGGTGCGGATCAACGACTGGACCACGCTTGACTGGAGCGACGACCTCGCCGCCCTGGCCGGTACGCCGGGGCTGCGCGGAGTGATCCTCGCCAAGGCGGAGGCGGCCGAGCAGGTCACCGACACGTTCCAGCGCCTGGGCGGTCAGACGCCGGTCATCCCGCTGATCGAGTCCGCGCTCGGCATCGAGGACGCGGTCACGATCGCGCGGGCGCGGGGCGCCTTCCGACTGGCGTTCGGCAGCGGCGACTACCGCAAGGACACCGGCGCGGCGAACGAGCCGATGGCGATGGCCTATCCGCGCACCCGGCTGGTGCTGGCCTCCCGGATCGGAAACCTGCCCGGCCCGGTCGACGGCCCGACGGTCGGCAACAGCCACGCGGTGCTGCGCGAGCAGGCCGCCGACGCGGTCAACCTCGGCATGACCGGCAAGCTCTGCCTCGACATCGAGCAGCCGGCGGTGATCAACGAGTCGATGAGCCCCTCGCCGGCCGACGTCACCTGGGCGCTGGACTTCCTGCGCGAGTTCGAGGCCGGCGGCCGGGTCATCCGGGACGGCTCCGACAAGCCCCGCCTCGCCCGCGCCGAGGTCATCGCCCGCCGGGCGGCGCTGTTCCGGATCGAGCCCAACTGAGGCGACTCACATCGCCTCCTTGATCCCCCGTCGGATCAGCCACACGTTCACCGGGTACGACGTCACGAAGCCCAGGCACATCCCGATCTGCATCCCGAACCAGTAGACCGGGCTGTCCGGGTGCAGGTGGTGGGGCGCGGGGAAGAGCACGAACGTCTGCAGCGCCATCCAGCCGAACAGGCCCACCTCGAAGGCGGTCAGCGAGAGGATGTCGGCCTTGGCGGCCGCCACGATCCCGGCGCGGACACCGAGCCCGCGCATCGGGGCGATCGCGAAGTACTGGAACGCCAGCCCCAGCATCACCGCGAGGACGTAGTCGCCGATCATCTCGGGGTACAGCGCCTGTCCCGCGATGGTGAGCCCGAGCGCGAAGACCGCCCACTCGGCGACGATGTCGCCCAGCGTGCAGCCGGCGCCGCAGTGGCTCACGCCGAGCGCTGTCGAGGCCCAGCCGGGTTGCTCCGGCGGCTCGTCGAGCCCGCGCTCGGCGAGCCAGGCCGGACTGTGCGGCAGCCCCAGCCGTCGATAGGCCCACAGCCCGAGCGGGCCGGTGTAGAGGCAGGTGATCGGCCAGACCCATGCCATCACGGGCATCCGCTGGCGGTGACCGCGGCCGATGTCCCTCAGCACGATCCCGGCCGAGATCAGGCCCGAGGCCAGCGCCACCCAGGCAAGGGCGACGAGCCATGGTGGAGGATCGGTCACGGCGCTCCCTCGACGGTCGGTCTCGGCGGACCGGTAACCAGGAGGACCCCCGGGGAATAGCCTGCCGCATTAGTGAGGTTTGCTAACGATATGTCCGCCAGTGAGACCGTGACCCGTGCCAGCGTCGGCCTCCGCAGCGAGCGGGGCCCGGTCCTGCTCTCGATGATGCTGAGCCTCGGCCTGGTGGCGATCGACACCACCATCCTGGCCACCGCCGTACCGCAGGTGGTGGACAGCCTCGGCGGATTCACCCAGTTCCCGTGGCTGTTCTCGATCTATCTGCTGACCACCGCCGTGACGGTGCCGATCTACGGCAAGCTCGCCGACCTGATCGGTCGCAAGCCGATCATGCTGATCGGCATCGGGTTGTTCGTGGGTGGCTCGATGCTCTCCGGCTTCGCCTGGTCGATGACCGGCCTGATCGTCTTCCGGGCGATCCAGGGACTCGGCGCCGGAGCGGTGCAGCCGATGGCCATGACGATCGTCGGTGACATCTACACGTTGCAGGAGCGGGCGAAGGTCCAGGGCTACATCGCCTCGGTGTGGGCGATCGCCTCGCTGATCGGCCCGACGCTCGGCGGCGTCTTCGCCGACTACGTCTCCTGGCGCGCCATCTTCTTCGTCAACGTCCCACTCGGACTGGTCGCGAGCTGGATGCTGACCCGCAGCTTCAAGGAGAACGTCACCCGCCGGCGCGCGACCATCGACTGGCCGGGCGCCCTGTTGCTCACCGTCGGCGGCGTGGTCTTCCTGCTCGCGCTCCTGGAGGGTGGCCAGCGCTGGGCGTGGGACTCGCCGGTCTCGATCCTGCTCTTCGTGATCGCTCTGGGCACCCTCGTCGCCTTCGGATACGTCGAGAGCCGCGCCGCCGACCCGGTCCTGCCGCTGTGGGTGTTCGGCCGCCGAGTCCTGAACGCCACCAACGCAGGCTCGCTGCTGGTCGGCATGGTGATGCTGGGGCTGTCGTCGTACGTGCCGCTCTTCGCGCAGGGTGTCCTGGGCCACGGCGCCGTCGTGGCGGGGCTGGCGCTGGCCGGCATGACGATCGGCTGGCCGCTGGCGTCGTCCCAGGCGGGTCGGCTCTTCCTGCGCTGGGGCTTCCGGGCGACGGTGTCGCTGGGCGCGCTCACCACGCTGGTCGGCGGCCTGCTGCTGCTCACCGTCGGCACCGACAGCTCGATCTGGCACCTCGGCCTGCCGTGCTTCGTGATGGGGCTGGGCTTCGGCTGGGTGGTCTCGCCGGGCGTGGTCGCGGCCCAGGAGTCGGTGGCATGGACCAGCCGCGGCGTGGCGACCGGCGCGAACATGTTCGCCCGCAGCGTCGGCAGCGCCGTCGGTGTGGCGGTCTTCGGGGCGGTCGCCAACGGCGTGGTCAGCCACCGGCTGCACGGCAAGGTGCCGGCGCTGGAGCAGCTCACCGCGGGCGACCTGGAGCCGGCGCTGCACGTCGTCTTCGTGGTCGCCGTGGCGATCAGCGTGCTGCTGCTCGTGGCGGCCGCTGCGATGCCGACGCGGGTGCGGGAGCGAGACGCCGCGGAGACGGCTACGCGCCAGTAACTTGGCGTCGTAGACTCGGCGCCATGAAGCGCGACATCTACGACGAGGACCACGAGGCGTTCCGGGAGTCGGTCCGCACCTGGATCGAGCGTTCGGTCCTGCCGAACACCGACAAGTACATCGCGGACAAGGCGCTGCCGCGGGAGTTCTGGCTGGAGGCGGGTGCCCAGGGCTTCCTGGGCCTCTCGATCCCGGAGGAGTACGGCGGGGCCGGTGCGGACGACTTCCGCTTCAACGCGGTCCTCGAGGAGGAGCTGGCCAAGGTCGGTGCGGCGTACCCGACGTGCGTGGGCATCCACACCGACATCACCGCGCCCTACATCGTGGAGCTGGGCACCGAGGAGCAGAAGCAGCGCTGGCTGCCCGGCGTCGCGTCGGGCGAGATCCTGCTCGCCATCGGGATGACCGAGCCCAGTGGCGGGTCGGACCTGGCCGCGCTGCGGACCACCGCCGTACGCGACGGGGACGAGTGGGTGATCAACGGCTCCAAGACCTTCATCACCAACGGCTACTCCGCCGACCTGGTCATCGTGGCGGCGCGGACCGACCCGGAGAGGGGCGCCAAGGGCATCACACTGTTCGGAGTGGAGGCGACCAAGGAGGGCTTCAGCCGCGGTCGCAAGCTGGACAAGGTCGGGATGGAGGAGTCCGACACCGCCGAGCTGTTCTTCGAGAACGTGCGGGTCACCGACGCCGAGATCGTGGGCGAGCTCAACATGGGCTTCATCCACATGATGCAGAAGCTGGCCCAGGAGCGGCTCTCCTGCGCGGTGGCGAACGTGGCGCATGCCAAGCAGATCCTGATCGAGACGCTGCAGTACACCAAGGACCGTAAGGCGTTCGGCCAGTCGATCGGCAACTTCCAGCACAACAAGTTCCTGCTGGCCCAGCTGTTCACCCAGATCGAGGTCGCCGAGGCCTACATCGACAAGTGTGTGCTGGCCCACGCGAAGGGCGAGCTGTCCGCGGTCGAGGCGTCGAAGGCCAAGTACTGGTCCTCCCAGACCCAGTCCGAGGTCCTGGACCACTGTGTGCAGTTGCACGGCGGCTACGGGTTCATGAACGAGTACCGGGTGGCCCGCGCCTGGCGCGACGCCCGGGTCACCAAGATCTGGGCCGGATCGAATGAGATCATGAAGGAGATCATCGGCCGCGATCTGGGCTTGTGAGGCGTGCCTGACCTACGTTGCGGCCCGTCGTCCCGGCAAGGGACGATGGGCCGCATGGCTGAGTTGGCGAACCTGGAGCACGAGCACGGGGAGACCGAGGGCCTGAGCAACCGGCTCAACTGGTTGCGTGCCGGCGTGCTGGGGGCCAATGACGGCATCGTGTCGGTGGCCGGCATCGTGATGGGTGTCGCCGGCGCGACCGACCACCGCCCCACCATCCTCATCGCCGGCATCGCCGCCCTGGTGGCGGGTGCGCTGTCGATGGCGGCGGGGGAGTACGTCTCGGTCTCCACCCAGCGCGACGCCGAGCTGGCCCTGGTCGAGGCCGAGAAGCACGACCTCAAGCGGATGCCCGACGAGGAGCTGCGTCACCTGACGACCATGCTCGAGGAGCGCGGGATGTCTCCCGAGACGGCCGCCACGGCCGCCCAGGAGCTGACCGAGTGGAACGCCCTGCGGGTGCACTCCTATCTCGAGTTCGGCATCGACGTCGACGACGTCAGCAACCCGTGGTCGGCCGCGCTGGCCTCGATGGTGTCGTTCACCATCGGCGCGTTGCTGCCCATGCTCACCATCCTGCTGCCCTCGCCGCAGCGGTTCTACGTCACCGTGCTCGCGGTCCTGGTCGCGCTCGCGATCACCGGCTGGACCAGTGCGACCCTCGGATTCGCGAACTGGCGTCGCGCGGCGATCCGCAACGTCCTCGGCGGCGCCTTCGCGATGGGAGTCACCTATCTGATCGGGACGCTGCTGGGCACCCACGTGTCGTGAGGATGTTCGTGGCGGTGGTCCCGCCGGAGCCGGTGATCGAGCACCTCGACGCTTTCCTGGAGGTACGGCGCCTGGCCGCATCCTTCCGCTGGGCCACCTCCGACTCGTTCCACGTCACGCTCGCGTTCCTGGCCGCGGTCGACGCCTGGCGCATCGACGAGCTGGAGGAGCGGCTGGCTCGGGCCGCCGCTCGCCGTACCGCCTTCGCGGCGGCCATCGCCGGTGGCGGGGCGTTCCCGAACGCGGGCCGCGCGAGGGTGCTCTGGGCCGGCCTGGACACCGACACCGTGGAGCTGCGCCGGCTCGCCACCGGGGCTCGGGCCGCGGCCGCCAAGAGCGGCATCGAGGTCGACGGCAGCCGTTTCCGCGGGCACGTGACGCTGGCGCGCCTCGGCGTACCCGCCGAGGTCAGCAACTGGGTCCGCCTCCTCGACTCCTACCGCGGCCCCACCTGGACCGTCTCCTCGATCCGGCTGATCGAGTCCCATCTCGGCGAGGGGCCCCGGGGCCGGCCCCGCTACGAGACGGTGGCCGATTTCCCGCTTCAGCCCGCGATGCCGTAGAGCCGGTCGCCGGCGTCGCCGAGGCCCGGGACGATGTAGCCCTTGTCGTTGAGGTGGTCGTCGAGCGCGGCGGTCACCACGGTGACCGGGATGTCGAGGGAGGCCAGCTTCGACTCGAGGTGCGCGACGCCCTCGGGGGCGGCGAGCAGGCAGATGCAGGTG
>NZ_DASZUF010000114.1:0-13236 GCF_035547795.1 Nocardioides sp.
CGGCCGCTCCGCGCCGAGGGTGGAGTCGTTGCCGTGGCCGGGGTAGAACCAGGTCTCGTCGGGCAACCGCTGGAAGATGCGCTCCTCGACATCGTCGATGAGCGAGGCGAAGGCGCCCTCGTCACCGAAGGTGTTGCCCACGCCGCCGGGGAAGAGCGAGTCGCCGGTGAACAGGTGCGGGTGGCCGTGCGGGTCGTCGTACAGGAGGGCGATCGAGCCCGGGGTGTGGCCGCGCAGGGCGATCACCTCGAGCGTGCAGGACCCCACCGCGACGGTGTCGCCCTGGCCCACCCCGCGCGCGATCGGTACGCCGGTGGCCTCGGTGATCGCGGCCGCGTCGGCGGTACCCGCCACCGTGGTGGCGCCGGTGGCCGCGACGACCTCCGCCAGCGCACGGTGGTGGTCCCAGTGCTGGTGCGTGGTGACGACCGTCTGGAGCCCCGACTCGCCGATCAGCGAGAGCAGCGCGCCGGCATCGGCGGCCGCGTCGACGAGCAGCTGCTCACCGCTCGCGCGGCAGGCCAGCAGGTAGCAGTTGTTCGACATCGTCGGGTCGACCGCGACCTTGGTGATGGTCAGCTCGGGCAGCTCACGGACGTCGGCGGGTCCGCCGGGCGTCACCTCTCCGGTGTAGGTCACCGTCCCATCGTGGCACCGGTCGTTCCAAAGTTGTCAGTGGGCCGTGGCATCGTGCATGGCGAGTGCCGACACACTGGCGTGGCGGCGTAGGATAGCGAACACCTGTTCGATCGTTCTGAGGAGAGTCGTGACCGACCAGCTCATCATCCGGGGCGCCCGGGAGCACAACCTCAAGGACGTCTCCCTCGATCTTCCCCGGGACGCGCTGATCGTCTTCACCGGCCTGTCCGGCTCCGGCAAGTCGAGCCTGGCGTTCGACACCATCTTCGCCGAGGGTCAGCGCCGCTACGTCGAGTCGCTCTCCGCCTACGCCCGGCAGTTCCTGGGCCAGATGGACAAGCCCGACGTCGACTTCATCGAGGGCCTCTCGCCGGCGGTGAGCATCGACCAGAAGTCCACGTCGAAGAACCCGCGCTCGACCGTCGGCACCATCACCGAGGTCTACGACTACCTCCGGCTGCTCTACGCGCGCGCCGGGCGGGCGCACTGCCCGACATGCGGTGCCCCGATCGAGCGGCAGACCCCGCAGCAGATCGTCGACCGCATCCTCGCGCTGGAGGAGGGACGCCGCTTCCAGGTGCTGGCCCCGGTCATCCGCGGCCGCAAGGGGGAGTACGTCGAGCTCTTCGCCCAGCTCCAGCAGCAGGGCTACTCCCGCGCCCGGGTCGACGGGGAGACCCACACGCTGGACGCGCCGCCGAAGCTGGACAAGCAGCGCAAGCACACCATCGAGGTGGTCGTGGACCGGCTCGCGGTCAAGGAGTCGAGCAAGCGACGCCTGACCGACTCGGTGGAGACCGCGCTGACGCTGGCCGGGGGGCTGGTGGTCTTCGACTTCGTCGACACCGGCGAGCAGCTGAAGTTCAGCGAGAAGATGGCCTGCCCCAACGAGCACGCCATCGACACCGACGAGCTCGAGCCGCGCTCGTTCTCCTTCAACAGCCCGTTCGGCGCCTGCCCGGCATGCTCGGGTCTCGGCACTCGGATGGAGGTGGATCCGGAGCTCGTCGTGCCCAACCCGCGCGCCACGCTCGGGGAGGGCGCGATCCAGCCGTGGAGCCATGCGCACATCGCGGAGTACTTCCTGCGTCTGCTGGGCGCCCTCGGCCAGGAGATCGGCTTCGACCTCAACACGCCGTGGGAGGAGCTGCCGGCGCCGGCGCGCAAGGCGATCCTGGACGGGCACCACCACAAGGTCCACGTCGTCACCACCAACCGCTATGGCCGCCAGCGGGCCTACGACGCCGATTTCGAGGGCGTGCGGTCCTACGTCGAGCGTCGGCACCGCGAGGCCGAGTCCGACACCAGCCGGGAGCGGTTCGAGGGCTTCATGCGCGAAGTGCCCTGCCCGTCCTGCAACGGCAGCCGGCTCAAGCCGGTCTCGATGGCGGTCACCCTGGGCGAGCGCGACAAGGGCGGCAAGAACATCGCCGAGGTCTGCGCGCTGCCGATCAACGAGGCCAGCGCCTACCTCGAGCGCGTGGTGCTCAGCGAGCGGGAGAAGCAGATCGCCGAGCGGGTCCTGAAAGAGATCCAGGAGCGGCTGCGTTTCCTGCTCGACGTCGGCCTGGACTACCTGTCCCTCGATCGGCCGAGCGGCTCGCTGAGCGGCGGCGAGGCGCAGCGGATCCGGCTGGCCACCCAGATCGGTGCGGGCCTGGTCGGCGTGCTCTACGTGCTCGACGAGCCCTCGATCGGCCTGCACCAGCGCGACAACCAGAAGCTGATCGAGACGCTGGTCCGGCTCAAGGAGCTGGGCAACACGCTCATCGTCGTCGAGCACGACGAGGACACCATCCGGGTCGCCGACTGGGTCGTCGACATCGGCCCCGGGGCCGGCGAGCACGGCGGTCACGTGGTGCACAGCGGCACCGTCAAGGAGCTCTTCGCCAACGAGCGGTCGATGACGGGTCAGTACCTCACCGGCAAGCGCCAGATCCCGGTGCCCGAGCTGCGTCGGCCGCTCACCGCGGGCCGCGAGCTGACCGTGCACGGCGCCCGCGAGCACAATCTGAAGAACGTCGACGTGACGTTCCCGCTCGGCGTCTTCGTCGCCGTCACCGGCGTCTCCGGGTCGGGCAAGTCGACCCTGGTCAACGACATCCTCTACACCTCGCTGGCCAAGGAGATCTACGGCGCCCGGGCGGTCCCCGGGCGGCACACCAAGATCAGCGGCCTGGAGAACGTCGACAAGGTCATCCACGTCGACCAGTCGCCGATCGGGCGCACGCCGCGGAGCAACCCGGCGACGTACACGGGGGTCTTCGACCACATCCGCAAGCTCTTCGCGGCCACGCCGGAGGCGAAGATGCGTGGCTACCAGCAGGGCCGGTTCTCGTTCAACGTCAAGGGCGGCCGCTGCGAGGCGTGCCACGGTGACGGCACCATCAAGATCGAGATGAACTTCCTGCCGGACGTCTACGTGCCGTGCGAGGTGTGCCACGGCGCCCGCTACAACCGCGAGACGCTCGAGGTGCACTACAAGCACAAGAACATCGGTGAGGTCCTCGACATGCCGATCGAGGAGGCGGTGGAGTTCTTCGCCGCCGTCCCGGCGATCGCGCGGCACCTCAAGACACTCGTCGAGGTGGGGCTGGGCTACGTCCGGCTGGGGCAGCCGGCGACCACTCTCTCCGGCGGCGAGGCGCAGCGGGTCAAGCTCAGCGCCGAGCTGCAGAAGCGCTCCACCGGGCGCACGGTCTACGTCCTGGACGAGCCGACCACCGGGCTGCACTTCGAGGACATCCGCAAGCTGCTCGGCGTGCTGCAGAGCCTGGTCGACAAGGGCAACACGGTGCTCACCATCGAGCACAACCTCGACGTCATCAAGACCGCCGACTGGATCATCGACATGGGTCCCGAGGGCGGCAACAGGGGTGGCATGGTCGTCGCGGAAGGCACGCCGGAGCAGGTGGCCGCCAACCCGGCCAGCCACACCGGCCGCTTCCTGCAGCCGCTGCTGGCGGGTCGTGAGGCGGTCCAACCGACCGCCAAGCCGCGCAAGCGGGCCGCGACCACGAAGAAGGCGGTCGCGGGGCGCCGCTGACCGGTCAGACGATTCTCGGCCACTTCACAGGTTCTTTCCTCGGACCGGGCGTGGCCGGAACGTAGTGTGAAGTTCAACCATCGAGGAGAGGACCAGTCGTGACCGAGCGCAAGTTCACCCGCCGCCAGGCTGTGGGCGCGGTGGCCGTCGCCGGGATCGGCGTGCCGCTGCTGGCGGCGTGTGGCTCGGGAGACGCCGTCGACAGCGAGTCCGCCGCCACGAACGGCCCGCAGAAGCTCGGGCCGACCAGCGACGTGCCGGTGGGCGGCGGCAAGATCTACCAGAGCGCCAACGTCGTGGTGACCCAGCCGACGCAGGGCACCTTCGAGGGCTTCGTGGCGACCTGCACCCACCAGGGCTGCCAGGTCTCCTCGGTTGCCGACGGCACGATCGACTGCGCCTGCCACGGCAGCCGGTTCTCGATCAAGGACGGCTCGGTCGTCAACGGCCCCGCCACCCAGCCGCTGCAGACGGCCAAGCTCACCGTCGCCGGCAACGAGATCGCGACCGCGTAGCCGCCTCCCGCCGGCAGGTCGTGCGTCGGCTCAGCTCAGCCCGGGACGACCGCCGGCGCGGCGGCCGTACGGCGCCAGGCCTCGTCGCGGGGCGAGTGCCGACGGTCCAGCCGCGCTTCCAGCAGTCTGCGAGCCTCGTCCCACCGGTCGGCACGCAGCAGCGCGGCGATGCGGACCTCCTCGACGATCTCGCGCTGCGCGTCGGAGCCACCGAGTCGACGGACGCCGGGGGCGAGCCGGGCCAGTTCGTCCGCCGCCGCCCCACAGGCACCGGCCGACATCAGGACCAGCGCGCCGGCCAGCGGCGCGACCACCTCGCGGAATGTCGGATGCCGGTGGCCGGCCGCCCAGCCGGCCAGTCGGCGCAGCGCGGTGACGTCGCCGACGGCGAGCAGGGCGATCGCGGTGTGCAGTGCCAGGAACGGCGTAGCGGGCCGCTCCAGCGTTCCCGGCCCCGTCACCCTGACGACCTCCTCCAGGGAGGGTACGTCGCAGGCCCCCGGGGTCAGCGCCCAGCGGAACAGCAGCGACCCGGAGTCGACCAGGCCCCGGCAGCCCAGCGCCGTGCCGGGCCTTAGCTGGGACTCGTAGCGGCGCCGCACCGCGTCCAGGTCACCCAGCGACAACTCGTGCAGCGCCGCATGCCAGGAGAAGTGCGAGAGCGAGTCGATGCCGGCGCCATCGCCGCGCACCCAGGCATCCATCCACGCCAGCCCGGCCTGGTGGTCGCCGGTCTCGTAGTGCGCGTGCGCGCGGGCGTGCGCCGAGTGACCGGCGCCGGGCTCGACCGCGAGCGAGCGACACGACAGCGCCATCGCCTCGTCGAAGCGGTGCTGCTCCTGTCGCACGAATGCGAGCAGGCCCAGGAACCACCAGTCCTCGCCGTACGCGGGGATGCAGCGCTCCACGATCGCCCAGGCCTCCTCGGGCACCTCGGTGACCCCGGCGAAGGCGATGGTCGGCACGGCGGTGGACAGCAGCAGCGCATCGCGGGGGTAGGCGGCCAGATGGTCGATCAGCGGCCGCGGGTCGCCGCCGACGTGGGCGGCGACGGCGTGCAGGTGGCTGCGCTCCCGCTCGGTGAGGCGCCCCCGGTGGAGGAGGGCCTGCTGCAGTCGGGCCGGCACGTCGACGGGAGCGCACATCTCGTGCCCGAGCAGCGCCAACGCGGCATGTCCGAGCGCGAAGGTGGGGTCGTGCGCGATCGACTCGGCGAGGTGTTCGAGCGCGCCCCCGCGCAGCCGCAGCACGTCGAGGACGCCGCGACAGTAGGCGGCGGCGGCCGGGGCGCTCGTCGTCAGGCCGTAGCCGTAGGGATCGACCAGAGTCATGTAAGTAGAGTAAGACACATTACAAACGGAGTCGACACGGCCGCCGGGAGTGTCGGACCCGGCCTCTAAGGTGAAGATGTGGCAGACCCGCGCAGCTACCGGCCGAAGCCGGGGGAGATCCCGACCCAGCCCGGGGTCTACCGGTTCCGCGACGCTAAGGGCCGGGTCATCTACGTCGGCAAGGCCAAGTCGCTGCGGCCCCGCCTGACGTCGTACTTCCAGGACATCGCCAACCTCCATCCGCGCACCGCCACGATGGTGACCACCGCGGCGAGCGTGGAGTGGACGGTGGTCAACACCGAGGTCGAGGCGCTGGCGCTGGAGTACAGCTGGATCAAGGAGTTCGACCCGCGGTTCAACGTCAAGTATCGCGACGACAAGTCCTATCCATGGCTCGCGGTGACGCTGAGCGAGGAGTTCCCGCGGGTGATGGTCGGGCGGGGAGCGAAGCGCAAGGGCACCCGCTACTTCGGCCCCTACGGCCACGCCTGGGCGATCCGCGAGACCGTCGACATCCTGCTGCGGGTCTTTCCGATGCGCTCCTGCTCGAGCGGCGTGTTCAAGCGCAGCCAGCAGATCGGCCGGCCCTGTCTGCTCGGCTACATCGACAAGTGCGCCGCCCCGTGCGTCGGCCGGGTCAGCGCCGAGGAGCACCGCCGCATCGTCGATGACTTCTGCGACTTCATGGGCGGCCACACGGCCGGGTTCATGAAGCGGATCGAGAAGCAGATGTACGCCGCCAGCGACGAGCTCGACTTCGAGCGCGCGGCCCGGCTGCGCGACGACCTGGCCGCGATGCAGCGCGCGCTGGAGAAGCAGGCCGTCGTGCTCGGCGACGGCGCCGACGCCGACGTGATCGCACTGGCCGAGGACCCCCTCGAGGTCGGCGTGCAGATCTTCTACGTGCGCGGCGGCCGGATCCGCGGCCAGCGCGGCTGGGTCGCCGATCGGGTGGAGGAGGGCGACACTCCCGAGCTGGTCGAGCACTTCCTCCTCCAGCTGTACGCAGGGGAGGACGCCGAGGCCATCCCGCGCGAGATCCTGGTGCCCGCGCTGCCGCCGGACCCGGCCACCATGGAGGCGCTGCTCTCGGACGTGCGCGGCGCGAAGGTGCACATCCGGGTGCCGCAACGCGGCGACAAGAGGACCCTGCAGGAGACCGTGGCGGCCAACGCCAAGCAGGCCCTGGCGCTGCACAAGACCAAGCGGGCCAGCGACCTGACCACCCGCAACCGGGCGCTGGAGGAGATCCGGGACGCGCTCGAGCTGGACGAGGCGCCGCTGCGGATCGAGTGCTACGACATCTCCCACCTGCAGGGCACCGAGATCGTGGCCAGCATGGTGGTCTTCGAGGACGGCCTGGCACGCAAGAGTGAGTACCGCCGGTTCGTGATCCGCTGGCAGGAGGGCTCCGACGACGTCCGGGCCATGCACGAGGTGATCACCCGTCGGTTCCGCCGGTTGCTCGACGAGGGTCGCGAGGCGCCCTCGCTCGTCCCTCGGGAGGGCTCCTCGACCGCCGATCCCGAAGGGCCCGCGGGGCCGATGCTGGTCGACCCCGAGACCGGCCGGCCGCGCAAGTTCGCCTACGCGCCCGGGCTGGTCGTCGTCGACGGCGGCGCGCCCCAGGTCGCGGCGGCCCAGCGCGCGCTCGATGAGCTCGGCATCGACGACATCCCCGTGGTCGGCCTGGCCAAGCGGCTGGAGGAGGTGTGGGTGCCGGGGGAGGAGGACCCGGTGATCCTGCCGCGCTCCTCCGAGGGGCTCTACCTGCTGCAGCGCATCCGCGACGAGGCGCACCGCTTCGCCATCACCCACCACCGCAACCGGCGCAGCAAGTCGATGGTGGAGAGCGTGCTCGACGACGTGCCCGGGCTGGGGGAGGTGCGGCGCAAGACCCTGCTCAAGCACTTCGGCTCGCTGAAGAAGCTCCGGCAGGCCACCGCGGAGGAGATCGCGCAGGTGCCCGGGATCGGCCCCGCCACGGCCGCCTCGATCAAGGAGGCGGTCGCCAAGAGCGCCAAGGCCCCTAGGGTTGCCGTCAACGTCACCACCGGCGAGATCATCTCGACGGAGCTCGACACAGGCGAGGAGATGTGATGACGCAGGACGCAGCGCGCCCGGGCGAGCTGGTCGTGGTCACCGGGATGACCGGCGCGGGCCGCAGCACGGCCGCCAAGGAGCTGGAGGACCTCGGCTTCTACGTCGTGGACAACCTCCCGCCCAGCCTGCTGCCGGACGTGGTCCGGCTGGTCGACGAGTCGCGCGGGCGATCGCAGCGGCTCGCGGTGGTGGTCGACGTACGGTCCGGGGCATTCTTCGACCAGCTCATCGGACAGGTCTCGAGCGACATCCGCGGCCGGCAGACCACGCTGCTGTTCCTCGACGCGGACGACGAGGTGCTCGTACGGCGCCAGGAGGCCGCGCGCCGGCCGCACCCGCTGCAGGGCTCGGGCCGGCTGCTCGACGGCCTGGAGCGGGAGCGGCGCGTCCTCGGCGACCTGCGCGCCAAGGCCGACCTGGTGGTGGACACCACCGCGCTGAACGTGCACCAGCTCACCGACCGGATCGCCGACGCGTTCGGCACGCCCGAGGCGGTCGGGCTGAAGGTGACGGTGATCAGCTTCGGGTTCAAGTACGGCATCCCCGTCGACGCCGACTTCGTGGCCGACATGCGCTTCCTGCCCAACCCGTTCTGGGTGCCGGAGCTGCGCCCGCACAACGGCACCGACCCCGACGTGGCCGACTACGTCTACACCCGGCCGGGCGCGCAGGAGTTCCTGGACGGCTACGTCCCGGTGCTGGCCGGGGTGGCGCCGGGCTACCTGCGTGAGGGCAAGCGGTTCATGCGGGTGGCGCTCGGCTGCACCGGCGGCAAGCACCGCAGCGTGGCGATGGCCGAGGAGATTGCCCGGCGGCTGCGGGAGCTGGGCCACGACGCGACGACGGCCCACCGCGACCTGGGGCGGGAGTGAGCACGCCGCGCACGCGGTCGCTGCGGTCGCGTCTGCGCGGTCGCGGCGGGCCGAGCCCGAGGACTGCGCCGAGCCCTGCGCCGAGCCCTGCGCCGCCGATCGAGGACCGCGCCCAGGCGGTGGTCGCCTTCGGTGGCGGCCACGGCCTGCACGCGTCGCTGTCGGCACTGCGCCTGCTGGTCGACGACCTGACGCTGGACCAGCTCACCGCCGTGGTGACGGTCGCCGACAACGGCGGCTCCTCAGGCCGGCTGCGGGGTGAGTTCGGGGTGCTGCCGCCCGGCGACCTGCGGATGGCGCTGGCGGCGCTGTGCGGCGACGACCGGTGGGGCGTGACCTGGGCCAAGGTGCTGCAGCATCGGTTCGCGGGCGACGGCGAGATGAACGGCCACAACCTCGGCAACCTGCTCATCGTCGGCCTCTGGGAGCTGCTCGGCGACCACGTCGAGGCGCTGGACTGGATCTGCCGGCTGCTCGGCGCGAAGGGCCGGGTGCTGCCGATGGCGCTGGTGCCGATGGACATCACCGCCGAGGTGCGCGGCCTGGTCCCCGAGGACCCGGACGTGCTGACGTCGGTCCGCGGCCAGGTCGAGGTCGCCACCACCGACGGCGTGATCACCTCGATCGCGCTCGACCCGCCCGATCCGCCGGCCAGCCCGGCGGCGCTGGAGGCGATCGCCACCGCCGACTGGGTGGTGATCGGTCCGGGATCGTGGTTCACCTCCGTGATCCCGCACCTGATGGTGCCGATGCTGCGGCACGCGCTGGCGAGCACGAGCGCGCGGCTCCTGGTCGTACTCAACCTGGCCGAGCAGGCGGGGGAGACCCCAGGCTTCGGGCCGGCCGACCATCTCGCGGTGCTGGCCGAGCATGCGCCCGACATCACCGTCGACACCGTGCTCGCCGACGCCTCGATGGAGGGACTGGACGAGCTGGCCGAGGTCGTCGACGCGTACGGCGCCAGGCTCGTGGTCGAGGAGATCGCGATGAGCGACGGGTCGCCACGACACGACCCGGAGCGGCTGGCGGCGGCGTACCGTCGGATCTTCGCGAGCCGCTGACGGATTCGAGCACCGGTGTGTGAGGAGTTCCTCATCAGATTGCGAAAACGTTATCGATAACGATTGACTCGGGCCGCTCAACCTGACAGGCTCCGTGCCACCTGTGGCGTGCTTCACACGCCGACCGACACACAACGAGGTGCTTGATGTCCTTGATCTCCCCGAAGGTCCGCCACGCGGCGCTGGGTGCCGTTGCGGCGGGCCTGCTGCTGACGACTGCCGCGTGTGGAGGCAGCTCTGACAACAACGCGTCCACTGGGTCGACCGGCGGCAGCTCGTCCGCGCCGGTCAAGATGACCCTGTGGACCAACTCGACCACCGGCCCCGGCGTCGACTTCTTCAAGGCCGCGGCCAAGGCGTTCCAGGCTCAGGAGCCGAACGTCACGATCACCGTCCAGAGCGTTCAGAACGAGGACTACGACGGCAAGCTCCAGACGGCGCTCCAGGCCGGCAAGGGCTCGGCGCCCGACATCATGTACCAGCGCGGCGGCGGCAAGATGCTGGCGATGGTCCAGGCGGGCCAGCTCAGCCCGATCACCGTCTCGTCGGACGTGAAGACCAACATCAGCGCCGGCGCGCTGTCGATCTACCAGGCTGAAGGCAAGACCTACGGCATCCCGCTGTCGGTGACGCCGGAGGGCATCTGGTACAGCACGGACCTGTTCAAGAAGGCCGGCATCACCACGCCGCCGACGACGATCGACGAGCTGAGCGCCGACGCGGCCAAGCTCAAGGCCGCCGGCACGCCGCTGGCCGTGGGCGGCAAGGACGGCTGGCCGGCGGGCCACTGGTACTACATGTTCGCGGTGCGCGACTGCAGCCAGGACGCGCTGAACAAGGCCGCCACCAGCGCGCAGCTCGACGACCCCTGCTTCCTGCAGGCCGCGAAGGACCTCGGCAAGTTCAACGCCACGGACCCGTGGGAGAGCGACCCGTTCAACACCGCCGCTCAGGGCAGCGCCGCCTCGACCGCCGGCCTGCTGGCCAACCACAAGGTCGCCGGTGAGCTCATGGGCGCCTGGGAGCCCGGCGTCGTGGGGGACCTCACGCCGAACAAGAAGCCGCTGCCGGACCTGGGCTACTTCCCGTTCCCGGCGACCTCCGACGGCAAGGGTGACCCCTCGGCGATGATGCAGGGCGCGGACGGCTACTCCTGCTCGGCCTGGGCCCCCAAGGAGTGCAGCGACTTCCTGAACTTCCTGGCCACCACCGACCAGGAGACCAAGTACGCCACCGCGTTCCAGACCATCCCCGCGAACAAGGCCGCTCAGGCCAGCGTGACGGACCCGGCCACCAAGGCCGCACTCGAGGCCAGCAACAACGCCAAGTACTCGGTGCTGTTCCTCGACACGCTGTTCGGCTCGAACATCGGCAATGCGCTCAACAGCGCCGTGGTCAACTTCATGTCGGGCAAGACCAGCGACCCCCAGAGCATCATCGACGCCGTCAACAACGCCTCCTCCAAGGGGTAACAGCAGCTCATGAGTGAATCCCCCCAGGCGGCCCCCGCCCTGGAGAGTTCGCTCGACAGCGTCACCCCGCTCGAGGGCGGCACGGCCTCCGTGCCGCCCTCGACGGGGGCAGCCAGCGGCCGGCGCGCACCGCGCCGGCGCGCGAGCTGGCGAGAGCGCTTCGAGATCACGCTCCTCTCCGGCCCGGCGATCGTCGTCTTCGTGACGTTCGTGATCGTGCCGGTCTTCGCGGCCGTCTACTACGGCTTCTATCGCTGGAAGGGCTTCGGGCCGCCGACCGACTTCATCGGCCTGCACAACTACAAGGTCATCCTGACGGACCCGGAGTTCCACCGGGCCGTCCTGCACAACTTCGAGATCGTCGCCCTCTCGCTGATCATCCAGGGGCCGATCGCGATCCTGCTGGCGCTGCTCCTCAACCGCGAGATGAAGGGCCGCTCGATCATCCGGGTGCTCGTCTTCGTGCCGTGGGTGGTCTCCGAGGTCATCGCCGGGACGGGCCTGAGCCTGATGCTGCCGGTCAACGGCGCCATCAACGGGCTGCTCACCGACATGCACGTCTTCGGCCAGGTGAAGATCGAGTGGCTCGGTCCTCACATGGCGTTGTGGACGCTGATGGCGATCCTCACCTGGAAGTACCTCGGCTTCGCGGTGATCCTGCTGATGGCGGGCCTGCAGAACATCCCCGAGGAGCTCTACGAGGCGGCCGCGATCGACGGCGCGTCGTACTGGCAGATGCAGCGCAGCATCACGCTCCCGCTGCTGGGGCCGACGATCCGGATCTGGGCGTTCCTCTCCATCATCGGCGCGCTGCAGCTCTTCGACCTGCCCTGGATCGTCTGGGGTGAGTTCAACGTCGACCGGGACGGTGTCTCGACCATGGCGACCTACATGGCGCACTACGGCCCGCGTACCAACCTTTACGGCTACGGCAACGCCGTCGCCGTGGTCCTGTTCCTGATCTCGCTCATCGTCGCGCTCTTCTACCAGCGCTTCGTGCTCAGGCGCGACATCGCCGGCGCGACGACGGATGGAGGCAAGCGCTGATGACGACGACCACCACCGTTGCGTCGGCTCCCCGGCACAACCGCCCCGCGCGGCGGATCAGCGGCCGCCCCGCCAAGAGGCCGCTGCCCTGGGGCAGCCCGGCGGTCTACTTCGTCGCGCTGGTCGTGATCGCCCTGACCGTCGCGCCGGTGGCGTACATCGTGCTCGGCGGCTTCCGGGACAACTCCCAGCTCACGGTGAACCCGGCCGGCCTGCCGAGCCCCTGGCGGATCGGCAACTACTCCCACGTGCTGCACACGTCGACGTTCTGGCGCGAGTTCCTCAACTCCGTCATCGCCGGCGGCGTCACCACCCTGCTGGTGATCGGGCTCGGCCTCTCGGCCAGCTACGTGATCGCGCGCTACCGGTTCCGCGGTCGCGGGCTCATGTTCGGCCTCTTCGCGGCCGGCCTGATGTTCCCGATCACGGTCGCCGTGACGCCGCTGTTCATCCTGCTCACCAAGATGCACATGATCGACTCGTTGGTCGGCGTCATCCTGCCGCAGGTGGCCTTCGGCCTGCCGACCACGATCATCATCCTGGTGCCGTTCCTCCAGGCGATCCCGATGGAGATCGAGGAGGCTGCGGCGGTGGACGGCTGCGGTCGTCTCGGGTTCTTCTTCCGGATGGTGCTGCCGCTCTCGCTCCCGGGTGTGCTGACCACCGGCATCCTCACGTTCATCGCCAGCTGGAACAGCTACCTGCTGCCGTTGTTCGTGCTGAGCAAGACCCAGAACTTCACGCTGCCCCTGGGCGTTCAGCAGTTCCACTCGCAGTACGCCTCGGACACCGCCTCGGTCCTCGCCTTCACGTCGCTCTCGATGATTCCGGCGCTGCTCTTCTTCACGGCGTTCGAGCGTCGCATCGTCGGCGGCCTCCAAGGCGCCGTCAAGGGCTGACCCACCTCGGGCCGCGATCCGGCCCCGTCCCCACTTCGCTCTCGACCTGAAAGAGCCCTCCTGTGACCACACAACCCGCGGCGACGCCAGGTGTGTCCGCCCGCGTCGCCGCCCTTCACGCCCGGATGTCCCTCGAGGAGAAGCTGGCCCAGCTGGTCGGCTTCTGGATCGACCACGGCGGCGAGGTCGTCGCGCCGATGGCCGGCGAGATGACCGCCGGCGCGCCGACCCGGCTCGCCGAGGTGACCGAG
>NZ_DASZUF010000115.1:0-17638 GCF_035547795.1 Nocardioides sp.
CGCTCATCGGGGTCCCTGTTCGAAGCGGAGCGACGCGAGCATTCGAATGGGGTGGTTCATGCCGGCAACTGTACGCCGCGGCACGCCGATCCCGACCGGCACCGATAGGCTGCCGCCTATGGGGGTGAAGGCACCGCGCAACCGCGCGTTCACGATCGTCGTGAGCGTGCTCGTCGCCGTGGCCGCGGTCCCCGTGCTGATCATCGTGGCGGCCTCGGGAGCACCCACCCAGACAGTGGTCGCGGTGATCCTGGCCAGCGTCCCGGTGGTGCCGCTGGTGCTGCTCTACCTCTGGCTGGACCGCTACGAGCCGGAGCCGCGCGGCCTGCTCGCCCTGGGCCTGACCTGGGGTGCCTTCGTGGCCTGTCTGGCCGCGCTGATCATCGAGGGCCTGGGCGGTGTCGTCGCGGGCCTGCACGACGACACCCAGCTGGCGGTGGTCGCCCCGATCACCGAGGAGGCCTGCAAGGGCTTCTTCCTGCTGATGCTGCTGTGGTGGCGCCGCGACGAGCTCGACGGCGTCCTGGACGGCATCGTCTACGCCGGCATGGTCGGCATCGGGTTCGCGTTCACCGAGAACATCCTCTACCTGGCCGCCGCCTACAACGGCACCCAGGGGGTGGGCCCCGGTGGCGTGCAGGGGATGGCGGACACCTTCGTCGTACGGTGCCTGTTCAGCCCCTTCGCCCATCCGCTCTTCACCGCTTTCACCGGCATCGGCGTCGGCATCGCGGTCGGATCCCGCTCGGCGCTGCGGTGGCTTGCTCCGGTGGCGGGCTATGGGCTGGCCGTGGTCGCCCACGCCATCTGGAACTCCGCCACCATCTACGGCTTCGGCAGCGTCGTGGTGGTGTACGTCGTCCTCATGCTCCCGGCGGTGGTCGGCCTGGTCGCCATCGCGATCTGGGCGCGCCGGTCCGAGCGCCGGATGCTCGCCCTCTCGCTGGGCGACGCCGCCCGCCGGGGTCTGCTGCCCGCGACCGACATCGGCTGGGTGGTCGACCTCGGGGCGAGGCGCAGCGCCCGGCTCTACGCCCGCCGCTGGGGCGGCCCCGCGGCGGAGCGGGCGATGCGGGAGTATCAGCAGGCCGCCATCGAGCTCGGCTTCCTCCACTCCCGCTTCCTGCGCGGCACGCCGCCGCCCAACTTCGCTGCCCGCGGGCAGGAGTACGTCGCGAGAATCGGTGCGGTCCGGCCCCGGATCGCCTTCCCCGGACAGGTGGTACCCACACGATGACAAGCTCCGCCGCTGGTGCCGACAGCACCAAGATGGTGACCGAGCTGGTCCGGCTGCGCCAGGCACTCCAGGACGTCTCGCTTCCGCTGGACCTGGCCGGCATCGACGCGGCCCGCAAGACCCGCACCGAGCTGATGGACCAGCTCGAGGACTACGTCATCCCGCGGATGATGACCATCGACGCCCCGCTGCTGGCGGTCGTCGGCGGCTCCACCGGCGCCGGCAAGTCCACCCTGGTCAATTCGCTGGTCGGCGCGCGGGTCACGGCCCCCGGCCTGCTGCGGCCCACCACCCGCTCCCCGGTCCTGGTGCACAACCCCGCCGATGCGCACTGGTTCGGCCAGGACCGGCTGTTGCCGGAGCTGGCGCGGGTCGACCACGCCACCAACGACCCGAACGCGCTGCAGCTGGTCGCGTCGGAGAGCGTGCCCACCGGGCTGGCGATCCTGGATGCGCCCGACGTCGACTCCGTGGAGGAGCAGAACCGGCTGCTCGCCGCGCAGCTGCTCGCCGCCGCCGACCTGTGGATCTTCGTCACCTCCGCCGCGCGCTACGCCGACCAGGTGCCGTGGGAGTTCCTCAAGGCCGCCGCCGAGCGCTCCACCGCCGTCGCGGTGGTCCTGGACCGCACCCCCGCGGACGCGGTGCAGACCGTCGCCACCCACCTGGCCCGGATGCTGGCCGCCCGCGGCCTGAAGGACTCGCCGCTGTTCATCGTGCACGAGGGCACGGTGAGCGAGGAGGGCCTGGTGCCGGCGTCCAGCGTCGCCGAGGTCAGGGCCTGGCTCGACATGCTGGCTGACGATGCGACGGCGCGGCACGCGGTGGTCACCCAGACCCTGGACGGCGCGGTCCGGGCGCTGACCTTCAACGTGCACCCGATCGCCGACGCCGCCGCAGCCCAGTCCGGGGCGCTCGCCCGGCTGCGCAGCGACGCGGAGAGCGTGTACGACGCGGCGCTGCGCGCCATCATGACCGCGACCACCGACGGCACCATGATGCGCGGCGAGGTGCTGGCCCGCTGGCAGGAGTTCGTCGGCACCGGCGAGCTGCTCAAGTCGCTGGAGGACAAGGTGGGTCGGATCCGCGACCGGATGGTCAACGCCGTCAAGGGCAAGCCGCAGCAGGCCGAGCGGGTCTCGGTCGCCGTCGAGTCCGGGCTGGAGCTGCTGATCCTGGAGCAGGCCGAGGCGGCCGCCGAGCGCGCCGAGGCAGCCTGGCAGCAGACCGAGGCCGGGCGCGGCCTGCTCGCCGACGCCCCCAGCGACCTGGGCCGCGCCTCCCGTGCCCTGCGGAGCAAGGCCGAGCGGGCGGTGCGCGACTGGCAGCAGGACGTCGTGGAGATGATCCGCAGCGAGGGCGGCGGGAAGAAGGCCACGGCCCGGTTCCTGGCCTACGGCGTCAACGGGCTCGGCGTCGCGCTGATGGTGGTGGTCTTCGCCAACACCGCCGGTCTGACCGGTGCCGAGGTCGGCATCGCGGGCGGCACCGCCGTGGTCGGCCAGAAGCTGCTCGAGGCGGTCTTCGGCGATCAGGCCGTGCGCGACCTGGCCGCACGGGCACGGTCCGCGCTGGAGGCCCGGGTCGGCGCGCTGCTGGCCGAGGAGCGGGCCCGGTTCACCGGGGTCCTCGACGTACTCGCCGTGGACGCGGAGGCCGGTGATCGGCTGCGTCAGGCCGCTCGCCGGGTCGACGACGTGCGCTACTCCGCCCAGCGCAACCCGCTCGGCTGACCGATCGCCCGCGCCGACCACTACGCTGGGCCTACGTTGGGCCGAGTCCGCACCGATCGCCGAAGGGGAAGCATGCCGTCCTTGCTCGAGGGAGCCAAGAACCTGCAGACCTTGGGAACCGACATCGGGGACCGCCTCGACGGCCTGGCCGCCGCCACCGACGCTGCCCAGGGGCGGCTCGACGACGGCCTCGTGGAGAGCGCGCGCGCCGTCGTGGAGCGTGCCCAGGGGCGGCTCAAGCTCTCCTCCGAGCACACCGTGGTCGGCATCGCCGGCGCGACCGGGTCGGGGAAGTCCTCGACGTTCAACGCGCTGACCGGCCTGGAGCTGTCGGCGGTCGGCGTACGACGCCCGACGACCTCGTGGGCGACCGCCTGCGTCTGGGGCTCGCAGGGCGCGCGCGAGCTGCTGGAGTGGCTCGGCATCCCCGATCGGCACCAGACCACCCGCGACTCGATGCTCGACACCCGCCGCGAGGGCCACGAGCTGGACGGCGTGGTGCTGCTGGACCTGCCCGACCACGACTCCACGGAGGTGGCCCACCACCTCGAAGTGGACCGGCTGGTCGAGCTGGCCGACATGCTGATCTGGGTGCTGGACCCGCAGAAGTACGCCGACGCCGCCATCCACGACCGCTACCTCGAGCCGCTGAAGTCGCACGCCGAGGTGATGGTGGTCGTGCTCAACCACATCGACAAGGTGCCCGAGGAGCGGCGCGAGTCGATGCTGGCCGACGTCCGTCGGCTGCTGGACAACGACGGCCTGCAGCAGGTCCCGGTCATCCCGGTCTCGGCGCGGCTGGGCTGGGGCATCCCGGAGCTGAAGCAGGAGATCGCCCGGCGTGTCGCCGACAAGCGCGCGACGAAGAGCCGGCTGGAGGCGGACGTGAAGGCCGCGGCCGGCGCCATGCGCGAGGTCTCCGGCGAGGTGGCGCCGAAGAAGCTGGAGAAGGCGCGGATCGAGGCGCTGGACGACGCCATCGCCGAGGCCGCCGGAGTTCCGACCATCGTCGACGCCGTGCAGCGCTCCACTCGGCTGCGGGCCGGCCGGGCGACCGGCTGGCCGCTGGTCTCCTGGATCTCCGGTCTGCGCCCGGACCCGCTCAAGCGGCTCCACCTCGACCTCGGCGCCGAGGGCAGGGTGCTGACCGGCCGGGCCCGCACGTCGCTCCCCGAGGCCACGCAGGTGCAGCGCGCCCGCGTCGACACCGAGGTGCGCGCGCTGGCCGACGAGACCGGCTCGGGCCTCGGTGGGCCGTGGCGGGAATCGATCCGGCGCGCCTCCGTCTCGCACATCGACGAGCTCAACGACCGACTCGACGCCGCGCTCGGCGACGTCGACCTCGGCGCCTCCCGGTTGCCGGTCTGGGCTGGGCTGGTCCGGGTACTGCAGTGGCTGCTCATCATCGCCGCCCTCGGCGGCGCGGTGTGGACGATCGCGCTGGCGGTCTCCGGGACGCTCTCGGACAAGGACACCACCAAGGTCGCCGGCATCGCGCTCCCGCTGGCCGTGCTGGTCGGTGCTGTCGTGGTCGGCATCGTGCTGGCGCTGGTGTGCCGGGTGCTGGTGGCGGGCACGGCCCGCACCCGCGCCGCGACGGCGGACCGCCGGCTGCGCGAGGCCGTCTCGGGCGTGTCGAGCGAGCTCGTGGTCAAGCCGATCGAGGCCGAGCTGGCGGCGTACGGCGTCCTGCGCGAGGGACTCGCCAAGGCGCTCGCATAGCACGCAATGTTTCTCTAGTTAATAACTAGAGATAACATCGGCGGCATGACCGCCATTTCCGCCCTGCGTGCACCCCGGGTGCTCGGCCGCGCCGAGCTCGCCGCCTTGACCCAGCGCTACGCCGAGGACGTGCGGGCCGGCTGCTACCAGGTGCAGGCGGACCCGGAAGAGCGCTGGCACGTCCGGCTGCACTGCGACGAGCAGGTCGACGTGTGGCTGATCAGTTGGACCCAGGCCCAGGGCACGGAGCTGCACGACCACGGCGGTTCAGCGGGCGCCTTCACGGTCGTCGAGGGCACACTGACCGAGTCGGTCTGGTCGGTCGGCGGGCTGCGCGAGAACGCCCGGGCGGCGGGCGAGACGGTCGCCTTCGGCGAGCACTACGTGCATGATGTGACGAACCGGGAGGTGCCCGTCGCCGTCAGCGTGCACGCCTACTCCCCACCGCTCACGCTGATGAACTTCTACGAGATCGAGGAGGGGCGGTTGAGCAGACTGGCCTCCAGCTGGACCGACGACCCGGAGATCCCCACGCCGACCTACCGCTCCGTCGACGAGATGCTGGCCGACGCCCGGGCCGGCATCACCCGGTTGAGCCCTCAGGAGGCGGCGGCCGCGATCGAGGACGGCGCGCTCCTGGTCGACATCCGCCCGGCGTGGCAGCGGCAGGCCGCCGGTGAGGTGCCGGGCTCGCTCATCGTGGAGCGCAACCACCTCGAATGGCGGCTCCACCCCGGCTCCGATGCCCGGCTGCCGCAGGCGGCTGCCGGGCAGCGCTGGATCGTGCTGTGCGCGGAGGGCTACACGTCCTCGCTGGCGGCCGCGTCGCTGGCCTCACTGGGCATCCCGGCCGCCGATGTCGACGGGGGGATGGAGGCGTGGGTGGCTGCCGGGCTGCCCGTCGTACCGGGGGCGACGGCGGTGGAGCAGGTCGTCCGGTGAGCCGCAGGCCTCCCGGATTGTCGGTGCCGCACGTCATGATGGCCGCATGATCGAGTACCGATCGGCCGCGAAGACGTTCGCCGACGGCACCGAGGCGGTGCGCGAGTTCAGCCTGACGCTGCCCTCCCGCAGCACCACGGTGCTGGTCGGCTCCTCGGGCTGCGGCAAGACCACGCTGCTGCGGATGGTCAACCGGATGGTGGACCCGACCGGGGGGCAGGTGCTGATCGACGACGTCGACGTCGCCTCCCGCAACCCGGTGGAGCTGCGCCGCTCGATCGGCTACGTGATGCAGCACTCCGGCCTGCTGCCGCACCGCAAGGTCGTGGACAACGTGGCCACCCCGCTGCTGCTCGGCGGCGTGCGCCGGCGGGAGGCCCGCACCCGGGCGCTGGCCGCGCTCGAGACGGTCGGCCTCGACCTCGCGCTGGCCGACCGTTACCCCAGTCAGCTCTCCGGCGGCCAGCAGCAGCGGGTCGGGGTCGCCCGCGGGCTGGTCGCCGATCCCAACATCCTGCTGATGGACGAGCCGTTCGGCGCGGTCGACCCGATCGTGCGCGACGAGCTGCAGCAGGAGTTGCTGCGGCTGCAGCGCGAGCTGGGCAAGACCATCGTCTTCGTCACCCACGACATCGAGGAGGCCTTCCGACTCGGCGACCGGGTGGCGATCCTGGAGAAGGGGGGCAAGACCGCCCAGGTCGGCTCGCCGGCACAGATCCTGGCTGCGCCGGCCAATGACTTCGTGCGCAGCTTCGTCGGGTTGGACCGCGGGCGCCGTACTCTCCGGGTGGCCGAGATCGGCGGGCAACGGGTCGTCGTCGATGCCGACGGCCGGCCGGCGGGCGTGTTGGGCGACGACTCCCACGCCGGAAGCGTCGGCTAGCGTGACCTGGTTCCTGGACAACCTCTCCTACATCCGTGGGCTGGCCTGGCGGCACCTGTGGCTGTCGGTGCTGCCGGTGGCGCTCGGGTTCGTCATCGCGGTGCCGATCGGCTGGTACGCCGCGCGGTCGCGCCGCATCGGCGGCGCACTGCTCACCATCGGCAGCCTGGTCTACACGATCCCGTCGCTGCCGCTGCTGGTGATCATTCCCGGTCTGCTCGGCACCTCGTTCCTCGATCCGACGAACGTCGTTCTCGTGCTCACCATCTACGCCGTCGCGGTGATGCTGCGCTCGGCCGCCGACGGCTTCGCCAGCGTGCCGCGCGCGGTCGGGGACGCCGCTCGCGCGAGCGGCTACGCCCGCTGGCAGCAGGTGCTCCTGGTCGAGCTGCCGCTGGCCGGGCCGGTGCTGCTCGCCGGGGTGCGGGTGGTGTCGGTGAGCACGGTCAGCCTGGTCACGATCGCGCCGCTGATCGGTGTCGCCAACCTCGGGTCGCTGTTCACCGACGGGTTCCAGCGCTACTTCACCACCGAGATCATCATCGGCGTGCTGTGCGTGGTCGTGCTGGCGCTGGTGCTCGACCTGCTGTGGGTGCTGATCGGCCGGCTGGCGATGCCGTGGCTGCGGGTGAGCACCCGATGAGCGTCTTCTCCCAGGCCATGTCCTGGCTGAGCGACGGCGCCCACTGGCAGGGCGACGACGGCTTCCCGCACCGCATCGCCCAGCATGTCGGCTACACCGCGCTGACGGTCGCGATCGCGACGGCGATCGCCGTGCCGCTGGGCCTGTGGATCGGTCATACCGGGCGGCTGCGCGGGCTCGCGGTCGCCGTCACCGGTGCGCTGCGGGCGCTGCCCACGCTCGGGCTGCTGACCCTGATGGTGCTCTGGCGCGGCATCGGGCTGACCCCGCCGACGATCGCGCTCGTGGTGCTGGCGATCCCGCCGCTGCTGGCGGGAGCGTACGCCGGGCTCGAGTCGGTCGATCGGGCCACCGTCGACGCCGCCCGGGCGATCGGGATGACCGAGTGGCAGGTGCTCGGGCGGGTCGAGATCCCGCTGGCGATGCCGCTCATCCTCGGCGGGATCAGGTCGGCCGTGCTGCAGGTGGTGGCCACCGCGACCATCGCGGCGTACATCGGGCTGGGCGGGCTGGGCCGCTATCTCATCGACGGGCTGGCGGTTCGGGACTATCCGCAGATGCTGGCTGGTTCTCTGGTCATCGTCGTGCTGGCACTCGTCCTCGACGGCTGCTTCGCCGTCCTCCAACGTGTTCTCTCTCCCCAACGATGAGTAAGGAAGAAACCATGAAGGTAGCTCGACTGGCCGCTACGGTCGCCGCGGCGGGTCTCGCCCTGACGCTGGCCGCCTGTGGTGGCAACCCGACCAACACCGCCTCGGGATCGGACACGTCGGGCGCCTCCGCCTCGTCGTCCGGCTCCGGCGGCTCCGGCAGCACCGCGCCGGTCGTGGGGTCGGCCTCGTTCCCCGAGAGCGAGGTCCTCGCGGAGATCTACGCCCAGGCCCTGCAGGCCAAGGGCATCGACGCCTCGACGCACCTGGACATCGGGCAGCGCGAGGCCTACATCGGGGCCCTGAAGGACGGCTCCATCTCGCTGTTCCCCGAGTACACCGGCAACCTGCTGACGTACTTCCAGCCCAACGCCACCCAGACCGCGCCCGACGACGTACTCACCGCGCTGAAGGCGGCGCTGCCCGACACGCTGACGGTGCTGACGCCGGCGGCGGCCGAGGACAAGGACTCCTACAACGTCACCGCGGACTTCGCCGCGAAGCACCACCTGACCTCGATCGCCGACCTCAAGGGCATCTCCGGTCTCTCTCTGGCCGGGAACCCGGAGCTGAAGACGCGCTCGTACGGCGTCCCAGGGCTGCAGAAGGTCTACGGCATCTCGGGGATCAAGTTCACCGCGATCAGCGACTCCGGCGGCCCCGCCACCCTCAAGGCGCTGACCTCGGGCAAGGTGGACGTGGCCGACATCTACTCGACCACGCCGTCGATCACTCAGAACCACCTGGTCACGCTGACCGACCCGCAGCACCTGATCGCGGCCCAGAACGTCATCCCGCTGATCCGCAAGGACCACGACAACGCCACCGTGGACCAGACGCTGGACGCGGTCTCGGCGAAGCTGACCACACAGTCGCTGCTCGACCTCAACGCCAAGCTCAACGGCCCCTCCACGCCGAAGGCGTCCGACGTGGCGGCGCAGTGGCTGAAGGACAACGGCCTGGCCTGACCCCTCGCCGAGAGGTCACTTTTGGCGGGTCGAGAGGTCACTTTTGGCGGGTCGAGTGTCCACCTGTGCACTACTCGACCGCCGAAAGTGGCCGGCTTCCGTCCACACGGCACGTTCGGGACCTGGGTCTCCACAGCCTCGGCGGTGGAAACCCAGGGCCTGTCGGTGGGGGCGGCGACGCTCGTGTCAGGGCAGCGGATGACTGCCGGACAGGAGTAGAGAGAACAATGAACGAGTCCTTCATCACCGTGCAGGGGTACGTCGGCAGCACCGTGCTGCTGCGGCAGGCGGGCGACCACAAGGTCGCGAGCTTCCGGCTGGGCGTCACGCCGCGCAAGCTCGACCGGTCGACCGGCGCGTGGCACGACGGCGAGACCCAGTGGTACTCGGTGAGTGCCTGGCGCACGCTCGGGGAGAACGTCACGGCCTCGCTGCGCAAGGGCGACCCGGTTGTGGTGCAGGGTCGGCTGACGGCGCGCACCTGGATCAACGCCAGCCACGCCGAGGTGGTCTCCTACGAGATCGAGGCGACCCACGTCGGCCACGACCTGCACCGCGGCACCACGCACTTCCAGAAGAACGTCCGCCCCGGCGCCGACCCGGCCGCCGGCCAGCAGGGCCTGCCCGAGCCGGCCGGGGTCGAGGCGGAGGCGCCGCGCGAAGCGGCGTCCCGCGCCGACTGGAACCCGCCGCTCCACGAGGCGTCCGACCTCGCGGGGGCGGCCTGACCGGTGCCCGCCTCGGTCGCCGATCCGCCGTCACGGCGGTCGGCGGCCGGGCGACCCGCGACGCTGCCGGCGCCGGTGAGCCCCGGATCGGGTCCCGTTCGGATTCTCAACTAGGCTTGCGACCCGTGGCTGAATACATCCTCTCCCTGCGCAACGTGCGCAAGGCGCACGGCGACAAGGTCGTTCTCGACAACGTGACGCTGTCGTTCCTGCACGGCGCCAAAATCGGTGTCGTCGGGCCCAACGGCATGGGCAAGTCCTCGCTGCTCAAGCTGATGGCCGGGCTCGACCAGCCGAACAACGGCGACGTCATCCGGGACGCCGACGCCACGGTGGGGATGCTGCAGCAGGAGCCGCCGCTGACCGAGGGCAAGACCGTCTTGGAGAACGTCCAGGAGGCGGTCGGCGACATCAAGGCGAAGTTGGACCGCTACAACGAGATCTCCGAGCTGATGGCCGACCCGGAGGCCGACTTCGACACCCTGCTGGCCGAGATGGGCAACCTGCAGGAGGAGCTCGACCACGCCAACGCCTGGGACCTCGACTCCCGGCTCGACCAGGCGATGGACGCGCTGCGCTGCCCGCCGCCGGACGCCATCGTGGACAACCTCTCCGGTGGTGAGCGCCGTCGGGTCGCGCTGTGCAAGCTGCTGCTCCAGCAGCCCGATCTGCTGCTGCTCGACGAGCCCACCAACCACCTCGACGCCGAGTCCGTGCAGTGGCTGGAGGGCCACCTCAAGACCTACCCCGGCGCCGTCCTGGCGGTCACCCACGACCGCTACTTCCTCGACAACGTCGCCCAGTGGATCGCCGAGGTCGACCGCGGGTCGATCCACGGCTACGAGGGCAACTACTCCACCTACCTGGAGACGAAGAAGGAGCGCCTCAAGATCGAGGGGCAGAAGGACGCCAAGCGCGCCAAGATGCTGGAGAAGGAGCTGGAGTGGGTGCGCTCCAACGCCAAGGCGCGCCAGACCAAGTCGAAGTCGCGTCTGGCCCGCTACGAGGAGCTGGCCGCCGAGGCCGACAAGGCCCGCAAGATCGACACCGCCGACATCAACATCCCGCCCGGTCCGCGGCTGGGTGACGTCGTCCTGGAGGCGCATCACCTGGTGAAGGCGTTCGAGGGCCGCACTCTGTGGAACGACATCTCCTTCACGTTGCCCAAGGCCGGCATCGTCGGCGTCGTCGGCCCCAACGGCGTCGGCAAGACCACGCTGTTCCGCATGATCACCGGTGGCGAGACGCCGGACTCGGGCGAGTTGAAGGTCGGCCAAACCGTCAAGATCTCCTACGTCGACCAGAGCCGTGGCGGCATCGACCCCAACAAGAACGTCTGGGAGGTCGTCTCCGACGGGCTGGACTTCATCAAGGTCGCCAACTTCGAGATGAACAGCCGCGCCTATGTCGCGTCGTTCGGTTTCAAGGGCCCCGATCAGCAGAAGAAGGCCGGCGTTCTCTCGGGTGGTGAGCGCAACCGGCTCAACCTGGCGTTGACGCTCAAGCAGGGTGGGAACCTGCTGCTCCTGGACGAGCCCACCAATGACCTGGACGTGGAGACCCTGTCCTCACTCGAGGATGCGCTGCTCGACTTCCCCGGCTGCGCCGTGGTCACCTCCCACGACCGCTGGTTCCTCGACCGCATCGCCACCCACATCCTCGCCTGGGAGGGCGACGACGAGGACGGCGGCAAGTGGTTCTGGTTCGAGGGCAACTTCGCGTCCTACGAGGAGAACAAGGTCGAGCGCCTCGGCGTCGAGGCGGCCCGGCCGCACCGGGTGACCCACCGTCGCCTCACCCGCGACTGACCGCAGCGTCGCCGAGCCGTCTCCAGCAGTCGGCTCACCATGCCGCTGCGCACCGCACTGTCACCGGTGAGACCTCAACGTGTCACCGGTGACAGTGCGCGTCGAGAGTGATAGCTGCGAGGTGTCACCGCGGCCGGACCTGTCGCGGTGACACCTCCGGCGCGGGTCTCAGCGGCCGAAGCGGATGAGCTGTCCGCTCGGGACCATGTTGCCGGTCGGATCCTCCGGGGTGCCGGAGAGCACGTTGCTGGTGAAGTAGAGGCCCTGCGGCGTCCATTCCACCTCACCCGGCGTGGGCGTCGAGATCGCGTTGGTCACGGTCGCGCCGTGGCGACCCAGTGTGACCTTCGAGATCTCGTTGCCGAACAGCTGGGCGACGTACAGCGTGCCGGTCGGAGTCACCGCGAGGCCGGTCGGGTCGGTCAGGCCGGTGACCACCGGACGGGCCAGGCGCGAGCTCGCGGCGTCACCGCCGTGGTGCTGCCAGGGGCGCCAGCCGTGCTGCGTGCCGTGCTGCTTGCCTAGGCGCTTCGCGATCGGCCGGAAGGCGTGGCGGGTGGCCTGCGCGCCGATCGCGAACACGCTGCCGCGCGCGCCGAGCTGAGGCCCTTCCGGTCCGCCGGGCAGGCTGGTGACGTAGACGGTGCCGGTCGGCCCCACCTCGATGTCGGTCGGCACCGGCTCGAAGTAGTACGTCGAGCCGACGAAGCAGGGGTCGAGCCCCATGCCGCTGGCCACGTCGCTGGTGATCGACAGCGGAATGCCCGGCAGCGTCGCGACGGTGCGGATGGTGTGACCGCTCGGCGAGACCAGCAGGACGTCGTTGCCGCCGGCGTCGGCGACGTAGATCCAGCCGTCGCGGCGCACATAGGTGGCGTAGGGATGCGAGTCGACCGCGCCGGTGTAGGTGGCCGGGCCGTTGGCGGTCGGCCACTTGGCGGCGCAGGTCGGGTCGATGTCACGGAAGCCGTACGTCGTGCCCTGGTCCGGGTTCACGCGGTTCTCGTAGGTGCGGAGGTCGGCGATCGTGCGGACATGTCCGGAGGGGGTGAGGACCTTCAGCCAGCTGTCGAGGTTGACGCCTTCGCCCTCGCTCTGGGTGACGGTGAAGACGACGTTGCGGCCGGCGAGCGAGAGTCCGCCGACCTCGTACCCGTTCGGATCGGTGTAGACGGTGGTGGAGTGTCCGCGCCGGTCGACCCGGTCGATCTTGCCGGCGAAGTTCTCCGAGACGTAGGCGGTGCCGTTGGCGGCCACGGCAGCGCGCAGCGGGGATAGCAGTCCGCTGGCCAGGACGTGCTGGCTGGGGAAGGACGGATGGGGGTGATGGGTGCCCGGGTGCGCCGAGGCCGGCGCTGCGGTCAGCGCGGCGCCGGCGAGCCCGAGGGCGACGGCCGTGCTGGCGAGTTTGGGGGTGCTCAACATGCTCTGCCTCCTTGCAGAAAGATGACCATCCCGACGCTGCCGCAGCGCGAGCACGGGGAAAATCCCCCGTGCTGGGTATATTCCGCGACGGACTCCGCCGCCGCAGAGCCCTAGCGGATCTCGAGGTCCGGTCGCTCGGAGATGAGGTGGTCGGCAACGGCGTTCATGACCCGGCCGAGCGCCGCGAAGTCCTCCTTGGAGGCGAGGTCGACCAGGTGGTCGCGTACGCCGGAGACGTGCACCGGCGCCGCCTCCACGAGCAGATCGTGGCCCTTCCGGGTGAGGACGGCGTCGACACCCCGTCCGTCGACTCGCGACGTACGCCGCTCGACCAGGCCGGCCTTCTCCATCCGTGCGATCGTGTGGGTCACCCGGGAGCGGGAGTGTCCCATCGCGCTGGCGAGCTGGGCCATCCGCAGGGTGCCGTCGCTCTCGGAGAGCCGCACCAGGATCTCGTACTCGGCCAGCGACAGGTCGAACGTCGCGCGCAGGTCGTCGTCGAGCTTGTCCTGCAGCAGCGTCATCCCCATGATCAGCCCGCGCCAGGACCGCTGTTGGGCGGCATCGAGCCAGCGGGTCTCCTCGCTCACGACGCCGAGTCTAGGAGACGACGCGGTCGGGCCCGCCCCCACGTTGAATCGGGGAAAATTCACGCCCGAGTCCGGAGGGTTGCTCCGGACTCGGGCGTGCGAAATCCACGATTCGACGGTCAGAGGCGTTCGAGGATGAGTGCCATGCCCATGCCGCCGCCCACGCACATGGTGATCAGGCCGGTGGTCTTGTCGTGCCACTCCAGGGAGTTGAGCATGGTGTTCTGCAGTCGGGCGCCGGTCATGCCGAAGGGGTGGCCCACGGCGATCGCGCCGCCGTTGACGTTGAGCCGGTCCAGGTCGATGCCGAGGTCCTGGTAGGAGGGCACGACCTGGGCGGCGAACGCCTCGTTGATCTCGACCAGGTCGATGTCGCCGATCGACATGCCGGCGGATGCCAGGGCTCGCTTCGAGGCCTCGACCGGCCCCAGGCCCATGATCTCGGGGGAGAGGCCGGAGACGCCGGTGGCCACGATCCGCGCCAGCGGCGTGATGCCCAGCTCGGCCGCGCGGACGTCGGACATGATCACCACCGCGGCGGCGCCGTCGTTGAGCGGGCAGCAGTTGCCGGCGGTGACTACGCCGTCGGGACGGAACACCGGCTGCAGCGCCGCGATCGCCTCGTAGGTGACGCCGGCGCGCGGGCCGTCGTCGGCGGAGACGACGGTGCCGTCGGGCGTGGTGACGGGGGTGATCTCGCGGGCCCAGAAGCCGTCGGCGATCGCCTTCTCGGCCAGGTTCTGCGAGCGCACCGCGAACTCGTCCAGCTCCCGCCGGTCCAGGCCGCGCAGGGTGGCGACGTTCTCGGCGGTCTGGCCCATCGCGATGTAGACGTCGGGCAGCAGGCCGTCCTCGCGCGGGTCGTGCCAGGGGCCGCTGGCGGCGCTGCCGGCCTCGGCGGTGGCCTTCGTCCGGGCCTGAGCCTCGTCGAAGAGGTGGTTGTGGGTGTCGGGCCAGTGGTCGGAGGTGCCCTTGGCAAAGCGGGAGACGGTCTCCACGCCGGCCGAGACGAACACGTCGCCCTCGCCGGCCTTGATCGCGTGGAACGCCATCCGGGTGGTCTGCACCGAGGAGGAGCAATAGCGGGTGATCGTCGTACCGGGGACGTTGTCATAGCCCAGCAGCACGGGGATGTTGCGCCCCATGTTGTTGCCCGACTCGCCTCCGGGCAGCCCGCAGCCGAGCAGGAAGTCGTCGATCGTGTTCGGGTCGAGCTCGGGGATCTTGTCCAGCGCCGCCTTGGTGATCAGCGCGGTGAGGTCGTCGGGACGGAAGTCCTTCAGGGAGCCCTTGTTGGCGCGCCCGATCGGCGAGCGGGCTGCGGAAACGATGACGGCCTCAGGCATGGCGACTCCAGTTACTCATGAGTAGGGAAGGTGCTCCGGCCACCATAGTGCCCCGCCGGGAGGGTACGGCGACAGGCCTCGCGCCGGGTTTGGGAGGATCCTGGGGTGCGACACCGCTACGAGTGCCCGATGCGCTGGGCCGACATGGATCTCCTGGGCCACGTCAACAACGTCGTGTACGCCGACTACCTGCAGGAGGCCCGCGTCGACATGCTGCGGGTGCATGCCCGCGGACCGGCCACCGGCGCGCTCGCCGAGGCGCTGATCGTGGTCAGCAACCGGCTGGTCTACGTCGAGCCGCTGGTCTTCGACGGCGGCCCCGTCTCGATCGAGTGCTGGGTCACCGAGGTCCGGGCCGCGACCGCGACGCTGGCTTACGAGGTCTTCCGGGAGACGCCCGCGGGCGAGCGGACCGTCTACCTGACGGCCTCCACGGTGCTGACGCCGTACGTCTTCGCCGACGAGCGCCCGCGTCGCTTCGCCGCCGAGGAGCGCGCGGCGCTGGCGGCCTACCTGGAGGAGCCGCTGGCGGCGCTGAGCCGCCCCACGGAGTACGGCGCCCCGCGTCACGACGAGCTGGGCCACTACCCGCTGCGGGTGCGCTTCTCCGACGTGGATGTCTACGGCCACGTCAACAACGTGAAGTACTTCGAGTTCTTCCAGGAGGCTCGGGTCTCGCTGATGGCCCGCCAGGTCGAGGCGGCCGGGCTGGAGCGCTATCCGTCGGTGGTGGTCGCACAGCAGGACATCGACTACCGGCGGCCGATCCTGTTCCGCGCGGAGCCGTACGAGTGCCACACCTGGATCGGCCACGTCGGCAACCGCTCGATGGTGCTCGAGGCCGAGATCCGCGACACGGCCGCGGAGCCGGGCACGGGCGAGCTGCTGGCGCGCGGTCGGTTCGTGATGGTCTTCTTCGACCCGGCGACCGGCCGCAGCGCCGCCCCGCCCGAGGAGCTCCGCCAGGCGCTTCTGGCACTGGCCTGAGAGGAGGCCGGCCGGTCAAGGATGCGTCAAACGGCCCGGCCGGCTCGTCAAGGAAGCGTCAAGGACGGCCCGGACGACGCCGCAGCTGACCTAGACCTGAGGTCGTGTCCGATCTCATCTATCTGGCGCTGACCCTGGCCTCTTTCGCCGGGCTGGCGCTCCTGCTCGGCCTGCTCGATCGCGGTGGCGAGCGGTGAGTGCCACCACTGCGGCCGTCCTGCAGATCCTCGTCCTGGCCGCCGCGCTGGCGGTGACGGTCCCGTTCCTGGGTCGCCACCTCGCCCGGGTCTACACCGCCGAGCGCCACCTGCGGCTCGAGCGGGCGGCCTACCGTCTGCTGCGGGTCGATCCCGACGCCGACCAGCACTGGCGCTCCTACGCGATGTCGGTGCTCGGGTTCAGCCTGGTCGGCATCCTGATCCTGTACGCCGTCGAGCGACTCCAGCACCACCTGCCGCTGAGCCTCGGCTTCGCCGGCTTCGACCCGGCGGGAGCGTGGAACACCGCCGTCTCGTTCGTGACCAACACGAACTGGCAGTGGTACTCCGGCGAGTCGGCCGCCGGCCACCTGCTCCAGGCCGGCGGCCTGACCGTGCAGAACTTCGTCTCGGCGGCGGTCGGGATGTCGGTCGCGGCGGCGTTCGCCCGCGGCATCGCCCGGGCCCGCGCCGGCGGTCGGGTCGGCAACTTCTGGAGTGACCTGGTGCGCGGCACGGTCCGGGTGCTGCTGCCGATCGCGTTCGTGAGCGCGCTGGTGTTGGTGGCGGGAGGAGTGATCGAGAACTTCCACGGCGTCCATGAGGTCACCACCCTGGGCGGCGCCCACCAGGGCATCACCGGGGGACCGGTCGCCAGCCAGGAGTCGATCAAGCTGCTGGGCACCAACGGCGGCGGCTTCTACAACGCCAACAGCGCCCATCCGTTCGAGAACCCGAACGCGTTCACCAATCTGTTCGAGATCTTCCTGCTTCTGGTGATCCCGTTCGCGATGGCGTGGGCGTTCGGCCTGATGGTGAAGGACAGGCGCCAGGGCGGCGCCGTACTCGCGACCATGGTGGTCCTGGCGGCCGCGGCCGTCTCGTTGCTGACCTGGGTGGAGATGTCCACCGCCGGCCGCGCCATCAGGCTCGCCGGCGCCGCCATGGAGGGCAAGGAGACCCGTTTCGGCGAGGCCGCCGGTGCGCTGTTCGGGGCCGCGACGACGCTGACCTCGACCGGTGCGGTCGACTCGATGCACGACAGCCTCACACCGCAGGGCGGCGGCATCGCGATGTTCGACATGATGCTCGGCGAGATCGCCCCCGGCGGCGTCGGCTCGGGGCTCTACGGCCTGCTGATGCTGGCCGTGGTGACGGTGTTCCTGTGCGGCCTGATGGTCGGCCGGACGCCGGAATACCTGGGCCAAGAAGATCGGCCAGCGCGAGATCGTGCTGGTGGCCAGCTACATCCTGACCACTCCGGTGCTGGCCCTGCTCGGGGCGCTCCTGCTCTTCGGGCGGGTCCTGCCGATCGTCTTCGTGCTCGCCCTGGCCGGCCGGTTCGCCGCCGCCAAGGCACAGCCGGCGAGCGCCGGCACGCTGCCCACCCACCGGCCGCTGTTCGTGGCCCTGCTCACCGGCGTCGCCTTGGTCGTGGTCGGCCTGACCTACGTCCCGGCGCTCGCCCTCGGTCCGATCGCGGAGTCGCTGTCATGACTACCTCGTCAGTTCTCATCCTCGACCAGATCGTCCAGGCGCTGCCCGGCACGGTCCGCAAGCTCGATCCACGCACCCTCCTCGCCACCCCGGTCATGCTGATCGTGGAGATCGGCGTTCTTCATCACCTGGCGGTTCCAAGCCGGCGTCGACGCGCAGGGCGGCGCCTACGCCACCGGGGTGCTGGTCTTGATGAGCTCGGCCGCGGTGGCGGTGACGCTGGCGGCGTACCGAGCGGGTCAGCGGCGCCGGACGATCGGCTTCGGCGCCGTCGCCGTGGTC
>NZ_DASZUF010000116.1:0-2041 GCF_035547795.1 Nocardioides sp.
CGTCCGCCTGCTCGGCGACCGCGCCGCCGCCCGTCCCGGGGAGGCCATCCGTGGCTATGGCTACGACCAGTCGAAGCTGGCCGAGGGTCGGCACCCGTCGGCGGCCGACCTGGACCGGGTGGCGCGTGACCGGGTGGTGCAGATCCAGCACGCCAGTGGCCATGGCTACGTGGTCAACACGCTCGCCCTGCGGCAGGCGAACATCACCGCCGCGACCCCGACGCCGGTCGGTGGGCGGATCGACCGCGACGCCGACGGTGAGCCGACGGGTGTCCTCTTCGACTCCGCCTGCGATCTGCTGACCGGCGCCGAGGGCGTGAAGGTGCGCAACCACGGCCCCAACTTCCACCTCCCGATGACGCACGCCGAGATCGACCACCTCTTCGACCTCGGTCAGCGCTCGCTGCTCGACGCCGGCATCACCACGATGTGCGATGCCCAGGTGACCCAGCTGGAGATGGACGGCTACCTGCGGGCGCGGGACGAGGGCCGGCTGCTGATGCGCACCGAGATGCTGGCGCTGTCGAGCAACCTCGAGCACCTGACCGGGCTCGGGATGAGCTCGCGGCTGGGTGACGACCGGCTCCGGCTGTGGGGCGTCAAGCTCTATGCCGACGGCTCGGTGATCGCGCGCACGGCGTACCTCAACGGGCATGCGTGCTGTGGCAAGCCCTCGCCGAACGGCTACCTCTACCACGAGCCGGAGGAGCTGGCCGCCCTCATCACCACCGCGCACCGGCTCGGCCTCAGCACCGCCACCCACGCCCAGGGCCCGCTGCCCATCGGCGTCGTCCTCGACGCCGTCGCCAGCGCCCGCGCCGAGCGACCGCGCACCGGCCTCGTGCACCGCATCGAGCACTGCGGCTTTCCGACCACCGAGCAGATCGGCCGGATGGCCGACCTGCACGTCGTCCCGGTGCCGCAGCCGATGCAGGTCAGCCTCTACGGCGACTCGCTGATGGAGGAGTTCGGCGAGTTCGGCGGCCGGTTCTACCCGTACGGCGAGTTCGAGCGCGCCGGTCTCCCGGTCGTCATCTCCTCGGACGCGCCGGTGACGATGCCCAACCCGCTCGAGGCGGTGTGGTCGGCGGTCACCCGCGAGACGCTCGGCGGCGCGATCTCCGGCGACGAGGCCCAGCAGGCCAGCCGCGCCGCCGCGCTGCGCGGCGTCACCGTCACGCCGGCGCGGATGCTCGGCCGCGAGGACGTCGGCGTCATCCGTCCCGGCGCCAAGGCCGACCTCGTGCTCCTCGACGCGGACCCGGTCACCGTGCCGGTCGAGCGGCTCCCCAAGGTGGGCGTCACCGAGTCGTGGATCGGCGGGGAGAAGGTCGTGCCCCGCTAGCGCGGAGGATGATGGGTGGCGTGAACCGTCTCGGTGCCGCCACCTCGCCGTACCTGCTCCAGCACGCCGACCACCCCGTCGACTGGTGGGAGTGGGGCCCCGAGGCGTTCGCCGAGGCCCGCCGGCGGGACGTGCCGGTGCTCCTGAGCGTGGGCTATGCCGCCTGCCACTGGTGCCACGACGGCTCAGGCTCGACGGTTGTTAGCGGTCGTCGACGTTTCCGCAGGTCAGGCGGCACTTTGTCGGCCGCTGCTTGTTAGCAAGGGTCGCCGTTTGACGCCGATTTCAGGGCAATATGCATCAGAGTTTGCATCACTCGGTGCTGGTCATGGCGCCCATCTGCTGCCGAGAACTGTGTGCTTTTCCGTATCATTCTGATACGCTTTAGCACATGACGCTCCGGGATCAGATCCTCGAACGCGCCGTCGACCAGCACGGGTACATCACGACTCGCGACGCGCGCGAGCTCGGGATCGATCCTACCCAACTGCGGCTCATGGCGGCCCGCGGCCGGCTGGAGCGGGTGACCCGTGGCGTGTATCGGGTCCCCGTTTTGCCGCGCTCGGAGCATGACGAGCTGGCCGAGGCCATCGCCTGGACCTTGGGCAGGGGCGTGATCTCGCACGAGTCGGCCTTGGTGCTCCACGGACTCTCGGACGTGAACCCGTCTCGGATCCACCTGACGGTGCTGCGCGA
>NZ_DASZUF010000117.1:0-19028 GCF_035547795.1 Nocardioides sp.
CAGCCCGCCGGCCCAGCCCGCGCAAATTCCAACGAGCGTTCGGACGGAACAGGCGTTCAATTCGTCGGCAACCGCACCCAAAACGCGAACAACCGTTCAATTCACGGGCCATGGACCCGGAAAGCAGGACAACCGTTCGACATTGGCGGACAAGCGTCCGGCCTGCAACCAGACAACCGTTCAACTCCCCGATCACCCCGCCCAGAACATGCACAACCGTTCGCCCGGCGCGCGGGTGGCCTGGCCGGCTGCCGGCTCACGGTCAGCCGCGGCCGGCGGCAACGGCCAGCGACAACGGCCAGCGACATCCAAGCCGACGCTCGGGAATCAGAGCCGCTCGATGATCGTCACGTTCGCCTGCCCCCCGCCCTCGCACATCGTCTGCAGCCCATAGCGGCCGCCGGTGCGCTCGAGTTCGGCGAGCAGGGTGGTCATCAGCCGCGCCCCGGTGGCGCCGATCGGGTGCCCCAGCGCGATGCCGCCGCCGTTGACGTTGACCTTCTCGTGCGGCACGTCGAGCTCGTCCATCCAGGCGAGCACGACGGAGGCGAACGCCTCGTTGCACTCGAACAGGTCGATGTCGTCCACGCTCATCCCGGCCCGTTCCAGCGCATGCCGCGTGGCTTGGATGGGGCCGGTGAGCATCCACACCGGGTCGTCCCCGCGCACCGAGAGGTGATGGATCCGTGCCCGCGGCGTCAGGCCGTGGCGCGCCACGGCCGCCTCGGACCCAATCAGCAGCGCCGCGGCACCATCGGAGATCTGTGAGGCGAGCGCTGCGGTGATCCGCCCGCCGGGCGCGAGCGGCTGCAGCGCGGCCATCTTCTCCAACGACGTCTCACGCGGGCACTCGTCGACGGCGAGAACTCCGCCGTCCGGCAGGTCGACCGGCTCGATCTGCGAAACGAACCGCCCCTCGGCGATCGCGGTACGCGCCCGCGCGTGCGAGGTCAGCGCGAACGCCTCCATCCGCTCCCGCGAGATCCCCCACTTCTCGGCGATCATCTCCGCGGAGCGGAACTGCGAGACCTCGACGTCGCCATAGCGAGCCAGCCACCCCGGCGACTGCGCGAACGGCGTGGAGAAGCCGTAGGGCTCTCCCACCAGCATCGCCGCCGAGATCGGGATCGCACTCATGTTCTGCAGGCCACCGGCCACCACCAGGTCCTGGGTTCCCGACATCACGCCCTGGGCGGCGAAGTGCACCGCCTGCTGCGAGGAGCCGCACTGTCGGTCGATCGTCACCCCGGGCACCTCGTCGGGCAGCCCCGCCACCAGCCACGCGGTCCGGGCGACGTCGCCGGCCTGCCCGCCGATGGTGTCGCAGCAGCCCATGATCACGTCGTCGACGGCAGCCGGATCGACACCCGTGCGGCGCACCAGCGCCCCCAGCGCGACCGCACCCAGGTCAGCCGGGTGCACGGCCGCCAGCGAACCCCCGCGGCGCCCGACCGGCGTCCGCACCGCGTCGACGATGTAGGCGGTGCTCATCGGGGGCCCCGTCGGAAGCGGAGCGAGGCGAGCATGCGGACGGGGTGAGTCATGCGGCGATCCCGTCGAGCAGGATGGCGAGGTACTGCTCCGCCACCTGGTCGTGCGAGAGCTCACCGCCGGGTCGGTACCAGCGCACCGCCACCCAGACGGTGTCGCGGATGAACCGGTAGACCAGCTCGAGGTCCAGGTCGGCGCGCAGCGCGCCCGCCTCCACCCCGGACCGCAGCAGCGTCATCCACACCTGGCGAGACTGCTCGTTGCGCTCCGCGAGATAGCCGAAGCGCTCCATCCGACCGAGCTGGTCGGCCTCGTTCTGGAAGATCGCCACCTCGTGGTGGTGCTCGTCGATGGCGCGGAACGACAGTCTCACCGCCGCCTCGATCTTCTCCCGCGCGGGCGCGGCCGAGGCCAGGATCTCGTCGTACCCGGCGAACAGCTCGGCCTGGAACGACGACAGGATCTCGTCGACCATCGACTCCTTGGAGTCGAAGTGGTGGTAGAGGCTGCCGGAGAGGATCCCGGCCGCGTCGGCGATGTCGCGCACGGTGGTGTTGCGGTAGCCGCGCTCGGCGAAGAGCCCGGCCGCGATCCGCAACAGCTCGTCGCGCCGCGACTCAGGGGTGCTGACTGCTGACACTGATCACCTCACCGGTCAGATAAGACGAGTACGGACTGGCCAGGAACACCATCACGTTGGCCACCTCCCACGGCTCCGCGGCACGGCCGAACGCCTCCCGGCCGGTCAGCTCCGCGAGCAGCTCGTCCGAGGTCACCTTGGCCAGGAACGGATGCATCGCCAGCGACGGCGCCACCGCATTGACGCGGATACCGTACGGCGCCAGGTCCAGTGCGGCACACCGGGTCAGGGCCATCACCCCCGCCTTGGCCGCGGCGTAGTGGGCCTGACCCCCCTGAGCGCGCCAGCCGACCACCGAGGCGTTGTTCACGATCACGCCGTGGCGACCCGCCTCGCGCATCCGCCGCCCTGCGGCCCGCACGCAGCGGAACGTCCCGGTCAGGCTGATGTCGATCACCCGCGACCACTGCTCGTCGGTCATCTCCAGCACGCCCGCGGTGCCGCCCAGGCCGGCGTTGTTGACCATCACGTCGACCCCACCCCATCGTTCGGCGGCGTCGAGCAGCGCCTCGACCTGGTCCTGCCGGGTCACGTCGCTGACCACCGTCGCCACCCGGTCGGCCCCGAAATCGGCGGCCAGCGACTCCTGCGCCTCGGCCAGCCGGCGCTCGTGGGTGTCACCGACGACGACCGCACGGGCACCCTCCTCGAGCGCGCGACGTACGACGGAGGCCCCGATCCCGGCGCCGGCGCCGGCGGTGACGACGACCACCTGATCGGTCAGGAGCCCGTGGGCGGGTACGTAGTCGGGTGCTGCTGACATCAGACGCCTCTCGGTTCGCGGGGCAGGCCGAGCACGCGCTCGGCGAGGATGTTCCGCTGGATCTCGTCGCTGCCGCCGTAGATGGTGTCGGCGCGGGAGAACAGGAAGAGCCGCTGCCATCGGTCCGGCTCACCGGACCCGGCATCGAGCGTGAGGCCGCCGGCGCCCGCGACCTGCATCGCGAGCTCGCCCAGGCGCCGGTGCCAGCCGGCCCAGACGAGCTTGCCGACCGAGGGGGGCTGGTCCTCCTCGAGTGCCCGGACGGCGTTGGCGCGCATCACCTCGAGGTCGACGTACGCCGCCGCCAGCCGGTCGGCGATCACCGGGTCGTCCATACTCCCGTTGACCCGAGCGATCTCGATGAGATCGTCGAGCTCGCGGGCGAAGCCCACCTGCTGACCCAGCGTGGAGACGCCGCGCTCGAAGCCGAGCAACGCCGTCGCCACTCGCCACCCGTCGCCCGACGAGCCGACGACCAGGTCGGCGGCGGTGCGGGCGCCGGTGAAGAAGACCTCGTTGAACTCCGCGCCGCCGGTGAGCTGCTCGATCGGGCGCACCTCGACGCCGGGCTGGTCGAGCGGCACGAGCAGGAATGACAGACCTTCGTGCCGACGTGACCCCGCATCGGTGCGGGCGAGCACGAAGATCCACTGGGCCTCGTGCGCCATCGAGGTCCAGATCTTCTGACCGTCGATCACCCAGGCGTCCCCGTCCAGGCGCGCGCGGGTCGCGACCGAGGCGAGGTCGGAGCCGGCCCCGGGCTCGGAGTAGCCCTGGCACCACAGCTCGGTCACCGACCTGATGCCGGGCAGGAACCGCTCCTTCTGCGCACCGGTGCCGTAGGCGATGAGCGTCGGCCCGAGCAGCTCCTCGCCGAGATGGTTGACCCGGGCGGGCGCGTTCGCGCGGGCGTACTCCTCGTGGAAGACCACCTGCTGCGCCACGCTCAGTCCCCGACCGCCGTACTCGCGGGGCCAGCCGACGCAGGTCCAGCCGTGCTCGGCGAGGTGACGGTTCCACGCCAGCCGCTCGGCGAACCGCTCGTGCTCGCGGCCGGGGCCGCCCGCGCCTCGCAGGCCGGCGAACCGCCCGCTCAACTGCACCTCCAGCCACGCCCGGATCTCGGCGCGCAGGACGTCGAGATCGGCGCTGTCGCTGGCCTGACTCACGGCTGTTCCCTTCCCGGTCGGATGCGACTACCGTAGCCTACCAAGCACTTGCTTGGGCCGAGACGAAGCAGACGACGAAGGAGAGGCGCGTGGTCGACACCATCCCCGCGGCGCTGCACGCCGCCGCGGAGCGGTTCGGCTCGAGGCCGGCGTACGTCGAGGGCGACCGGGTGCTGTCCTTCGCCCGGCTCTGCGACGAGGTCGGCCGGGTGGCACGCGGCTACGCGGCCCGGGGGGTGGCTCCGGGCGACCGCGTCTGCGTGTGGGCGCCTAACAGCGTCGACTGGGTGATCGCCGCGCTGGCCGTCTCGACCGCCGGCGGCACGCTGGTGCCGATCAACACCCGCTACACCGCCCCCGAGGCCCGCGACATCATCGAGCGCGTCGACGCCGCCCTGGTGGTGGTCGCGGGCGGCTTCCTGGGACGCGACTTCGCCGCCGAGCTCGCCGCCGACGGCAGCACGCGGCGCATCCTCGACGTCGCCGAGCTGGCCGCCCTCGACGGACCGCCGATCGACGTCGCGGTCTCCCCCGACGACGTCGCGGACATCCTGTTCACCTCCGGCACCACCGGCCGGCCCAAGGGCGTGCTCAGCGCGCATCGCCAGACGGTCGGGGTGGCCCGGGTCTGGGCCGAGCTCGGCGGCGTCACCGACCGGGATCGCTATCTGGTGGTGAACCCCTTCTTCCACTCCTTCGGCTACAAGGTCGGCATCCTCACCGGGCTGCTCACCGGTGCCACGCTCTACCCGGTCGCCACCTTCGACGTGGCGGCAACGCTGACGCTGATCGAGCGTGAGCGGATCACGGTGTTGCCGGGCGCGCCGACGATCTATCAGTCGCTGCTCACCGCCCCCGAGCGCGCCGGGCACGACCTGTCCTCGCTGCGGCTGGCCGTCACCGGGGCCGCCGTGGTGCCGGTGGTGCTTATCGAGCGGATGCGCGACGAGCTGCGGATCGACACCGTCGTGACGGCGTTCGGGATGACCGAGGCGGTGGTGGCCACGATGTGCCGTGACGGTGACTCCGCCGAGACCGTCGCGACGACGTGCGGACGGGCGGTCCCGGGGATGGAGGCGACGATCGCGGGGCCCGACGAGAACGGGGCCGGCGAACTGCTGCTGCGCGGGGAGTACGTGATGCTCGGCTACCTCGACGACCCGGCCGCCACCGCCGAGGCGATCGACGCCGACGGCTGGCTGCACACCGGCGACGTCGGCACCCTCGACGACGCCGGCAATCTGCGGATCACCGACCGGCTCAAGGACATGTACATCTGCGGTGGCTTCAACGTCTATCCCGCCGAGGTCGAGCAGGTGCTGGCCCGGCTCGACGGCGTGGCCGACGTCGCGGTGGTCGGCGCCTCGGACGAGCGGATGGGCGAGGTCGGCCGCGCCTTCGTCGTACCCGCTGGCGACATCGCCGCCGAGGACGTCATCGCCTTCGCGCGCGAGCGGCTGGCCAACTTCAAGGTCCCGCGGTACGTCGACTTCGTGGACGCGCTGCCGCGCAACCCCTCGGGCAAGCTGCTGAAGAACGAATTGAGGAGCTCATGACACAGGTCGTGACCTACGAGGTGCGGGACCGGATCGCCTGGGTGACCCTGAATCGCCCCGAGTACCGCAACGCGCAGAACTCCGCGATGACCTACGCCCTCGACGCCGCCTTCACCCGCGCGGTCGACGACGAGGAGGTTGCCGTGATCGTGCTGCGCGGCGCGGGCGACCACTTCTGCGCCGGCCATGACATCGGTACGCCGGGGCGCGACGTCGACCGCTCCTTCGAGCGCCGGGCCGTGATCTGGTGGGACCACGTCGACAAGCAGGGCGGCGACCAGCGCTTCGCCCGCGAGTCGGAGGTCTACCTCGGCATGTGCCGGCGCTGGCGAGAGATCCCCAAGCCGATGATCGCGATGGTGCACGGGGCCTGCATCGCCGGCGGCCTGATGCTGGCCTGGTCGTGCGACTTCATCGTGGCCAGCGAGGACGCGTTCTTCTCCGATCCGGTGGTGCGGATGGGGATCCCGGGCGTGGAGTACTTCGCCCATCCGTGGGTGATGAACCCGCGCGCCGCCAAGGAGTTCCTCTTCACCGGCGACCGCTTCTCGGCCGCCCGGGCGCGCGAGCTCGGCATGGTCAACCGGGTGGTGCCGCGCGAGTCGCTCGAGTCGACCGTGACGGGCATCGCGCAGCGGATCGCGCAGATGCCGCGGTTCGGACTGGCCCTGACCAAGAAGGCGGTGAACCAGGCCGAGGACCTCCAGGGCATGCGCGCCGGCATGGACTCCGTCTTCGGGCTGCACCACCTCGCCCACGCGCACAACGCCGAGACCTCGGCCGACTCCCTGGGCGGGCTGGACGCGAGGGCGATGGCCGCCCGCAACAAGGCGGCCGGGGAGGGATCCTGATGGACCTGGACCTCTCGCCCGCGGAGCAGGCGTTCCGGGACGAGGCACGGGCCTGGCTCGCCGAGCACGTGCCGGCCCGGCCGCTGCCGTCGATGGACACCCCCGAGGGCTTCGCGGCCCATCGCGCCTGGGAGGCCGAGCTCGCCGCGGGCCGGTGGAGCGTCGTCTCCTGGCCGCGGGAGTACGGCGGGCGCGACGCGTCGCTGGTCGAGTGGGTCCTCTTCGAGGAGGAGTACTACCGCGCCGGGGCTCCAGGGCGGGTCTCCCAGAACGGCATCTTCCTGCTCGCACCGGTGCTCTTCGAGCACGGCACCGCCGAGCAGCGCGCCCGCTACCTGCCCGCGATGGCCACCGGCGAGACGATCTGGGCGCAGGCCTGGTCCGAGCCCGACGCCGGCTCCGACCTGGCCTCGCTGCGCTCGACCGCGACCCGCGTCGAGGGCGGTTGGCGGCTCGACGGGCAGAAGACCTGGTCGTCGCGGGCGCCGTACGCGCAGATGGGGTTCGGCCTGTTCCGGTCCGATCCGAGCGCGGAACGGCACCGCGGGCTGACCTACTTCCTCTTCCCGCTGGACGCACCGGGCGTCACGGTGCGGCCGATCGCGCAGCTGGACGGAGAGCCGGGCTTCGCGGAGATCTTCCTCGACGACGTGTTCGTGCCCGATGCCGACGTCCTGGGCGGCGTCGGCGACGGCTGGCGGGTCGCGATGAGTACGGCGGGCAACGAGCGCGGACTGTCGCTGCGCTCCCCCGGCCGGTTCTGTGCCGCGGCCGACCGGCTGGTCGGGCTCTACGCCGATCTCGCTGGTCGAGCCGATCGCGACGAAGGAGCGATCGCGTCCAGACCACCCGACGGCGTGGCAGACCGGGTGGCCGAGGCCTGGATCCGCGCCCAGGCCTACCGGCTCTACACCTGGGGCACCGTCACCCGGCTCGCCGACGGCCAGACGGTGTCCGATCCAGCCGGCGGCGCGGCCGGCTCGGTCAACAAGGTGTTCTGGTCCGAGCTCGACGTCGACCTGCACGAGACCGCCCTCGACCTGCTCGGCGCCGACGCGGAGCTGGTGTCGAGCTGGACCGACGGGCACCTGTTCGCGCTCGCCGGGCCGATCTACGCCGGCACCAACGAGATCCAGCGCAACATCGTCGCCGAGCGCATCCTCGGCCTGCCGCGGGAGGTCCGGCCGGAGGCGGGTGGCTGATGCGCTTCCAGCTCTCCACCGACCAGGTCGACTTCCGACACGCGCTCGACGACCTGCTCTCCGGCACCGACACCGTCTCCGCCGCTCGCGCCTGGACCGAGGGTGAGCATGGCCCCGGCCGGGCCCTGTGGAAGCGGATCGCCGACCTGGGCGTGAGCGGGCTGATCGTGCCCGAGGACGACGGCGGTCTCGGCGGCTCGCCAGTCGACCTGGTCGTCGCGCACGAGGCACTGGGTCACCATCTCGTGGTCGGCCCGTGGATCGAGACCGCCGCCTACCTGGCCTGCGTGCCGGCGCATCGCGCCCGCGCGGCCGGGGGCGCGATGCTGACCGTGGCGGCGCCGTACGCCCTCGACGCGGACGTCGCCGAGCTCGTCGCCGGCACCACCGGCGAGCGGCTGGAGTCGGTGGACGCCACCCGGCGGCTCTTCCGGGTCGCCGACGCGCCGCCACCGGACGAGGACGCGTTCGACATGGCGGCGCTGGCCTGCGCCGCCCAGCTGCTCGGCGCCGCGGAGCGGGTGCTGGCCGACACGGTCTCCTACGTGCGGCAGCGCGAGCAGTTCGGCCGTGCGATCGGCTCGTTCCAGGCGGTCAAGCACCGGCTGGCGGACGTCCGGATCGGGCTCGACTTCGCCCGGCCGCTCGTCTACGGCGCCGCACTGAGCGTCTCGGCGGGCTCGGCGGGCGGGAGCCGCGACGTGTCGGCCGCGAAGGCGTTCGCCGCCGACGCCGCCTGGCGGGCGGCCCGCGCCGGGCTGCAGCTGCACGGCGCCCTCGGCTACACCCGCGAGCTCGACCTCGGCCTGTGGCTGCTGCGCATCCGCGCGCTGACCCGCGCCTGGGGCACGCCGGCCTTCCACCGCGGCCGCGTCCTGGCGAGCCTGGTGGCCGCATGATCACGCCCGAGCAGCAGGCCCTCGTCGACGCGGTCCGCGGGTTGCTCGACAGGCGCGCCGACAGCGCCGCGGTGCGGGCCGCGGACGGCTTCGACGAGCCACTGTGGCGCACGCTCGCCGAGCAGATCGGGGTGGCGGCGCTGCCGGTCCCCGAGGAGTACGGCGGCGCCGGCGCCGGGCTGGTGGAGGCCGCACTGGTGCTGGAGGAGGTCGGCCGCAGCCTGGCTCCGGTGCCGCTGCTGCCCAGCCTGGTCGCGGCCGCCACCACCGACGACCCCGATCTGCTGGCCCGGATCGCGGCCGGCGAGGTCGCCGCCGTGGTCCTCGACCCTGCCGAGCCGGTCCTCTACGGCGCCGAGGCGACGATCCTGCTCGCCCTCACCGACGCCGGCGTCGTGCTCGTCGAGGACGCCCAGGTCGCCCCGGCACCGGCGTTGGACCCGACCCTGCGACTGGCCACCGTCGCGTTCGACCCGGCCTCGGCGCGCCGCATCGTCGGCGACCGCACCCGCGCTCGGAAGGCGGCGCTGGTCGGCGTGAGCGCGCTGGCCGCCGGCTGCGCCCGGCGCGGGCTGGACATGACCGTCGCCTATGCCAAGGAGCGACAGCAGTTCGGCCGGCCGATCGGCAGCTTCCAGGCGCTCAAGCACCGGATGGCCGACCTGCTGGTGCTCGTCGAGACCACCCGCTCGGCGGCCCGCGCGGCAGCGGCCGGAGAGATCGAACCGGCGGTGGCCGCGGCGTACGCGAAACGGGCGGTCGGCCGGGTCGCGGCCGAGACGATCCAGCTCCATGGCGGGATCGCCATCACCTGGGAGCACGACGCCCACCTGGTCTTCAAGCGCGCCCACGCGCTCGGTCAGCTCCTCGGCCCGGCCCACGGACTGCGTGCGGCCGCGTTCGCGGACAGACCCGCTCAGTCCAGCCGCCGGTACACCGAGCGGTAGAACAGCAGCGGCTCCTCGGCGGGCCCGGGAACGAGCTCCTGCACCCGACCGAGCACGAGGTAGTGGTCGCCGGCCTCGTGGACGGCATGGATGGTGCAGTCGATCCAGGCCAGGCAGCCGTCGAGCCGCGGCGCGCCGGTCGACGGCGAGGGCACCCACGACACCCTGGCGAACTTGTCGGCGCCCTTGGCCGCGAACTGGTTCGACACCCCCTCCTGCTCGGCGGCGAGCAGGTTGACGGTGAAGTGGCCGGCGGTGCGCATCGCCGGCCAGGCGCGGGAGGTCTTGGCCGGCACGAACATCACCAGCGGCGGCTGCAGCGACACCGAGGAGAACGACTGGCAGGTCATTCCGACCGGACCGCCGCCGGTCGCCGCCGTCACCACCGTCACGCCGGAGGCGAAGCGGCCCAGCACGCTGCGGAACTCGCGAGCCTCCTGCGGCGTGACCGACGAGTCCTCGGCAACGGCGGAGAAGTCGAAGTTGCCGAGGAAGGAGTCGATCAGCTCCCGCGGCGGCCAGGTCACCGCGGCGTCGGCCGAGACGCCGACCGGAACGCCGGGCCGGCTGCTCATGGCGGAGACTGCCCGAACTCGTGCCCCCAGTAGGAGACGGCGGTCGACTCCCGGGCGACCCAGCGGGCGTCGTCGACGGTGAGCCCGTCGGTGCCGAACTCGATGTCGAAGCCACCGGGCGAACGCACGTAGAAGGAGACCATCTCGTCGTTCATGTGCCGCCCGAGCGTCGCCGAGAGCGGCGCCTTGTGTTTGCGCACCCGCTCGAGTGCCCGGCCCACGTCGTCCAGCTTCGTCACCTCGAACATGATGTGCACGCACCGCGACGGGTTCGGCATCGGCAGGAACGCCAGGCTGTGATGGCGCGGGTTGACGCCCAGGAAGCGCAGCCAGACCTTCGAGCCCGGCTCCTTGCCGACGAACTCCCCCGGCATGCTCATCGAGTCGCGCAGCCGGAAACCGAGGACCTCGGTGTAGAAGCGCAGCGCCTCCACGTCGTCGGTGACCGGCAGCACGAGGTGGCCCATGCCCTGCTCGCCGGTGACGAAGTCGGCGGCGTACGGCGTCACCACCGGCCGCCGCTCGTAGGCGATCCCGTGGAAGAGCTCGAAGACGTTGTCCCACGGGTCGGTGAAGCGGATCAACTCCTGCACCCGCCGCTCGGCCAGCTCCTCGGCGGTGCCCTCCTCGAAGACGACGCCGGCCTTGGCGAGGTGCTCGCGGGCGTCCTGCAACGCCTGGTGGTCCGCCAGCTCCCAGCCGCTGCACTCCAGGCGGTCCACGTCGGCGGGCACGACGACCAGCCGCGCCCAGACCTGGTCGATCCGGAAGCAGAGCTGGCCCGCAACCGGCCCGCGGGTCTCGGCCAGGCCGAGCACCTTGCCGCCGAACGTCCGCCAGGCCTCCAGGTCGGTCGCGCTGACCCGGACGTAGCCGAGCGACCTCACCTCGATGGTCATGTCCGCTCCTCGTGCCGTGCCAGGAACGCCGTGGTGATCTCGGCGAACTCCGCGGCGGCCTCGATCTGGGCCCAGTGCCCGCAGCGGGGGAAGACGTGCAGGTGGGCCCGGGGGATCAGCTTCAGCGCGGTCAGCGCGCCGTCGAGCGGGTTGACCCGGTCTTCGCGACCCCAGGTGAGCAGGGTGGGGGCGCGCAACCGGTGCGCCTCGCGCCAGAGCATGCCGTCCTCGGCGGTCTCGGGGTGGTAGAACGACATCCCCATCGACCGCATCGCGTCCTGTGCCCCGGGCGCGGTGGCGTCGGCGAAGCGCTCCTCGACCAGCTCGTCGGTCACCAGCGACTGGTCCACCACCATGGTGGCGACGAACGCCCGCAGCGCCTCCCGGGAGGGGCTCGCCGAGAAGTCCATCAGCCGCTGCACGCCCTCGGTGGGGTCGGCGTGGAACAGGTTGAGCGAGAGTCCACCGGGCCCCATCAGCACCAGCCGGCCGACCCGGTCGGGGTGGCTGAGCGCGAACCGCATCGCGGTGCCACCGCCCAGCGAGTTGCCGAGCAGGTGGATGCGCTCGATGCCGAGCTCGTCGAGCAGCGCGGCGACGTGGTCGGCGGCGAAGCGGTAGTAGTTGCCGACCACCGGCGGCTTGTCGGACTGGCCGAAGCCGGGCTGGTCGACCAGCAGTGTGCGGAACGACGAGGCGAAGCCGGGCAGGGCCGGGCCGAAGTTGGACCAGGCCGAGGCGCCCGGACCGCCGCCGTGCAGCATCACCAGCGGCAGCCCACCGCCCAGCGTCGAGGTGGCCGGGCCGGCCTCGTAGTAGTTCAGGGTGAGATCGCCCGCCTTGCCCGAGCGGCGGCAGTCCTCGCGAGACAGGGCCATCAGTACATCCCCGGGTCGACGTCGTGCCCGAACTCGCTGGCGCCGTACATCTGCAGCGCGCGCTCGGGGTCGTTGGCGGCATGCACCCGGCCGGCGTGGGCATCGCGCCAGGCTCGCTGCAGCGGTGTCCCGCTGGCCAGCGCCCGGCCGCCGGAGGCCTCGAAGAGCGAGTCGATGGCGTCGATCGCGCGCTGCGTGCCGAGCACCTGGTCCCGACGCACCCGCAGCCGCTGCGCGATCGGGATTCGCTCGCCGCGAGCGACGTAGGCCTGCTGCTCGCGGATGTTGGTCATCAGCAGCGCCCAGGCGGCGTCGATCTCCGAGCCGGCCGAGGCCACCCGGACGGCCGCGAACGGGTCGAGCGAGGCCTTCTCGCCGTACGACGCCCGGATCCGGTTCCGCTGCATCCGGACGTGCTCGTCGTAGGCACCGCGGGCCATCCCGATGATCGGCGTGGTGATCGTGGTGGTGAACAGCGAGTGGAACTGCAGCCTGTAGAGCTCGCCGGTGTTGACCGCCTGGCCCGGGCCCTGACAGCGGCCGGTCTCCCCCATCGAGAGCGTGAACGCCTCGGGCACGAACGCCTCCTCCACCACGATGTCGTTGGAGCCGGTGCCGGCCAGCCCGACGACGTTCCAGACGTCGACGATCTCGTAGGAGTCGCGCGGCACCAGGAACGTGCGGAAGTCCACGATCTGACCCTCCGCGTTGTGCACCAGGCCGCCGAGCAGCACCCAGGACGCGTGCGCGCAACCCGAGGAGAAGCTCCACCGGCCCGAGAGCCTGAAGCCACCGTCGGCGATGAGGGCCTTGCCCATCGGCGCGTACGACGAGGAGACCCGCACGGTGCTGTCCTCGCCCCACACCGCTCGCTGCGCGTCGTCGGCGAAGAGGGCGATCTGCCAGGGATGGACGCCGAGCACGCTGGCGACCCAGCCGGTGGAGCCGCACGCCGAGGCGATGTCGCGCACGGCGGTGTAGAAGTCGACCGGGTCGGCCTCGAGCCCGCCGTACCGCCGGGGCTGGAGCAGCCGGAAGAACCCGGTCGCCTCCAGGTCCTTCACCGACGCCTCCGGCACCGCGCGCAGCCGCTCGGTCTCGTCCGCCCGCTCACGGAAGGTGGGCAGCAGGTCGCGCACCCCATCCAGCACCGTCTGTGACTCGCTCATGCTCCAACACTAGAACAGGTTCTACTTTTCTGCTAGAACCTACTGCTATGGAGCGCGCGTCCGGCCGAGAGTTCGATGTCGTCGTGGTCGGGGCCGGCGGCGCGGGGATGACGGCCGCCCTGGCCGCGGCCGCGCGCCACGGCCTGTCCACCGTGGTGGTCGAGAAGAGCGCCTGGTTCGGCGGATCCACCTCGCGCTCGGGCGGCGGCGTCTGGATCCCCGGCAACTACGCGCTGCGGGCGGCCGGCCAGGTCGACCCCGACGACGACGCCCGCGCCAAGGCGTACCTGGACGCGATCGTCGGCGACGTGGTGCCCAAGGTCAACCGGGACACCTACCTGGACCGCGGCCCCGAGGTGATGGACTTCCTCCGCGCGCGCACCCCGGTGCGCTTCACCTGGGTGCCGGACTACGCCGACTACCAGCCCGAGCGGCCCGGCGGCCGGGCCGCGGGCCGCAGCGTCGAGCCGGTGCCGATGGACGCCCGGTTCCTGGGCGAGGAGTTGGCCCGGCTGCATCCGCCGTACACGAAGGCGCCGGCGAACCTCATCGTCACCCAGGCCGACTTCCGCAAGATCAGCCTGGGCATGCGCACCGTCACCGGCCCGGTCACGATGCTGAAGGTGGCGTTCAACCGCTTCCTGGCCGGCCTGCGCGGGCGGCGGATGTACGCGATGGGAGCGGCGCTGGCGATCGGGCTGCGGCAGGGGCTGATCGAGGCGGGCGTGCCGGTGGAGTACGAGACCGAGCTGGTCTCGCTGGTGGTCGAGGACGGCCGGGTGGTGGGCGTCGTCGTCGGCCACGACGGTCTCGAGGAGACCATCCGCGTGCGGCGCGGGGTGATCCTCGGCAGCGGCGGGTTCGAGCGCAACCCGGAGTTGCGCGAGAAGCACCAGTCCCTCCCCCTCGACCCCGACTGGACGACCGGCGGGTTCGCCAACACCGGCGGCGGCATCCTGGCCGGCATCGCCGCCGGTGCCGACACCGCACTCCTGGACGAGGCCTGGTGGGGGCCGACCATCCCGCTGCCGGGACGGCCATGGTTCTGCCTGGCCGAGCGCAACCTGCCCGGCTCGTTCATCGTCAACGCGGCCGGACGGCGCTTCATGAACGAGGCACTGCCGTACGTCGAGGCCGTCCACGAGATCCAGAAGGGTGAGGCGACCGGCGTCTCCCACGTGCCGGCCTGGCTGGTCTTCGACCAGCGCTACCGCAACCGCTACCTGTTCGCCGGGCTCGGGCCGCGCCAGTCCTTCCCCGGGAAGTGGTTCGAGCAGGGCGTCGTGGTGAAGGCGTCGACGCTGGCGGGGTTGGCCGAGCGGATCGGCGTACCGGCCGACGAGCTGGCGGCCACCACGGCACGGTTCAACGGGTTCGCCGAGCGCGGGACCGACGAGGACTTCCACCGCGGCGAGAGCGCCTACGACAAGTACTACTCCGACCCGACCGTGTCACCGAACCCGTCGCTGCACCGGGTCGATCAGGCGCCGTTCTACGCGGTCAAGCTGGTGCCCGGCGACCTGGGCACCAAGGGCGGCCTGGTCACCGACGAGCGCGCCCGGGTGCTGCGGCCCGACGGCTCCCCGATCGCCGGTCTGTACGCGGCGGGCAACACCTCGGCGGCGGTGATGGGGCGGACCTACGCTGGACCCGGTGCGACCATCGGACCCGCCATGGTGTTCGGCTACCTGGCCGCCGAGGACCTCGCCTCCACCCCCACAGGAGACAGCTGATGCCCATCGACCCCAGCGCCGCGATCGGCGCGGCCCTGCCCGACCAGTCCTTCGCCTGGACCGCCTCGGAGGTGCTGCTCTACCACCTCGCCATCGGGGCCGCCTCCCGTCCGGGGGACAACCTCTCGCCCACCGCACTGCGCTACACCGTCGACGGGCCCGACCTCCAGGTGCTGCCGTCCTTCGGGGTGGTAGCGCCCGGCTTCCACGACACCACCCCTCCACCCCTGGACATGCCCGGCTGCGACATCGACCTGACCCAGGTGGTGCACGGCGCCCAGGAGATCGTCGTGCACGCGCCGCTGCCGACCGCCGGCAGCGGCACGCTCTCGACCCGGATCACCGATATCTGGGACAAGGGCAAGGCGGCGGTGATCTGGCGCGAAGGCACCGCCGTCGGCGACGACGGCGCGAAGCTGTGGACGGTGAGGTCCTCGATCTTCGTCCGCGGCGAGGGCGGCTTCGGCGGCTCCCGCGGTGAGTCCGGCACGGTCCCGATGCCGGAGCGGTCGCCCGATCTGGTGGCGACGTACGCCGTGACCCCGCAGCAGGCCCTGCTCTACCGGCTGTGCGGCGACCGCAACCCGCTGCACGCGGACCCGGCGTTCGCGAAGCGGGCGGGCTTCCCGGCACCGATCCTGCACGGGCTGTGCACCTGGGGCATCGCGCTGCGCGAGGTCACCGACGGCCTGCTGGGCGGCGACGCGGCTCGGGTGGGCGGCTTCCGAGCGCGCTTCTCCGGCGTGGTCTTCCCCGGCGAGACGCTGCGCATCCGCGCCTGGCGCGAGGACGGGCCGATCCTGCTGGACGCGACCATCGCCGGCGGTGAGCGCGACGGTGCGCCGGCCCTGGCGGACGGCGTGGTGGAGGTGCGCTGATGGATGCCGAGGTACCGGCACCGGTCGACCTCGCCGACGTCGACCGGTGGTCGGACGAGGTCGACGTGGTCGTCGTGGGCTTCGGCATCGCCGGCGGCTGCGCCGCCCTGGAGGCGGCCCGGGCCGGCGCCCGGGTGCTGCTGCTGGAGCGGGCCGCGACCTACGGCGGGACCTCCGCGATGGCCGGTGGCCACTTCTACCTCGGCGGCGGCACCGCCGTGCAACGCGCCGTCGGCGTCGAGGACTCGGCCGAGGAGATGTTCCGCTACCTGCTGGCGGTCTCCCGCGAGCCCGAGGAGGACAAGATCCGGGCCTACGCCGACGACTCGGTCGAGCACTTCGGCTGGCTGGAGGCGCTGGGCTTCGAGTTCGAGCGCTCCCTCTTCGACGGCAAGGCGGTGATCCAACCGGGTACCGAGGGACTGATGTACACCGGCAACGAGAAGGTGTGGCCCTTCCGCGACCGCGCGGTGCCGGCCCCGCGCGGCCACAAGGTGCCGGTGCCCGGCGACACCGGCGGCGCGAAGCTGGTCCTCGACCTCCTGGCCAAGCGGCTCGCCGACGCCGGGGTCGAGGTGCGCTACGAGACCGGCGCCACCGCGCTGGTGCGCTCCGGCGACACGGTGGTCGGGCTCGGCTGGCGCCGCTTCGACGAGCGTGGGTTCGTCCGGTCGCGCGCGGTGGTGATCGCGGCCGGCGGCTTCGTCGGCAACGACGAGATGGTGGACCGCTACGTGCCCCGGATGCGGGCGAAGCTGTTTCCGCTGGCCTCGACGTACGACGACGGGCTGGGGCTGCGGCTGGGCGCCTCGATGGGCGGCGCCTGGCGGTTCATGGACGAGGCATTCCTGACCGCGCCGTTCTACCCGCCGTCCGTGCTGGTCACGGGGCTGATCGTCAACCGCGAGGGGCGCCGGTTCGTCGCCGAGGACTCTTACCACGCGCGCACCTCGGCGTACGTGCTGGAGCAGCCCGGCTCGGCGGCGTTCCTCATCGTCGACTCCGAGCACATCGAGCACCCCGCGATGCCGCTGTGCCCCTTCGTCGACGGCTGGGAGACGGTCGAGGAGATGGCAGCCGGCCTGGACGTGCCGGCCGACACGCTCGCGGCGACGCTGACCCGCTACAACGAGCATGCCGCCCGCGGCGAGGATCCCGACTTCCACAAGGCGCCCGAGTGGCTGGCGCCGCAGGCCACCGGGCCGTGGGGTGCCTTCGACCTGTCGCTGGGCAAGGCGACGTACGCCGGCTTCACCATGGGCGGCCTCTCGGTGACGCTCGACGGGCAGGTACGCCGCGAGGACGGCTCGGTCGTCCCGGGCCTCTATGCCGCCGGCGCCTGCGCGGCCAACATCGCGCAGGACGCCAAGGGCTACGCCTCCGGCACCCAGCTCGGCGAGGGCTCCTACTTCGGCCGCCGCGCCGGGCGACACGCCGCCCGGGTACGGCCGCCGACCGAGCCGGCGGCGGGGCGCGCGGAGGGCTGATGCACTGGTTCGCGGCCGAGCATGCCTGGCTGGCCCGGATGCTCTTCCAGCGCTCGCTGGCCGCGATCTACCTGATCGCGTTCGTGGCCGCGGCCCGGCAGTACCGCGCGCTGCTGGGCGAGCACGGGCTGATGCCGGTGTCGCGCTACCTGCGGACGGTGTCGTTCCGCCGCTCGCCCAGCCTGTTCCACCTGCATCACTCGGACCGGACCTACCTCGTCCTCGCCTGGGGCGGGGCGGTGCTGTCGCTGGCGACCGTGGTCGGGCTGACCGACGCCGTACCGCTGCCGGCGGCGATGGCGGTCTGGGCCGTTCTCTGGCTGCTCTACCTGTCCTTCGTCAACGTCGGGCAGACGTGGTACTCCTTCGGCTGGGAGTCCCTGCTGTGCGAGGTCGGCTTCCTCGCGGTCTTCCTCGGCAACGACACCACCGACCCGCCGGTGCTCACGCTCTATCTGCTGCGCTGGCTGCTGTTTCGGCTGGAGTTCGGCGCCGGGCTGATCAAGCTGCGCGGCGACCCGTGTTGGCGCGACCTGACCTGCCTGTACTACCACCACGAGACCCAGCCGATGCCCGGCCCGTTCAGCTGGTACTTCCACCATCTGCCCAAGCCGCTGCACCGGGCCGAGGTGGCGGCCAACCACGTCACCCAGCTGGTGGTGCCGATCGCGCTGTTCGCGCCGCAGCCGGTGGCCGGGATCGCCGCCGCGATCATGATCGTGACCCAGCTGTGGCTGGTCGCCAGCGGCAACTTCGCCTGGCTCAACTGGCTGACCATCGTGCTGGCCTTCTCGGCGCTGCCCGACGACTGGCTGGCGCCGGTGCTGCCCGGCTCGACCCACGCCTCGGTGGGCACGCCGGTGGCGTTCGCGGCGCTCGTCTGCGTGGTCACCGCCGTGGTGGTGGCGCTCAGCTACTGGCCGGTGGCCAACCTGCTCTCCCCGCACCAGCGGATGAACGCCTCCTTCAACCGCTGGCACCTGGTCAACGCCTACGGCGCCTTCGGAGCGTGACCAGACGGCGCTACGAGGTGGTCGTCGAGGGGACCAGCGATCTCACCCCGGGCCAGGAGGCGCACTGGCGGGAGTACGAGTTCCGGGGCAAGCCGGGCGACCCCCGACGCCGACCACGCCAGTTCGCGCCGTACCACCTGCGGCTGGACTGGTTGATGTGGTTCGCCGCGCTCTCGCCGGGATACGCCGAGCCGTGGTTCACGACGTTCGCACAGCGACTGCTGGAGGGCGATCGCGATGTCTCACGCCTGCTGCGGCACGACCCGTTCCGGGAGGAGCCGCCGCGGTACGTGCGGGCGCGGCTCTACCGCTACCGCTTCACCACCCGTACCGAGCGCGCCCGCACCGGCGACTGGTGGGTGCGCGAGCGGGCCGGCGAGTTCCTGCCGCCGGTGACGCTGCGCGGCTCGCGTCTGGCCCGCTGATCAGCCGCGGACGTCGTCGACGACCGTCTCGTCGCGGGCCGCCCGAACGCACCCCGCGACCAGCCGCGGCAGGTCGTGCCGGGAGACCAGCCGGGCCAGCTCGTCGGCCGAGGTCGGGAGCCCGAGTCGACGGGCACCGTCTGCGGCCAGCTTGTCGACGTACGGCGCCAGGTCGGGCCAGATGCCCTGCACCTCGCGGCAGAAGATCGCCGCACCCGCGGGCCCGATGCCCTTGAACCGCTGCAGCGCCTGCTCCACCGCCCGGGCGTCGGCGCTGTGGTGGTGCAGCCGACGCAGGTCGCCGCCGTAGGTGGCGAGCAGCCGGTCGGCCAGCTCTCCCAGCTGGGTCGCGGTGCGCTCGTCGTAGCGGCGGTAGTGCCCGCGACCGAGCGCGTCGACCCGGGCCTGCCAGCTCGCGTCCCGCATCCGCTGCGGCGTGCGGTAGCCCGCCCG
>NZ_DASZUF010000118.1:0-2139 GCF_035547795.1 Nocardioides sp.
CACACGACAGCTGAGCCGGCCCGGCCTCAGCCGGCGGACCGCACCAGCGCGCCGCCGTGCGGTGGCAGGGCGAGCACGCCGTCGGCGAGGGTGACGCCCGAGGGCGTCTCGAAGAGGACCTCGGCGTCGCCGACCCGCACCCGCGCGGGCTGGTGACCGAAGTTGACCGCGGCCGTCGTCTCGCCGCGGTGCATCACGAAGAGCCGCCGCTCCTCGTCGGCCTCGCACCGCAGGTGCGTGAACGCCGGATCGGTGAGCTCGGGCAGGGCGCGGCGCAGCTGCGCCAGGCGGCGGTAGACCGCCAGGAGGCGCCGGCCGCGCTCGCCGTGGGTCTCCGACCAGTCGAGCCTGGAGCGCTCGTACGTCGCCGGGTCCTGGGGGTCGGGTACCTGCCCCGGATCCCAGCCGTGCTCGGCGAACTCCGCGATGCGGCCCTCGGCGGTCGCCCGGCCCAGGTCCTCCTCCGGATGGGAGGTGAAGAACTGGAACGGCGTCGAGGCCGCCCACTCCTCGCCCTGGAAGAGCATCGGCGTGAACGGGCCGGCCAGGGTGAGCAACGCCGCGCAGGCCAGCTGGTCGTCGTCCAGGCTCTCGGCGAGCCGATCGCCGCGGGCGCGGTTGCCGACCTGGTCGTGGTTCTGGCTGCCGACCACCAGCCGCCAGGTCGGCATGGTGGCGCGGTCGATCGGCACCCCGTGCGGCCGTCCGCGGAACGACGACCAGGTGCCGTCGTGGAAGAACCCGCGCTCGCAGACCTTCGCCAGCGCGGAGAGCGGCGCGAAGTCAGCGTAGTAGCCCTGGGTCTCCCCGGTCAGCGCGACGTGGAGGGCATGGTGGAAGTCGTCGCTCCACTGGGCGTCGAGCCCGTAGCCCCCGGCCTCCCGCGGTGTGACCAGTACGGGGTCGTTGAGATCCGACTCCGCGATCAGCGTCAGCGGACGGCGCTGGTGAGCCGACAGCGCCGCGACGTCGACGGCCAGCTGGGCGAGCAGGTGCGGCCGAGAGGCGTCGGAGAGCGCATGCACGGCGTCGAGCCGCAGGCCGTCCACGTGGTAGTCCGCCAACCACATCCGGACGTTGTCACGGATGTAGGAGCGCACCTCCGCCGACCCGTCCCCGTCGAGGTTCACCAGGTCGCCCCAGGCGTTGCGGCCTTCCTTGAGATAGGGACCGAACAGCGGCAGGTAGTTCCCGGACGGGCCGAGGTGGTTGTAGACCACGTCCTGGATGACCCCGATGCCAGCCCCATGGCAGCCGTCGACGAAACGCTGGTACGCCGCGGGGCCGCCGTACTCCTCCTGGACGGCGAACCAGGCGACGCCGTCGTAGCCCCAGTTGTGGCTGCCGTTGAAGGCGTTGACCGGCATCAGCTCGACGAGGTCCACGCCGATCGAGCGCAGGTGGTCGAGCCTGTCCAGCGCGGCGTCGAGCGTGCCCTCCGGTGTGAACGTGCCGACGTGGAGCTCGTAGATCACCGAGCCGGCGAGCTGGCGACCGGTCCAGGCCTGGTCACGCCACGTGTGACCCGCCGGGTCGTAGGTTCGCGAGCGCTGGTGGACGCCCGCCGGCTGGCGCCGCGACCGTGGGTCGGGTCGCGGCACGTCCTCGTCGTCGATCAGATAGCCGTAGTCCACCTCCGTGGTGATGTCCGGAACGGGCCCCGACGGCGTCCACCAGTCGTCCGGGCCCCTGGTCATCTCCACCATCGCATCGCCCACCGACAGTCTCAGGCGCCGAGGCCGCGGCGCCCACACGTCGTACGGCTTCCGCGTCACGTCCGCTCCTCCCGCACCAGCAGCGCCACCGGATAGCCGGCCAGCAGGTCGCCCAACCGAGACGACGCCACCGCCGCGCCGGTGAGCGCGTCCCGCCACGAGCCTGGCGGCAGCGTCAGCGTCGTGTCGCCCCAGCCGCCGCGAGCGACCAGCCCGACCGGCAGCCGGGTCGCCACCGTCACCGCTCCGCCACGGTCGAACGCCAGCACATGCTCCGCCGCCTCGCCGACGGCGTCGACCGGCGCGTAGGACGAGAACAGCTCGGGCCGGTCACGGCGCAACGTCAGCGCCCGGTGCACGACCAACAGCTTCGCAGCGCCGGCGTCCTCCACGCCGTGCGGCGCCACCACCTCCGCCCCGGAGG
>NZ_DASZUF010000119.1:0-1821 GCF_035547795.1 Nocardioides sp.
GGAGCATAGCGGAGCGGTGTGGCTCAGTCGTAATCGGGCCGGGCGGTCAGGGTCAGCAGCGTCGCCTCGGGTCGGCAGGCCACCCTGATCCGCGCGTACGGCGAGGTCCCCAGCCCGGCGCTGACGTGCAGCCAGGCGTCCCGGTGATGGTGCAGGCCGCGCGCCCGAGCGGTGTCGAGGTCACAGTTGGTGGTCAGGGCCCGACCGCCGGGCAGGCACACCTGACCGCCGTGGGTGTGGCCGGCCAGGATCGCGTCGTACCCGTCGGACGCGAAGCGGTCCAGGACGCGCAGGTACGGCGCGTGCGTGACCCCCAGGCGCAGGTCCGCGTCGGCCGGGGCCGGCGAGGGCAGTCGGTCGAGCCGGTCGTAGCCGAGGTGCGGGTCGTCGACGCCGGCGAACGCGATGTCGACGCCGCTCACCCGCAGCCGCGCGGTGGTGTTGGTCAGGTCCTGCCAGCCGGCACCGGTGAAGCGGGCGGAGAGGTCGCGCCAGGGCAACTGCGGCACGTCGGTGCGGCGCCGGCCGTCGTCGGGCAGCAGGTAGCGGAGCGGGTTGCGGAAGGTCGGCGAGAAGTAGTCGTTGGAGCCGTGCACGAAGACACCCGGGACGTCGAGCAGCGCGCCGAGCGCGTCCACCAGCGCCGGGACGGAGTCTCGGTGGGCGAGGTTGTCACCGGTGTCCACCACCAGGTCGGGGCGCAGCAGGGCGAGCCCGGAGAGCCATGCGAGCTTGCGCTGCTGGGAGGGCACCAGGTGGATGTCGGACAGGTGCAGCACCCGCAGCGGCTCGGCGCCGGCGGGCAGCACCGGCACGGTGACCTGGCGCAGGGTGTACTGCCGCGCCTCCCACAGCGCATAGACGCTCAGCCCGGCTCCGGCGAGCGCCCCGCCGCCGATCAGGGTGCCGAAAACCGAGCGCAGCGTCATGGTGCAACCCTGACACAATGGCGGGTATGAGCACCCTCAAGGATCGCCTGCGCACCGACCTGACCGCCGCGATGAAGGCCCGCGACGAGGTCCGGTCGAGCACCCTGCGGATGATCCTGACCGCCATCACCAACGCCGAGGTCGCCGGCAAGCAGGCCCGCGAGCTCAGCGACGACGAGATCATCGGCGTGCTCTCCACCGAGGCGAAGAAGCGTCGCGAGGCGGCGGCCGCGTTCAGCGACGGAGGCCGTGCCGAGCAGGCCGCGAAGGAGACCGCGGAGGCAGCGGTCATCGTCGAGTACCTCCCCGCGCAGCTCTCGGCCGAGGAGATCAGCGACATCGTCACCCGGGCGATCGCCCAGACCGGCGCGGCCGACCTGAAGGCGATGGGCAAGGTGATGGGGGTGGTGACGCCTCAGGTCAGAGGCCGCGCAGACGGCGGCGCCGTGGCAGCGGAGGTACGCCGCCAGCTCGGCGCCTAGTGGCGGCCCCAGCCGGGCGGGAAGTTGCCGCCCGGGTTGCCGCCGGTCGGCCAGTTCGCGGGGCTGGTGTTGGACGGCGGCGACGTGTCGCGCGCGTGCTTGTGCTTGGTGGGCTTGTGCTTCTTCGGCGGGGCCGGTGCATGACCTGTGGAGATGTAGAGCATGATCACCGAGCCGGTGGGCGCGCTGCCGGACGGCGAGCCGTAGGCCACCGTGCCGGCCGAATAGCCAGAGGGAACCGACGGCCCGCGAGCGGCGTGGAAGCCGGCCGCCTCGAGTGCCTGGCGGGCCGCGGCGAAGCTCTTGCCCGCAACGCTCGGGATGTCGGCGGTCGTCCCGACCAGCTCACTCTTGTCGACCGGGTGGAAGTCGATCGGCTGCAAGGTGTCCTGGATCGGATGCATGGCGTC
>NZ_DASZUF010000120.1:0-16394 GCF_035547795.1 Nocardioides sp.
AGCGGACGCGAGTCCGCTCCCGACTCGACTCTCGGTAAGCGACTGCTATGAAACTCGCAAGCGCCTTCGGGCGTCATCCCGTCACGCGGCGGATCGGCGAGGCCATCGTGACCCTCGTCGGCGTCTCGATCCTCACCTTCGTGCTGCTGCGGGTCGTCCCCGGCAACCAGGTCACCGCGTCGTACGGCATCGCTGCCGGCGAGCTCTCGCCCGCTCAGGTGCACTCGCTCGAGGCGTACTACGGCCTGGACAAGCCGCTCGTGGTGCAGTACTTCGACTGGCTCGGCGGCGTGCTGACCGGCCATCTCGGCGTGTCGACGACCTCCCACCTCTCGGTGCTGTCCATGACCCGGCAGGCGCTGCCGAACACGATCGAGCTGGCCCTGTTGGGCATCCTGGTCGGCCTCGTCCTCGGCGTCCCGGGCGGCCTGCTGGCGGCCAGCCGTCCCGGTCGGCTGCGGGACAGCTCGACCCAGATGGTCAGCCTGGTCGCGCTGTCGATCCCGTCGTTCCTGCTGGCCACCGCCGTCGCCAGCTGGCTGGCCAACAACCTGGGCTGGTACCCGAACGGCAAGGGCTTCCGGACGCTGTTCGACGACCCCGGTCTCAACCTGCAGCAGATGCTGCTGCCGGCGGTCGTGCTGGGCATCAGCGTGGCGCCGCCGGTGCTGCAGACCACCCGCGCGGCCATCCTCGCGATCCGGGCCGAGGACTTCGTCCGCACGGCGCGGGCCAAGGGCGTGTCCGGCCGGCGACTGGAGGTGCGGCACATCCTGCGCAACGCGCTCATCCCGGTGGTCACCATGAGCGGCCTCCAGCTCGGCTTCCTGCTCGGTGGCGCGCTGGTGGTGGAGCAGATCTTCGCGATCCCCGGCATCGGCCGGCAGGTGCTGCTCGGACTCAACCAGAAGGAGTACGCCGTCGTGCAGAGCACCGTGCTCGTCATCGCGGCCATGTTCGTCCTGATCAACCTGCTCACCGATCTGGTCTACCGGGTCGTCGACCCCCGGGTGCGAGTGCGATGAGTACGACGAGCGACATCTCGAACGTCCCCGAGATCCGCACCGACGCCAGCGCTCGCTCGCGAGCGTGGATCGCGGCGTTCCGGAGCCCCATCGGGATCGCCGGCGTGGTGTTGATGCTGATCATCGTGGTGCTGGCGCTGATGGCCGTCTTCGGCCTGACCCCGCACGACCCCGCTCGGCAGAACGTCGCCGAGTCGCTGCAGGGCCCCAGCGGCTCGCACTGGTTCGGCACCGACCAGTTCGGCCGCGACGTCTTCGCCAGGGTGGCCAGCGGGATGGCCAACTCGCTGCGGGTCGCACTGGTCTCGGTCGCCGCGGCGTCGGTGATCGGCGTACTCCTCGGAGTCGTCGCCGGCTACTACCAGGGCATCGCGGACCGCGCCGTCGGCGTCGTGACGAACGTGCTCTTCGCCTTCCCGCCGCTGCTGCTCGCGCTCGCCCTGGCGGCGACCCTGCAGCGCAGCTGGGTCACGGTGAGCCTCTCCATCGCGATCGTCTACGTCCCGATCTTCGCCCGAGTCGCACGCGGCCCGGTGCTCACCCTGCGCAACGCCGAGTACGTGCTGGCCGCGACCGCCATCGGGCGCAGCCGAATGTCCACCCTGTTCCGGCACGTCCTGCCCAACATGCGCAGCATCCTCGTCGTCCAGGTGACGCTGTCGCTCTCCTGGGCGATCCTGACCGAGGCATCGCTGAGCTTCCTCGGCTTCGGCACACCGCCGCCGGCCGCGTCCCTGGGCGGGATGGTCTACGACGCCCAGTCCCTGGTCAGCGTCGCTCCCTGGATGCTGCTGTTCCCCGGGGCTGCGCTGATGGTCGCCGTGATCGGGCTCAACCTTCTCGGCGACAGCCTCCGGGCCGCCCTCGACCCCAAGACAGGAGCCCGCTGATGGCCACCAACCACACCGACCTGGAGGACCTCGACGAGCTCCTCACCGAGGCGGTGGCCGACCGGAGCCTGATGCTCGACGAGCTGGCCGTCGGCGAGCTGGTCGCGCTGATGAACGACCGGGACGCGACGATCCCGGCGGCGGTGCGGCGGGCGCTGCCGACCATCACCGCGGCGATCGAGGAGACCAGCGAGCGGATGCGCCGCGGCGGCCGGCTGATCTACGTGGGCGCCGGCACGTCCGGTCGCCTGGGCGTCCTGGACGCCTCCGAGGTGCCGCCCACCTTCGGCACCGACCAGGGCGTGGTCGTCGGCCTGATCGCCGGCGGGCCGGTGGCGATCATGAGCGCGGTCGAGGCCGCCGAGGACAGCGCCGAGGCCGGAGCCGTGGACGTCGCGGCCCTCGATGTGGGCCCGGACGACACCGTCGTCGGCATCGCCTCCAGCGGACGTACGCCGTACGTCCTCGGCGCGCTGCGGTACGCCGCCGAGCGCGGCGCGCTCACCGTCGGGATCTCGTGCAACCTCAACACGCCGGTCTCGGCCGCGGCACGACACGGGATCGAGGTCGCTGTCGGGCCCGAGGTGGTCACCGGATCGACCCGGCTGGCCGCGGGGACGGCGACGAAGATGATCCTCAACATGTTCTCGACGATCACCATGATCCGGATGGGGAAGACCTACCGCACCCTGATGGTCGACGTGAAGGCCACCAACGCGAAGCTGGTCCGCCGGGCCATCCGGATCGTGACGCTGGCGACCGGCGTGGGGGAGGACCGGGCCGAGCGTGCGCTCGACGCGGCCGACTGGAACGCCAAGGTCGCGATCGCCATGCTGGCCTCCGGCCTGGATGCCGAGCAGGCCCGGGCCGCCCTGGACGCCGCGGACGGCTTCCTCGGCCGGATCGTCGACCGGCCGGCGGGGGAGGAGGCCCGATGAGGATCCTCGGCATGATCTCGGGCACGTCCCACGACGGGATCGACATCGCGATCGTCGACTTCCAGCCGGACGGCCAGGCGCTGGTGGCTCGGCTGGAGTACGCCGACTCGGTGCCGTACGACGGCGACCTGCGCCGCCGGCTCATCGACGCGCTGCCGCCGGCCCCGGTCGGGTTCGACGTGGTCTGCGAGCTGGACACGCGCATCGGGCAGTCCTTCGGCGCGGCGGCCGCCGCCGCGCTCGCCCGACACGCCGAGCGACACGCAGATGCCCCGGTGGACGCGGTCTGCTCGCATGGCCAGACCGTCTTCCACTGGGTGGCGGACGGCCGTGCCGAGGGCACGCTGCAGATCGGACAGCCCGCCTGGATCGCCTCCGCGACCGGCCTGCCCGTCATCGCCGACGTGCGGGCGGCCGACGTGGCCGCGGGTGGGCAGGGGGCGCCGCTGGTGCCGGTGCTCGACCAGCTGCTGTTGCAGGGCTTCGTGGCCGACGGGGCCCGCGCCGGCGCGCTCAACCTCGGCGGCATCTCCAACGTCACCGTCTGCGCGCCCGGTGCCGCCCCGACCGCCTGGGACATCGGCCCCGCCAACGCCCTGATCGACGCCGTGGTGACGGCCTCGCCCGACACCAGCGACACGTTCGACCGCGACGGGCGGCTGGCTCGGGCCGGCGCGGTCGTACCGGAGCTGCTGGAGGTGCTGCTCGCCGAGCCCTACTACGCGCTGCCGGCGCCGAAGAGCTCGGGCAAGGAGCTGTTCCACCTCGCGTACGTCGAGCAGGCGCTCGCCACGGCGGGCGTCGCCCCGTCGCTGCCGGACCTGGTCGCCACGCTGACCGAGCTGACCGCGGTGACCGTCGCCGACGCGGTCCGGGCCAGTGGGCTCGAGGTCCTGGTGGCCTCGGGCGGCGGGGTCCGCAACCCGGCGCTGATGGAGCGCCTGGCCGGCCAGCTGCCCGGCGTGCGGCTGCTGACCGCCGACGACCTGGGCATCCCCTCGGACGCGAAGGAGGCGATCGCCTTCGCACTGATCGGGTGGGCGACGCTGCACGGCCTGCCCGCCAACGTGCCCAGCTGCACCGGTGCCAGCGGCCCGCGCGTGCTCGGCAGTCTCACGCCCGCCCCCGGTCGGCCGGTGCCGGCGACGACCACGGCGTCGTGGCCGGGCTCGCTGCGGTTCCAGGAGCCGGACCGGTGAGCCGCCCGTCCCAGGCCCTGACGGAGGTGGCGACCAGAACCGTCGCTCGGCTCCGTGCCCCCGACGCGCCCGGCCGCCGTCCGGCCAGCGCCGCGGTCGGGATCAGGACGGCCGCGGGCCAGGCGGTCGCCGTTGACGGCTGGGCCGTGCTGCCCGGCGCCGGAGAACCCGGCACCCCGATGAGCCGCGATCTGCTGCTGGACGTCGCCTCGGTGACCAAGGTGGCGGCCACCACCACGCTCGCGATGCTCCTGGTCGACGCCGGCGAGCTCGATCTCGACACGCCCGCGGCGCGTTACCTGCCGGCGCTCGACCGCGACGTACGGCGCCGGATCACCCTCGAGCAGCTGCTCACCCACACCGCGGGCCTGCAGCCGTGGTGGCCGCTCTACGTCGAGCACACCGACCGGGCCGCCGCGCTGGCCGCCGCGGCGGGGCTGCCGCTGGCCGCGGAGCCGGGCACGACCTGGTGCTACTCCGACCTCGGCCTGATGCTCGCCGGCCAGGTCGTCGAGACGGTGACGGGTCTGGGCCTGGCCGAGGCGTTCGCGACCATGATCGCGCAGCCGCTGGGCCTGACCGCGCGCTACGGCCCGGTGCCGCCGTCGGCGGCCGCGACCAGTGCGGACAGCGACGCCTACGAGCACGCCATGGTCGGCACCGGGACGCCGTACCCGGTGCCCTACCGGCCGACCGACTTCGCCGGCTGGCGCGCCGGCCCGGTCCGCGGCGCCGCCAACGACGGCAACGCCGCCCACGCCCTCGCCGGCGTCTCGGGCCATGCCGGCTTGTTCGCGACCGTCGACGACCTGCTGCGGCTCGGCTCGGCCGTGCGCGGCGGCGAGGTCGTGACCGACGCGACGCTGGCCCGCTTCGCCACCCCGAGCCGGCTCCATCCGGAGCAGGCGGTCGGCTTCCGGCGCACCCGGCTCGAGGAGGCGGGCGTGACGCTGCTGCACCACGGCGGTTTCACCGGCACCTTCTTCGCCGTCGGGCTGGAGACCGAGTTGGTGGTGGCCGGTGGCGCGATGCGGTTGCACGGCACGCTCGGCCCGATCCCTGCCGCCGGCGCGTTCGCCGACACCACCGGCCTGCTGCAAAGCCAGCAGATCCAGGACCATCTGCTCGACGCCGCCCGGACAGCGCTCGAGCTCGCCGCACCCACCATCCTCGAGGAACGATGAGCCCGCACAAGCCAGCCCTCAAGATCGAGGGAGTCTCTGTCACCTTCACCACCTCGCGCGGATCGGTCGAGGCCATCCGCGACGTCAGCCTCGAGGTCTTCCCGGGGGAGACTGTCGCGATCGTCGGCGAGTCCGGCTCGGGCAAGTCGACACTGGCGGCCTGCGTGAACCGGCTGCTGGCCGACAACGGCCGGATCTCCAGCGGCACGATCACCCTGGGCGACCTCGACATCACGGCCGCCAGCGAGCGGAGCATGACGGCGATCCGGGGTAACCGGATCGGTCTGGTCCCGCAGGACCCGATGACCAACCTCAACCCGGTGATGACGATCGGGGCGCAGATCGTCGAGGCGCTGGAGATCCACGGCCGTGCCCGCGGCAAGGCCGCTCAGCAGCAGGCGATCGGCCTGCTCGAGCAGGCCGGGATCACCGACCCGGCCGCCCGCTTCCACCAGTACCCGCACGAGTTCTCGGGCGGGATGCGGCAGCGGGTGCTGATCGCGATGGCGCTGGCCTGCAAGCCCGACGTACTCCTCGCCGACGAGCCGACGTCGGCGCTCGACGTCACCGTGCAGCGGCTGGTGCTGGACCAGATGGAGCAGCTCGCCTCCGAGATGGGCGCCGCCGTCCTGCTGATCACCCACGACCTCGCCCTGGCCGCCGAGCGCGCCGACCGCGTCGTGGTGATGTACCGCGGCGAGATCGTGGAGACCGGCCCCGCGGAGCAGATCGTCTCCGACCCGCAGCACGACTACACCCGTAGGCTGCTGGCCGCGGCCCCGGGGATGGCCAGTGCCAAGGTGATCGAGCAGTCCGACGCCGACACCGCCGACGAGCCGGAGACGCTGCTGGAGGTGGTCGGCGCGGTGAAGAAGTATCGGGTCCGGGGGCGCTCCGAGCCGTTCGTCGCCGCCGACGGCGTGGACCTGCGGGTGCCGCGCGGACGAACCGTCGCCATCGTGGGGGAGTCCGGGTCGGGGAAGTCCACCACCGCCCGGCTGGCGCTTCGGCTCGAGCGGGCCGACGGCGGGTCCGTGCGCTACCGCGGCACCGACGTGTCGAAGGTCCGCGGCGAGGAGTTGTTGCGGTTCCGCCGCTCGGTCCAGCCGGTCTTCCAGAACCCGTTCGCCTCCCTCGACCCTCGTTACACCATCGGCCAGGTCGTCGCCGAGCCGCTGGTCGTCCACCGGATCGGCGACCGGGCCAGTCGCCGTACGGCGGTGCTGGACCTGCTGGACAAGGTCGCGCTGCCGGCGGCCTTCGCCGACCGCTACCCGCACGAGCTCTCCGGGGGCCAGCGGCAGCGGGTCGCGATCGCACGGGCGCTGGCGCTGGAGCCGGAGCTGGTGGTGATGGACGAGGCGGTCAGCGCCCTCGACGTGCTCGTGCAGGAGCAGATCCTGGACCTGATGGTCACGCTGCAGCGCGAGCTCGGGCTGTCCTATCTGTTCATCAGCCACGACCTCGCGGTGGTCCGGCTGGTCTCGCACCAGGTCTATGTGATGCGCGCCGGCCGGGTGGTCGAGACCGGCACACCGGAGCAGATCTTCGAGGCCCCGCGCGAGGAGTACACCCGGCAGCTGATCGCGGCGATCCCCGGCCGTGAGCTGTTGGTCTGAGGCGCCGATGAGCGACTTCCTCTCCCGACTGGCCGCGGCCGTCCCTGCGGTGACCACCGACCCGGACGCGATGGAGGCCTACCGCCGCGACCAGTGCCTGCTCGCCGAGGCCGGCCGACCGCTGGCGGTGGTCAAGGCCGGCAGCGTCGAGGACGTCGTCGCGGTGGTCGGTCTGTGCCGGCAGTACGGCGTACCGCTGGTCACCCGTGGTGCCGGCACCGGGCTCGCCGGCGGGGCCAATGCCCTCGACGGCGGTGTCGTGCTGGTGATGGCCGGCATGGACCGCATCCTCGAGATCGACGAGGTCGCCCGGACCGCGCGCGTCGAGCCCGGCGTGATCAACGCCGACCTGGATCGCGCCGCTGCCGCCGCCGGGCTCTGGTACGTCCCCGACCCGGGCAGCCGCGAGATCTGCTCGATCGGCGGCAACCTGGCCACCAACGCCGGCGGCATGTGCTGCGCGAAGTACGGCACCACCCAGGACCACGTGCTCGAGCTGACCGCCGTGCTCGGCACCGGCGAGGTGATCCGGACCGGGCGCGCGACGCGCAAGAACGTCGTCGGCCTCGACCTCACCCGTCTCCTGGTCGGCTCCGAGGGCACGCTGGGCGTCATCGTCGAGGCCACCGTCCGGCTGCGGCCGCGACCGCAGGGGCTGGCCACGGTGGCCGCGACGTTCCCCAGCGTCCAGGCGGCGATCGACCTGGTGCTGGCCCTCGGTCGGGAGGGTGACGCGGCGGCGATCGAGCTGATGGACCGCACCACCGTGCGGGCCGTCAACGCGATGACGCGGATGGGTCTCGACGAGGAGGCCGGGGCGGTGCTGCTGGCGCAGTTCGACGGCGCCGACGCGGCGGCCCGGGCGCAGCGGTGTGCCGAACTGGCGGCGGCGTTCGGGGCGGAGGCGTTCGCCACCGACGACCCCGCCGAGGGCTCCGCGCTGATGGAGGCGCGCCGAGCCGCGCTGCCCGCCATCGAGCGGCTGGGTGCCACGCTGCTCGACGACGTGTGCGTCGGGACCCACCGGCTGCCCGCGCTGATCGCCGCGGTGGAGGAGATCGCCGCCCGGCACGGCGTCGCGATCGGCACCTTCGGCCATGCCGCGGACGGCAACCTGCATCCCACCATCGTCTACGACCCGGCCGATCCCGCCGCGCAGCGGGCCGCCCGGGCGGCGTTCGACGAGGTGCTCGGTGCCGCCCTGGCGCTCGGCGGCACCATTACCGGCGAGCACGGCGTGGGCAGCCTCAAGGCGCCGTACGTCGTCCGCCAGGTGGGCGCCACCGAGCGCGAGCTGATGGTCCGGATCAAGGCCGCCTTCGACCCGGCCGGCATCCTCAACCCCGGACGCGGCTTCTAGCCTCGACATCGTGATCTCGTACTGGTTCGGCGGGGTCGACGGCGCCGCGGTGGCGGTCCGCGAGGCCGCCGTGCCGCACTACGCGGCCAGCCTGATGAAGGTGCCGGTGGCGGTTGCGGCGTACCGCCTCGCCGACCGGGGCCTGCTCGACCTCGACACGGCGGTGCCGGTGCACGCGGAGTTCGCGTCGGTCGCGGGCGGGAGATTCGCGATGGATCCCGACAACGACCAGGATCCGCAGACGTGGGCGGCCCTGGGCGGCGAGCTGCCGCTGCGCGAGCTGGCTCGTCGCAGCCTCACCCACTCCGGCAACCTCGCCGCCAACCTGGTCCTGGAGCGGACCGGGCTCGCCGCGGTCGCCGACGTGTTCGCCGCCGCCGGGTGCAGCTCGGCCACGACGGTGACCCGAGGCATCGAGGACATCGCGGCGCAGGCCGCCGGGCGGGACAACCGGATCACGGCGTACGACGCGGCCCGGCTGCTGGCCGGCATCGCCACGCGCGGTCTGGCGAGCGCGCCCGCCTGCGCGGAGCTGGAAGCGGTGCTCGCCGCCCAGACCTGGCGCGCCGGCATCCCGCGCGGGCTGCCGGCCGGGGTGGCGGTGGCCAACAAGACCGGTTGGGTCGAGGGGGTGCGCCATGACATCGCCCTGGTGCGCGAGCCGCAGCGGCCTCCGGTGGTGATGGCGATCCTCACCACCGGGCTCGACGACGACGCCGCCGAGCAGCGGATCGCCGCCCTGGCCGGGAGGCTGTGGGCTCGCCGCTGAGGCCGCGCGCCGCGCGCATCTCGGCCACGCCGTCGTCGGTGCAGAAGCCGGTCAGGCCGCGCTTGAGACACAGCAGCCCGAGCAGCCGGGCGGAGCCGTCGACGACGGCCAGGCGTCGCAGGCCCCGTCCGGCCATGAGGGCATGAGCCGCCGCCAGAGGTACGGCGGGATCCACGGTGCGTCCGACCAGCGCGCCCAGCCCGGCCGCCGGGCCGTCCGGATCGGCGTCGGCGGCCACGTCGTCCCGGGTCAGGGTGGCGACCAGCACGCCGTCGCGCACCAGGAGCAACAGGTGGGTCTTGGGACTGGCGTCGAAGGCGGCGAGGGCGGCCCCGACGGTGAGGTCGGCGGCATGGACTGTCGGGCGACGCAGCATCGCGTCCCCGACCGTCCGCTGCGCCGCCATCAGACCGCTTCGATCCTCGCCGGGACGTACTTGTGCCACGGCGTGCCGGCGAGCGTGTCCCGGTAGCGGGCGCTGGTCAGCGTATTGACCGCCACCCCGGTGCGCTCCCGGGTGCCGTCCTCGGCGGGGTAGTCGAGGCCGAGGCCGTTGGGCAGCGAGACGTGGCCCGGTTGCATCATGTCCGTGATCTCCACCCCGACCTCCGCCGTACCGGCCTCGGTGGTGACGCGGGCTTGACCGCCGGCGGCGATGCCGAGCCGCTCGGCGTCGGCCGGGCTGATCCGCAGCGCCCCGCCGGCGTCGCGGCGACGCCAGGACGGATCGCGGATGATGTCGTTGGCGGTGAAGGAACGGCGCTCGCCGGCCATCAGGACGAACGGGAACTCCGCACTCGTCCACGACGAGGTCGCGCCGGTCAGCGCGCGCAGCTCGGGGAGCAACTCGGGGATCGCCACGGTGAAGCGGTGGTCCGCGCGCTTGACATAGTTCCAGGCATGCTCCCAGCCGTCGACGGTGAACGTGACGCCGGCGCGCTCGCGCAGGATCGCGTCGAAGAGCTTCTGACCCGGCTGGAGACCGGGGCCGTCGAAGCCGGCCCGTGCCACCGCGTCCGGGTAGGTCAGCGCGCACAGGTGCGCCGCACCCCACAACACCGCCGCGGCCCGGGCCCCGTCCGGCAGGGTGGGGCCGAGCGTCTCGTAGAGCACATAGCCAGCCTGCCTCATCAGGGAAGGGTCGGCCGCGGCCGCGGAGAAGAACGCCAGCGCGAACGCGTCGATGCCGGCGGTCAGGGCCGTGCGCAGACGCTCCAGCAGGGCCTCGTCGACGGCGCCGATGGCGCGCATGACCCGGGCATAGATCTCCGGCTCGGGCAGCGTGCCGGGCCGTGGGTCGAGCAGTGGCGCGCGCAGCTGGAAGGAGTTGCACGGGAACTCCATGTTGAAGAACGTGCACTCCCACTTCTCGAACTGGGACGACGCGGGCAGCACGTAGTCGGCTCGACGCGCGGTCTCGGTGAACGCCACGTCGACCACGACCGTCAGGTCGCAGGCGGCCATCGCCTCCTGGAAGCGCTGGGACTGGGGGAGCGAGTGAGCCGGGTTGGAGCTGTCGATCCAGATGGCACGCAGCCGATCGGGGTGATCGGTGAGGATCTCGTCGGCGATCGAGTTGCACGGCATCATGCCGGCGATGATCCGAGCACCCGTCACCGGCGTGACGCGGGTGGCGGCGGGATAGGCGTCCGCGGCGAGTCGATCGCTCAGCACGGGTGCGAGCTGCCCCAGCAGGGTCCGAGCCGCGACGTCGGTCAGCGCCCCGGGCACCGGCAGGCCCGCCGCCAGCGGCACTGCCCGGGAGACGACGCCGGCACCACCCGCGAGCGCGCGCCGGGCCAGCCGCTGCAGTGGGCCCGCGGCCGGACGTGGCGCGGTCCGTGGGTCCGCCGGCGGTGCGCCCGCGAGCGAGACGAACCAGGAGTGGAGGTACATCGTGCCGGGTCGGCCGAAGTTCCCGGTGAGGATCCACAGCAGCTTGTTGAGGTAGGACGTCAGCGTGCTGTTCGGCGCCTGCTGGACGCCGAGATCCTCGTACGTCGCCGCGCTGGCGGCGGTCGCGAACCGCCGGGTGGCGGCGCGGATGAGGTCCTCGGGTACGCCGCAGACCTCGGCGTACTCGCCGATCGGGATCTCGCGCAGCACGGCGACAACCTCCTCGGCGCCGTCGGTGTGCTCGGTGACGAAGTCGTGGTCCAGGAGATCCTCCTCGACCAGCACGCCCAGCATCGCGGCCAGCAGCCAGGCATCGGTGCCCGGGCGGACCTGCAGGTGGAAGTCGGCGAGCTCGGCGGTCTCGCTGCGGCGCGGGTCGACCACGATCATGGCGCGGTCGGGGTCGCGGGCGATCTCGCGCAGGACCGGGCGGGCACGCGGGAACGAGTGGGTCTGCCACGGGTTCTTGCCGAGGAACATCACCACCTCGGCATGCTCGAAGTCGCCCTTGCTGTGGGTCCCGTAGAGCTGGGCGTCGACCCAGGCCTCGCCGGTCTTCTCCTGCGCGAGGGCGTTGGAGTAGTACCTGGTGCCGAGCGCGGCACGCAGCGACTGGCCGTAGGCCGCCGGCAGGTGGTTGCCCTGCCCGCCACCGGAGTAGAAGAGGATCTTGTCGCCGCCGTGGGTGTCCCTGATCGCGGTCAGGCGTGCGGCGATCTCGGCGACGGCCGTGTCCCAGTCGATCTCCTCGTAGGTGCCGTCGTGGCGTCGGCGCAGTGGCGACGTCAGCCGGTCGCGGCTGTTCTGGTAGTGGTCCAGCCTCAGCGGCTTCTCGCAGGTGTAGCCCTGCGAGGCCGGGTGCTCCTTGTCGCCGCGGATCCTCGCCAGCCGGCCGTCGACGACCCACACCTCCAGGCCGCAGTTGCACTCGCACAGGATGCAGGCCGTCTTCTGCCACTCCATCGACATGGCGGACATCAGGCGGCCGTCTCGGCGATCGCGCGTTTCGCAACCTGGTCGAGGGTCATCTTGAAGATGGCCCTGAACGCGAGCGCGAAGGCCGGCTCGGCGACGGCCAGCAGTGGGCTCCTCAGGCCGAAGACGGTGGTCCAGGTGACCTTGGTGCCCCCGGGCGCCTCGACGAACTCCACTCGGCCGAGCTCGTGCTCGGACCTAGGGCGGGAGTCGCGGATGCGGTACTCCATCAGGTGCGGTCGCTCAAATGCCGTGATCTCCTCGCGGAGCGTGATCAGACCGCCGTTGACGACGCGTACGGCGCCGAGGCCGTTCTTCTCCGTCTTCCCGGGTACGACGACCTTGGCCGAGATCACCATCGGCAGGTCGGCCAGCCGCTCGTGGTCGGTGTAGGCCTCGAAGACGTGCTCGATCGGGGCCTTGATGGTCTTGGTGACGACGATGGTCTTCATCGATCTCCTTCTGGGTCCGTCGGGGTCAGGCGCGCGGGGAGCGCAGGCTCGCCAGGCCGTTGTTGAGCAGGTACTGACCGACGTTGACAGCGGCATGCCGGTTCGGGGCCGGCTCCTTGCCGGCCGCCATCCGCCACATCTGCACGCTGTAGTAGGTCAGCTCGGTGAGGTTGTCGAGCAACCGGATGCCGCTGCGCCGGGGAGTGACGAGGCTCGCGTCGACACGACCGGCCAGCAGGTCGGCGGGGAAGTCCGGCTGGACCGCGAGCGGTCGGCCCAGGCCCACGATGTCGATGGCGCCGGACTCGACGGCGTCGACCATGCCCTCCGCGGTCCGGAATCCGCCGGTGAGCATCAGCGGCAGGTCGGGCAGCTCGGCGCGGACCCGCTCGGCGTAGGAGAGGAAGTAGGCCTCGCGGCGGCGGGTGCTCTCCTTGAGCGACGGATCGACGCCGAGCATCGCGGCCGAGGCATAGGTGCCGCCGGAGATCTCCAGGAGGTTCAGGCCCTCCGCGGCGAGCGCATGGACGACCTCGATCGACTCGTCCTCGCCGAAGCCGCCGCGCTGGAAATCGGCGGAGTTGAGCTTGATGGTGACCGGCGTCGCCGGGCCGACTTCGGCGCGGATCGCGCGGAACACCTCCAGCACGAAACGCCGGCGCTTCTCCGGCGTACCTCCCCAGGCGTCGGTACGCCGGTTGGCGAGCGGGGAGAGGAACTGGCTGACCAGATAGCCGTGCGCGCCATGGATCTGGATGCCGTCGAAGCCGGCCTCGGTGACGATCGCCGCGGTTGTGGCGAAGCGCCGGATCAGATCCTCGATCTCGCGGCCGGTGAGCTCACGGGGCTTGGCGAAGACCCGCGCCGAGGCCGGCAGCGCGATCGGAGACGGCGCCACCGGCCGCGCGGTGAGCGTGCGCGGGGCCTGCCGGCCGGGATGATTGACCTGGACGAACGCCTTCGCTCCGCCGGACTTCGCGATCCGGGCCCACTCGGTGAGGTCCTCGACATGGCCCCGGTCCTCGACCACGACGTTGCCGGGCTCGCCGATCGCGGTCCGGTCGATCATCACGTTGCCGGTGATGGTCAGCCCCACCCCGCTGTCGGCCCAGCGCCGGTAGAGGCGCTTGATGCGCGAGCCGGGGGACAGGTCCCGGCGGCTCAGACCCTCGCTGAGCGCCGCCTTGGCGAGTCGGTTGGGGATCACGAAGCCGCTCGGCAACGCCAGCGGCTGCGCCAGGATCGAGCGGTCGAGCGACGGTGGGGCCGCCTGGGTAGACTGCATGGTCTACATACAAGCATGAAGTAGATCGATCGGTCTACCCAGCGGTAACAACGAAGGCGGATCCAATGCCCCCTGGCCCACGTCAGCGACTCATCAGCGCCGCCATCGAGCTGGTGCGTGAGCGCGGCGTCGAGGGCGCCGGTCTCACCGACCTCCTCGAGCGCAGCAGCAGTGCCCGCCGGTCGATCTACCAGCACTTCCCCGGCGGCAAGCTCGAGCTGATCGAGACCTCCACCCGCGCCGCCGGCGAGTGGATGAGGCGCGCGATCAGGCAGTTCGGTGCGGCGATGGACACCTCCACGCTGCTCGCCGAGACGATCCGTCAGATCGCGGCGAGCCTGGTGAGCTCGGACTACCGGCTCGGCTGTCCGATCGCCGCGGCGGCCGCGGTCTCGGCCGACGCCGCCGGCGTACGCGAGGCCGCTGCGGCGGTCTTCGCCGGCTGGGTCGAGGAGATCGAGGCGATGCTGGTGCGCGAGGGGCGGACCCAGGATGAGGCCCACTCGCTGGCCGGCTTCCTGGTCAGCGCCGTCGAGGGTGCGATGCTCTGCGCTCGCGCCACTCGCTCGACCGAGCCGCTCGACCAGGCCGTCGAGCACCTCACCCGGCTGCTGAGGGGACGAAGCAGCTGAGCTGGCCGGGGGTGATGGTTGCCGGTGGCGAGCTGCCGTCACCAGGGCCGTTCGAGCTCCTCGAGGCCGCCCACCGACTGACAAGCCCCCCGATGAAGCACGAGAAGCGCCGCCGAACGACCAACTCCTCGGGGTCAGGTGGAGCACATCGCAGTCGTTGCCCAGCGCTCGTGCACCGCTTGGGCGAGGTCGGCGCGGCCGTCCCAGTCCTGGTCCGCGATGACGACGAGGTCGACATCGCTGTCGCTGTGGGCCTCGCCACGGGCGACGGAGCCGAAGGCCAGGACGGCGTCTGCGTCAGTCACGGCTTCTGCGGCTACCGCGAGCTGGGTCGTGCTGGACTCACAGGGTCGCATGCGACCCGCGCCGCGCCCTACAACGCGCTTGGGAGAGATGCCCGGATGCGAGCCACGGCGTCAAAGGGCGTCAAAGAGTGGTTGCAGGTCTTGTCGATGACAGCCTGGACGATCTCGGGGCTGGTCGCGAAGTAGTGGTGGGCGAGAAAGTCGCGCATCCCTGCGATCCTGCTCCACGGGATCTGGTTCGCTCTCGGTCAGCTCCGGGCTGAGTGACTTCACGGCTTCCCCGATCTTCAGCAACCGCATCGCCACGGCGTCGAGGACGAGCTTGACAGAGATCGGTCCGTGACCACTGTCAGCTCGTTCGGAGTCGGTGGTCGCCTCGCGGCCTTTCATCATCGTCGCAAGCTCGTTGCGTACCCAGTCGATGCCGGCGAGGATCGTGCCGGGCGTCGCGGCGTGTGCCCAGCAGCGGAGGATCGCGATGAAGAGGCCCGGCTCGCCCGAGTGGTACACCGGCCGTAGTGCCGTCGACCGTCCGGGCGCCGCATCTCCATGGCGAAGTCGCCGAGGCCGTCGGGTGTGCTCAGGTCCAGCGTGATGCTGCTGCCGTCGGGCTGCGCGAACGCGTAGACAGGCGCATCCGGATCGAGCCGCTGCATGGAGCTCAACCTAGACGCCCGGTGTTGGTGTGGGATGCGTCAACGACCATCGATGATCTCTTCTGTGAGCTCGACAAGGATGCGCGCTCGCCGTACCAACGACGTTGCCTGAGCGGCTGTCGGGACCTTCGTGCCGTACTCCACGTCGCCCTTGAGCGCGATCAGTTCGCGGAGTGCCCTCTCGGCGGCAGGAGCGTCGGGTCGCCCGGACAGGGCCGCGCGCAGCTCTCCGGCCGCTTTGGCGTGGTCCTTGCTCTTGCTGGTCCTTCCGGTCAGCGCCGTCACGACGGCGTCCTTGGCGCTGATGCCGGCGTGGATCGCGTCTCCCGCCGCCGGTGTGAGGCGTTCGAGGTCGAGGTTGTCCTGCGCGGAGGCCAGATAGTCCCGCGCCTTTCGCAGGTACTGCCGCGCGTAGTTGAGACTCTCCGCTGTCACGATGCTGCCCTCCGCGCTCGGCGCGGCATCGCGCCGATCAGCGCCACGCCGTCACGCAGGATCTCGGCGACGACGGGTTCCCGCTCAGCCGGGGGGCGCGTGAAGTCCTCGGGCGTCAGGTGGAGCACGTCGCAGTCGTTGCCCAGGCGCTCGTGCACCGCCTGCGCGAGGTCGGCACGACCGTCCCACTCCTGGTCAGCGATGACGACAAGGTCGACATCGCTGACGCGGTGCGCCTCGCCGCGGGCGACGGAGCCGAAGACCAGGACGGCGTCTGCGTCGGTCACGGTGTCCGCGACCACCCGCTTGAGCATCTCGAGGGGGCTTCGGAGCGGGCTCAGATGTGCGATCGCCTCGTGCTGCTCGTTGATCCGATGGACCCCGGCTCGCCCGACGACCTCGGTGGTGGTGAGTCCGAGCTGCTCGAGGTCGCGGAGTGCCTGCTGGACGGCGCTCAGGCTGTGCTGCTCGCTCACCAAGGCGTGCACACGGCGTCCGGTGAGCGCGCCGCCGGTCCGCAGCAGAACGGCCAGGACGGCGCCGCGCGCGCCCGGAATGATCCCGCCGAAAGGCTGGCCGAAGTCCATGACTCAATCGTATCCCATGTGACTGATAAACCATTCATGTGACTGGAACAGGATTCGGGGCCGACGGCCGCGAGCAGAGCGGTGTCGGGGTCTCAAGACCCCGCGCATGTACCAGTCATGTAACAAGCCACCGACGAAGCACGAGAAACGCCGCCGAACGACCACGACGGTCGTCGGCGGCGTTTCC
>NZ_DASZUF010000121.1:0-45747 GCF_035547795.1 Nocardioides sp.
ACCCTGCTGGTGTTCGGCATCGCCTTCGAGATCCCCGTCTTCGTGGTGCTGCTGAACATGGTGGGCATCCTCAAGGGCCGGACGCTGGGCTCGTTGCGGCCGTGGATCATCGTCGGCACCTTCGTCTTCGCCGCCGCCGCCACCCCCTCCACCGACCCCTTCACCATGACCCTGATGGCCGTCCCCATGGTCCTGCTGTTCCTCCTCTCGGAGGTCATCGCCCGCGTGCACGACCGGCGCAAGCGGGCGAAGAACCCGTTCGCGGGGCTGGATCCGGACCGGTCGTCGCTGCTGTGAGGTCCGAGGACCGCCTTCATCTGATGCATAATGCGCCCATGGCCGATCTCTCCGTCCTGGGACCGCCGAACGCGAACGGCGCTCTGAGTCTGGTCGAAGGCATCCAGCGCTCGCTGCGCGAGGCCATCGCGAACGGCTCCCTGCCGGCGGGCTTCCGGCTGCGCGAGATCCCGCTCGCCGAGCACTTCGCGTGCTCCACCACGCCGGTGCGCGAGGCGCTGCGCCGCCTCGAGCACGAGGGGCTGGTGAAGGTATATCCGCGACGGGGCGCCGAGGTGACCTCGGTGACCTCGCCCGAGGTCGAGCAGCTCTACGAGCTCCGGATGCTGCTCGAGTGCCACGCCGTACGCCGTGCCGCCGAGCAGAAGCCGTCCGCGTCGGCGCTGAAGGCCGCCCGCGACGTCATCGACGAGCAGAAAGCGACCGGTCAGGAGCGCATGCTCGACGCCGACTTCCACCGTGAGATCACCGCGCTGGCCGGCAACTCGGTCATCTCCGAGCTCGTCGAGAAGACCGTGCGTCAGATCGAGGCGGTCCAGGCCCGCACCCGGGCCCGGGTCGAGGGCGAGGTGAACCGCACCTGCAAGGCGCATGCGGCCATCGTGGCGGCAATCGCCAAGGGGGACGCCGACCGTGCCGAGGAGGCGATGCGCGAGCACCTCGAGCGGGTGCGTCGCGTCGTGACCGCCGGTCTTGCGGATGCATCGCAGTCCTGAGTCCGTGACGAGGTAGGACGGATCCGATGAGCGCTGATCACTCACACGAGTCCTGTTGCGCCCCGGCGCGTGCGGTCGGCGCGGAGCCTGGTCCGCGGCGCCCGCTGCTGCCGGTGATCCAGGATGGCGCGCCCACCGTGCGGCACCGAATCGCCCAGGCCGAGTTGGCGGGCGGGACCTTCCGGATGGGTGACGCGTCCGGCGACGAGAACGCCGGCGACGGCGAGACCCCGATCCACCAGGTGTGCCTGTCGGCGTACTCGATCGACGCGACCAGCGTGACCAATGCCGACTTCGCCGCGTTCGTCGACGACACCGGCTACGTGACAGACGCCGAGCGCTACGGCTTCTCGGCGGTGTTCCACCTCGCGGCGCGCTGCGATCCCGCCGACGTGATGAGCACCGCCAACGGGACGCCGTGGTGGCTCGGCGTGCGCGGCGCGGACTGGCGCCGGCCGGCGGGGCCGAAGTCGAACCTGGACGGTCTGGCCGACCATCCGGTGGTGCACGTGAGCTGGAACGACGCCCTCGCCTACTGCTCCTGGGCCGGGCGCCGGCTCCCCACCGAGGCGGAGTGGGAGTTCGCCTCCCGCGGCGGGCTCGACGGCGCCCGCTATCCGTGGGGCGATGTGCTGCTCGACGAGGACGGCGGCTGGCGCTGCAACATCTGGCAGGGCGAGTTCCCCACCTCGAACACGACCGAGGACGGCTTCCTGACGACCGCGCCAGTGCGCTCCTACCAGCCCAACGGCTTCGGGTTGTGGCAGACGGTGGGCAACGTCTGGGAGTGGTGCTCGGACTGGTTCAACCCGCGCACCTACGAGCTGGCCGCCCGCCGCGACGTGGAGACCGACCCGGCCGGCCCACGCATCGGGCTGGCCCGGGTCATGCGCGGCGGGTCCTACCTGTGCCACGACTCCTACTGCAACCGCTACCGCAACAGCGCCCGGACCTCGAACACTCCCGAGTCCTCCAGCGGCAACCTCGGCTTCCGCACCGTCGCCGCGAGCTGACCCGACCGCGGCTGCTTGTGACGCTGCCTCCCGCCGGCTCTCGGCGACTGATCTCCGGACCCGGCGGGGGCGCGTCCTGCCCGACGTTAGGCACGGATGCTGAGAACCACCGCAGAGCCGTAGGAGAGACCGCTGTGGGTCCTGCTGGGTGTCCGGCGCTCACGTCTCCGGTGCCGTCTCCGGCGCCCCGTCCTCCGACGACTCGCGGGTGAAGAACGACAGCCGACCGTCGGCCTCGAGCACGGCGTACTCGATCTCGCCGGTGCTGCGGATGCCCTGCTCCCGTGCGGCGACGAGGACGTCGGCGACGGCGAGCCGCTCGTCGCGCATCGTCTCCTCGATCGGCCCGCCGTCGCGCCACACCAGCACCGGCCGGCCGGCGGTGATCGGGCGGCTGCGCGGGAACCGCCACTGCAGCCACGAGATCGCCACGGTGAGCAGCGCGAACGTGCTGATCGCGAGCAGCCCCGCGGTCACCGAGTAGTCCTGCTGGGTGACCGCCTGCTGTACCAGGTCGCCCATCGTGACGTAGAGCAGCAGCTGGAACGTGCTCAGCTCGCCCAGCGTCGAACGGCCGACCGCGCGGGTGATCAGCCACAGGAAGCAGAAGATGACCAGCGCCCGGATCACGATCTCCATCGAGGACCTCCTCTCAGCTCAGCGGGTCAGGGCAGCAGCGACGTGCGGAAGTCGACGCTGGCGGCGGGGGTGCCGTGGTCGAGCACCCGGACGGTGCCGCTGCGGCCGACCTGGCTGGCCGGCTGGACGTAGACGTCGAGTGAGACCACCAGGGTGTCGCCGGGCGGCTTGTCGAAGGTCATCCGCCACCAGGAGCCGTCCTGGGTCTCCTTGTCCGGCTCCGGTGTGATGCCCTGCGACTCGAAGATGTCGAAGTACGAGCCGGTCGCCTCCAGCACCACCGGGCCGCCGAAGCCCCCCGGGTGGGTGATGGTGACCTGCCACGGTACGTCGAGGCCCGCCCGTGCGATCCGCGGATACTCCAGCGACAGGTGGTAGCCGCCCCTGTCGGCGGACCCGGTCGCGGTCCGTACGCCAAGGAGTCCGCACAGGCCCGCGATCACGAAGAGCAGCACGAGCACCAGGAACCCGCGCCGGCCCCAGGCGGCGATGCGGTCCTTGGCGTCGGCGGTGATGCCGGTGAGCGTCGAATGCGGTGCGTCCACGCGGCGCAGGTACCCAAACTGATGCGCGCGGCTGCCGCGCCCACCGATACCATCGTCGGGCCGCGACCGCGCGGCATCCACCGACCGAGGAGTGAGTGTGTCCGAGCTGAAGATCGTCGTACTGACCGCAGGGGAGCGGCAGGAGCGGGCGGTCACGACGGGCACGAAGGCCTGGGAGCTGTTCCGCGAGGACGCGACCGTCATCGCCGCCCGCGTGAACGGCCAGCTCAAGGACCTCGCCTACGAGCTCGCGGAGGGCGACGAGGTCGAGGGCGTCGAGATCGCCTCCAAGGACGGCCGCGACATCCTGCGGCACTCCACCGCTCACGTGATGGCGCAGGCGGTGCAGGAGATCTTCCCCGACGCAAGGCTGGGCATCGGCCCGCCGGTGACCGACGGCTTCTACTACGACTTCGACGTGGAGACGCCGTTCGTGCCCGCCGACCTGGAGAAGATCGAGTCGCGGATGCGCAAGATCATCAAGGAGAACCAGCGGTTCTCCCGCCGGGTCACCACCGACGAGGACGCCCGTGTCGAGCTCGCCGACGAGCCCTACAAGCTGGAGCTGATCGGCCTCAAGGGCAACGCCGCCGAGGCGGCCGAGGGCGCCGCCGCCGAGGTGGGCGGCGGCGAGCTGACCATCTACGACAACATCGACCGCAACGGCGAGGTGGCCTGGAAGGACCTGTGCCGCGGGCCGCACCTGCCCACCACCAGGCGGATCCCGGCGTTCAAGCTGATGCGCACCGCCGCGGCGTACTGGCGCGGCGACGAGAAGAACAAGCAGCTCCAGCGGATCTACGGCACCGCCTGGGAGTCCAAGGAGGCGCTCGAAGAGCACCTGCACCGGATCGAGGAGGCCGAGCGGCGCGACCACCGCAAGCTCGGCCGCGAGCTCGACCTCTTCTCCTTCCCGGACGAGCTGGGCAGCGGCCTGGCGGTCTTCCACCCCAAGGGCGGCGTGATCAAGCGCGTCATGGAGGACTACGTCCGCCAGCGGCACATCGAGGAGGGCTTCTCCTACGTCAGCACCCCGCACATCTCCAAGGACGGGCTGTTCCACACCTCGGGCCACCTGCCGTACTACGCCGACACGATGTTCCCGCCGATGGAGTTCGAGGGCGCGAACTACCAGCTGAAGGCGATGAACTGCCCGATGCACAACCTGATCTACAAGTCGAAGGGGCGCTCCTACCGCGAGCTGCCGGTGCGCCTGTTCGAGTTCGGCCACGTCTACCGCTACGAGAAGTCGGGCGTCATCCACGGCCTGACCCGGGTGCGCGGATTCGCCCAGGACGACAGCCACTCCTACGTCACCAAGGAGCAGGCCCCCGACGAGGTCAAGCACCTGCTGAACTTCATGCTCAGCGTGCTGCGCGACTTCGGCCTCGACGACTTCTACCTGGAGCTGTCGACCCGCGACGACGTCCACAAGGACAAGTTCGTCGGCTCCGACGAGGACTGGGCCGCGGCAACGGCGGTGCTGGAGCAGGTCGGCCGCGAGACCGGCCTCGAGCTCGTCCCCGACCCGGGCGGCGCCGCGTTCTACGGCCCGAAGATCTCGGTCCAGGCCAAGGACGCCATCGGCCGCACCTGGCAGATGGGCACGGTCCAGTACGACTTCAACCAGCCGGCCCGCTTCGAGCTGGAGTACCAGGCCGCCGACGGCACCCGGCAGCAGCCGGTGATGATCCACTCGGCGAAGTTCGGCTCGATCGAGCGGTTCCTCGGCGTCCTGGTCGAGCACTACGCCGGCGCGTTCCCGCCGTGGCTCGCGCCGGTCCAGGTGCAGTGCATCCCGGTCGCGGACGCGTTCACCGACTACCTGTACGACGTGGCGCACCGGCTGCGGGCCAAGGGCATCCGGGTCGAGGTCGACGACTCCGACGACCGGATGCAGAAGAAGATCCGCAACGCGCAGCTCCAGAAGGTGCCGTTCATGCTGATCGCCGGGGGAGAGGACGTCGAGTTGGGCGCGGTCTCCTTCCGCTATCGCGACGGGCACCAGGAGAACGGCGTACCGATCGAGGAGGCGATCGCCCGCGTGGTGGCCGCCGTGGCGTCGCACGAACAGGTCTGAAAATACTCCTCAGTGCGCCCGCGGGGCCGATCCGGGAAGGGTCGGCCCCGCGGCGTCTCGCGGGGCCGAAGAATTTATGCGACACAGCGTTGCGCTTACTCTTGTATCCGTGACGTACGTCGCAGTATCGTCGGTCGAGTCGTCCTGGTTTCAACGATGAAGAAGGTGCTCGACATGACCGCAGTCAAGCCCGAGAAGTCCACCGGTGCGCATGTCCCGCAGGGTCCGCAGAGCTACTACGAGCGGCTCCGCACGCTGTCCGAGGCGTCGGTCGACCAGCACTTCCAGGCGTTCAAGGACATCGCCTGGGACTCGCCGGAATTCGCCATCGAGCCGAACGACGAGCGCTTCATCCTCACCGACGCCGACGAGATCGGCCGCCACCCCTGGTACAAGTCGCTGCCCAAGGAGCGCCAGATCGAGATCGGCGTCTACCGCTACGCGCAGATCGCCAAGGTCGGCCGGCAGTTCGAACAGGTCCTGATCGCCGGGGTGATGCACCACCTCATCCTGGAGAAGGACCTCAACCCCGAGTTCCGCTACGCGATGCACGAGGTCACCGAGGAGACCCACCACATCCAGATGTTCCAGGAGTCGGTGAACCGCTTCGTGGCGAAGTCGGGCATCGACGGCGTCGCCGGCGCGCCCGGCTGGTTCACCTGGCTGGCTCCGCTGGTCACCTCGGCGGGGACGTGGTTCCCCGAAGCGTTCTTCGTCGGCATCCTCGGTGGCGAGGAGCCGATCGACCACCTGCAGAAGAGCATCATGCGGGCCGGCGGCAGCCACCCGCTGATCGACCGGGTGATGCAGATCCACATCGCCGAGGAGGCCCGCCACATCGGCTTCGCCCACCAGTACCTCGAGCACCACTGGCCGATGATGAACCCGGTCAAGCGGCAGCTGCTGACCTACCTGTTCCCCGTCATCATGCGCACGCTGTGCGACGTGATCATGGTGCCGAGCAAGCAGGCCCGCCGCGACATGGGCATCCCCGACGAGGTGGCCAAGGAGATCTGGTGGAGCTCGGAGGAGTCCAGCAACCTGCTGCAGGAGCTCTTCGGCGACGTCCGGATGCTCGCCGACAACCTGGGTATCCGCAAGGGTCCCGCCAAGCTGCTGTGGAAGGCGCTGCGGATCAACGGCCGCCCCTCGCGCTTCCGCAGCGAGCCGTCGGCCGCTAGCCACTACTGAGCCCGGGCACCCTCGAGCCCCTGAGCAAGAAACCGATCGTCAGTGCCTCACGTCATCACCCAGTCCTGCTGCTCCGACGGCTCGTGTGTCATCGCCTGCCCGGTCAACTGCATCCACCCCGCGCCCGGTGAGCCCGGCTTCGCCGAGGCGGACATGCTCTACATCGACGCCGGGTCCTGCGTGGACTGCGGCGCCTGCGTCACCGCCTGCCCGGCCGACGCGATCGTGCCGCACACCAAGCTCAAGCCCGAGCAGTCGCTCTTCCTCGGGCTCAATGCCGAGTACTACCAGGTGTTCCCGCACCAGGACCGCACGCCGCTCGCGCTGGTCCACGAGCAGCGCCGGCTCACCCGGGAGGGGCCGTTCCGGGTCGCCGTGGTGGGCGCCGGGCCGGCCGGTCTCTACACTGCCGACGAGTTGCTCAAGCACCCCGAGATCACCGTCGACGTCTTCGACCGGCTGCCCACCCCCTACGGGCTGGTCCGTGCCGGCGTCGCGCCCGATCACGAGCACACCAAGCAGGTCGAGAAGCTCTTCCGCCAGATCGAGAGCCAGCCGGGCTTCCGCTACTTCCTCGGCGTCGAGATCGGCAAGGACCTCTCCCACGCCGAGCTGACCGCCCGCTACCACGCGGTCGTCTACACGGTCGGTGCCGCCAGCGACAAGGCGCTCGGCATCCCCGGCGACGACATGGCCGGATCGCTGTCGGCGACCGACTTCGTCGGCTGGTACAACGGCCATCCGGACAAGCAGGATCTGGCGGTCAGCCTGGACCAGGAGCGGGTGGTCATCGTCGGCAACGGCAACGTCGCCCTCGACTGCGCTCGGATCCTCGCCGAGGACCCGACGCTGCTAGAGGGCACCGACATCGCCACGCTGCCGCTGGAGGTGCTGCGGCGCAGCAGGGTCCGCGAGATCGTCGTCCTCGGTCGACGTGGGCCGGGGCAGGCCGCGTTCACCATGCCCGAGCTGGTCGGACTCGCCGGTCATGACGGGATCAACGTGGTGGTCGACACCGGTGATCACGACCTGGTCGGCGAGGACGTCAAGACCCGGCTCCTGCGCGAGTTGGCCCAGCGGCCGGTCGATCCGGCCAAGCGCACCATCGTGCTGCGGTTCTACGCCTCGCCGGTCGCGGTCCACGGCCAGGAGCGGGTCACCGGCATCGAGGTGGGGCGCAACCGCCTCGTCGCGGACGAGGACGGCGTGCCCCGCGCCGTACCGACCGGGGAGACCGAGACCCTGGCGGCGGGTCTGCTGCTGCGCGCGGTGGGCTACCACGGCCTTCCGGTCGCCGACCTGCCCTACGACGCGAAGAGCGGCACGGTGCCCAACGAGCGCGGTCGGGTGATCCCGGGCGTGTACGTCGCGGGCTGGGTCAAGCGCGGCCCGACCGGCTTCATCGGCACCAACAAGACCGACGCCGAGGAGACCGTGGACCAGATCCTCGACGACCTCGACGCGGGCATCATCCCCGAGCCGGTCGGTACCACCCAGGGCCTGCGCGGAGTCATCCGCAACCGCCAGCCCGGCATGGTCGACCTGGCCGGGTGGCAGGCGATCGATGCCGAGGAGCGCCGTCGCGGCGAGGCGTCCGGCCGCCCCCGGGTCAAGATCGTCGACGTCGACGAGATGCGCCGGATCGCCTCGACCGCGCGCCCGCCTCGATACGCCGCCCTCCGGCGCTGGGTGAGAGTCTGAGACCGTGACCGAGAGCGGACGTCGAGACGGGCGGCAGGCGCGCTGGGAGAGACACAACCAGGAGCGTCGGCGGCAGATCATCGACGCCGCGATCGAGGTGATCGAGGAGGCCGGGCCCGGCGGCGAGCTGCATGTGCAGCAAATCGCCACCCGGGCGGGCGTCAACCGCACCGTGGTCTACCGCTACTTCGAGGATCGGGCGGACCTGGACCGCGCCGTACAGACCCGCATCATCGAGCTGCTCTGGGAGCAGCTGATGCCGGCGGTGACGCTGGAGGGGACGGTCCCGCAGATCATCGAGCGGCTGGTCGGCATCTACGTCGACTGGGCCTTCGCCCATCCCGCGTTGCACCACATGGCCGACCATGACAACGGCGACCCGGGCGGTCCGCTGGAGCAGGCCATCGAGCAGATCGCCGGAGAGGTGGGCAACCTGATCAACATCGTGCTCGTCACCCTCGGCGGCGACCTGCGCGAGGACGACCTGGAGCTGCTCGACCCGCTGGTGCACGGCCTGATCGGGTCGGTCTTCGGCTCGGTACGGCGCTGGCTCAACCGGTCCCACCGCGTGCTCTCGCCCGAGGCGCTCAAGGACACCCTCAGCCAGTCGGTCTGGTTCCTGCTGGACGGGCACGCCCGGGTGCGTGGCGTCGTGATCGACCCGGAGCGGCCCATGGAGGACATGGTCGCGGAGGCGCTCGCTACAGTCGCTCCGTGAGCGCAGAGCAGACCCCGGAACAGACTTCTGAGCAGGCCTACCTGCAAGACGGCGTCGGAGAGTCGGACATGCTGGAGCGGCTGTGGACGCCGTACCGGATGGCCTACATCCGCGGGGAGAACAAGCCCGCCGACGCCTCCGCCGCGCAGTGCCCGTTCTGCCGGATCCCGACGCTGCCCGACGACGAGGGCCTGGTCGTCGCCCGTGGCGAGCTGGCCTTCGTGGTGCTCAACCTCTACCCGTACGCGCCCGGTCACGTGATGGTCTGTCCCTATCGGCACATCGCCGAGTACACCGAGACCACCGAGGCGGAGGCCGCCGAGATCGCGGCGCTGACCAAGCGGGCGGTGGAGGCACTGCGGGTGGTGTCGAGGCCGGCGGGCTTCAACATCGGCATGAACCAGGGTGAGGCCGGGGGAGCGGGCATCGCCGCCCATCTGCACCAGCACATCGTGCCGCGCTGGGTCGGTGACCAGAACTTCATGCCGGTGATCGGCCGCACCAAGACCCTTCCCCAGCTGCTCGCGGACACGCGTCGCCTGCTCGCCGAGGCGTGGATCTGATCGCGGGATTCCGCGCGGACGGTTGATTCTGCGCCGAGACCGACAAATACCCGCGTGTTGTGCCTTGCGCTGCGGCGATGTTCCTCACTATGTTGTGGTCGGCAACAATCGCTGTGACAGGGGTCACAGCCTTCCCGAGCAACGGAGGTCGAGGGGAATGAACACGCGAAAGGGAGCTCGTGTCGCGTCGCTCTGCGCCGCGGGTGTGCTGGCGTTCGGTGCGCTGGCCGCGTGCGGTAGCAGTGGCAACAACAGCGCGAGCAGCGGCAGCACCGGCAGCAGCAACGGTGGCGGCGGTTCCAGCAAGGCGGACGTGGGCGTGATCCTGCCCGACGCCACCACCTCTCCGCGCTGGGAGAGCCAGGACCGCCCGAACCTGCAGAAGGCGTTCGACGCCGCCGGCCTGAAGTCGGACATCCAGAACGCCCAGGGCGACACCGCCAAGTTCGGCCAGCTCTGCGACAGCATGATCAACGAGGGCGTCGCCGTCTTGATGATCACCAACCTCGACTCTGACTCCGGCGCGGCCTGCCTCAAGAAGGCCGCCGACGCCGGCGTGCAGACGATCGACTACGACCGCCTCACCCTCGGTGGCGGCGCGTCGTACTACGTGTCGTTCGACAACGTCAAGGTCGGCCAGCTGATGGGTCAGGGCCTCGTGGACGCCCTCAAGAAGGAGGGCAAGAACTCGGGCAACGTCGTCGAGGTCGACGGTGCCTCGACCGACAACAACGCCGCGCTGTTCAAGCAGGGCTACGACTCGGTCCTCAAGGCGAACCCGCAGTACAAGATCGTCGGCGACCAGTCCGGTAACTGGGACGCCACCAAGGCGGGCCAGGTCTTCGACCAGATGTACACCCAGAACAAGGGCAACATCGACGGCGCGATCGTCGCCAACGACACCATGTCCGGCGGCGTGATCGCTCGTCTGAAGGCCGACGGCGTGGCCGGCAAGATCCCGACCACCGGTCAGGACGCCAGCGTCGAGGGTCTGCAGAACATCCTGCGCGGCTACCAGGCCGGCACGGTGTACAAGAACACCACCCTGGAGGCCGACGCCGCCTCCAAGCTGGCGATCGACCTGATCAAGGGTGACAAGAGCGCGGCCGCCGCGCTCGCCACCGGCACGGTCCAGGACACCAAGCTCAACAAGGCTGTCCCCTCCGTGCTCGCCACCCCGGTCTGGATCACCGCCGACACCGTGAAGCAGGTCGTCTCCGACGGCCAGGCCGACGCCTCGCAGATCTGCACCGGCGACGTCGCCAAGCTCTGCAAGAAGTACGGCGTCCAGTAACACCCCACCTCTCCGGGCCGGCGCGCCGATCGTGCGCCGGCCCGGAGCCCGGGCGTGCCCGGGCCTCAGCGCATTTCAAGCAAGGAGATCTCGTGAGCGTCGAAACGCCCGAGCGAACCGGCCCCACCGGGCCGACCACCGAGCCGCTGCTGTCGTTGCGCGGCATCCAGAAGAGCTTCGGCGCCGTACACGTCCTGCGTGGCGTCGACCTCGACGTCCGGCCGGGCCGTGTGACGGCGCTGGTCGGCGACAACGGTGCGGGCAAGTCGACCCTGATCAAGGGCATCGCCGGCATCCACCCCTTCGACGAGGGGGAGTACCTCTTCGAGGGCAAGCCCGTCAGCGTCAAGGGACCGAAGGACTCCAACGGCCTCGGCATCGAGGTCGTCTACCAGGACCTGGCGCTGTGCGACAACCTGGACGTCGTCCACAACATGTTCCTCGGCCGCGAGCTGACCAAGCGCGGCCTCATCGACGAGGACACCATGGAGCGCCGCGCCCGCGAGACGCTCGACGGCCTGTCGGTGCGCACCCTGAAGTCGGTGCGCACCCACGTCGCCGCGCTCTCCGGCGGTCAGCGCCAGACCGTCGCGATCGCCCGCGCGGTGCTGTGGAACTCCAGGATCGTCATCCTCGACGAGCCGACCGCCGCACTGGGCGTCGCCCAGACCGAGCAGGTCCTCAAGCTGGTCCGGCGGCTCGCCGACCGCGGCTTGGGCGTGGTGCTGATCAGCCACAACCTGAACGACGTCTTCGAGGTCGCCGACGACGTCGCCGTGCTCTACCTCGGCCAGATGGTCGGGCAGGTGGAGATCAAGAACTACAACCGCGAGCAGATCGTCCAGGCCATCACGACCGGGCAGCTCCCGACGAACGGGGGAGTCGCATGAGCACGACCACCACTCCGCAGCCCACCGAGAACTGGCATCCCGCGGAGGAGGCGCCCAGCACACTCGGTGGCATCGCCTCGGCGTACCTGACCCGTCTGCGCGGCGGTGACATCGGCTCGCTGCCGGCGATCCTCGGCCTGATCGCGCTGGTCGTGGTCTTCACCGGGCTGCGTCCCGACACGTTCCCCAACGCCTTCAACATCGGCAACCTGATCGGCCAGTCGGCCGGTGTCACGGTGCTGGCGATGGGCCTGGTCTTCGTGCTGCTGCTGGGTGAGATCGACCTGGGCGCGGGCTTCACCGGCGGTACGTCGGCAGGCGTCCTCGCCCTGGTCATGACCCGGCACGGCTGGCCGCTGATCCCGGGGCTGATCGTCGGCCTGCTCACCGGTGCGGTGATCGGCTACGGCATCGGCCTGCTGGTCGCGCGGCTGGGCATCCCGTCCTTCGTGGTGACCCTGGCGACGTTCCTCGGCCTGCAGGGCGTGCTGCTGAAGATGACCGGCCGCGGTGGCACCATCCCGCTGCAGAGCGACTTCATCATCAAGCTCAACAACGGCAACCTGCCGGTCTGGCTGGGCTGGGTGCTGGGCGTGCTGATCATCGTGGTCTACGCGGGCGGGTCGTTCGTGGCCAACCAGCGCCGCCGGGCGCACGGCCTGACGTCGAAGTCGCTGCTGCAGTGGGCATTGCGCGCCGGGACGCTGACGGTGATCGTGCTGGCGGTCCTGGTCTACCTGTCCAAGGAGCGTGGCCCGCACCCGCAGCTGAAGTCGATCAAGGGGCTGCCGATCTCGCTGGTCATCATGATCGGCCTGCTGCTGCTGCTCAGCTTCGCGCTCAGCCGCACCACCTGGGGCCGGCACGTGTACGCCGTGGGCGGCAACGCCGAGGCGGCCCGCCGCGCCGGCATCAACGTCGCCCGGGTCAAGCTGTCCTGCTTCGTCGTGGCCTCCACCATTGCCGCCATCGCCGGCATCCTGCTGGCCAGCCGAACCAACTCGGTCGGCCCGACGACCGGTGGCAACACCACGCTGCTCTACGCGGTCGGTGCCGCCGTCATCGGTGGCACCAGCCTGTTCGGCGGCAAGGGTCGGATCATCGACGCCCTGATCGGTGGCACCGTGGTCGCGGTCATCGACAACGGCATGGGCCTGCTGAACAAGGACCAGGGCACCGTCTGGATGGTCACCGGCATCGTCCTGCTGATCGCCGCGAGCGTCGACGCACTGAGCCGTCGCCGGGCGAGCTCCACCGGGCAGGCCTGATCCGGCCATGGTCGCGGCTACCGTCTCGGGCACCGAGGAGCTGCGGCGGGCCAACCTGCGGGCGCTGCTACGCGCCGTCCACACCCGTGGCCCGACCACCCGGGCCGAGCTCACCAGGCTTCTGGGGCTCAACCGCAGCACGATCGGCGGACTGACCTCGGAGCTGATGGAGCTCGGCCTGGTGGCCGAGCGGGTCGCGACCCGAGTGGACGCGCGGGGCTCCCGCACCGGCCGGCCCTCGAACCTCGTGGAGCCGCGACCGGAGAACGCAGTGATCGCCGTCGACCTCGGGGTCGACCGCGTCCAGGTCGCGCTGGTGGGGCTGGGCGGACCGGTTCTGGACCGTCGCGTCCGGCACCACCAGCGCGGCGAGCACGACGTCAACCACGTGGTGGAGACCGTCGCCCAGATGGTCGAGCAGACCCTGGCCGGCTGCACCTCCAAGCGCTGCCTCGGCATCGGGGTCTCGCTTCCGGGGGCCGTGCGGGCCCGCGATGGCATGGTGCAGTTCGCGCCCAACCTGGGCTGGCACGGCGAGCCGTTCACGGCGCTGCTGAGCAAGCGTCTGGGCCGACCGGTCACGGCGGGGAACGACGCCAACCTGGGCGTCATCGCCGAGCACCTGCGCGGTGCCGCGGTCGGGCACGAGCATGCGGCGTACCTGTCGGCGAGCGTCGGCATCGGTGGCGGCTTCCTGGTCGGCGGCGTGCTGCTGGAGGGCTCCACCGGGTACGCCGGCGAGATCGGTCACCTGCAGGTCGACGCCGACGGCCCCGCGTGCACCTGCGGTGGCAGCGGCTGCTGGGAGCTCAAGGTCGGCGAGAACCGGCTGCTCACCCTGGCCGGGCGGCTGCCAGGCGGCGGACCCGAGGCGGTGGCCGAGGTGATCGCCTCCGCGCGCGACGGCGAGGCCCGGGCACGTGCCGCCGTGGAGGAGGTCGCGGAGTGGGCCGGTGTCGGCCTGCGCGCCATCATCAACATCTTCAATCCCGAGGTGATCGTGCTGGGTGGCAGCATGGCGCAGCTGTGGGAGAGCGCCGCCGACCGGATGGAGCGCGCGCTGGTGCGCACCGCGCTGCTGGCACCCCGGGAGGACGTCGTCGTACGCCCGGCGAAGCTGGGCCAGGACTCCTCCCTGGTGGGGGCGGCCGAGCTGGCCTTCGCCGCAGTCCTGGAGGACCCGCAGGCCGTGAATGAGCTGGTGGCGGTCGACGGCCGGTAGCCTGCTCCCGCCATGCTCGAACGTTTCCGCGCCTTCTGGACGAAGGTCCTCTCGCCCGTCGCCCGTCTGCTCATCCGACTGCACGTCAGTGCCGACGCCGTCACGCTCGTCGGCACCATCGGCGTGTGCGTGGGCGCGCTGGCGTTCTTCCCGCGGGGCCACCTGCTCGGTGGCGTCATCTTCATCACCTGCTTCGTCTTCAGCGACCTGATCGACGGGCACATGTCCCGCCTCACCGGTACGTCGAGCAAGTTCGGGGCGTTCCTGGACTCCACGCTGGACCGGGTGGGTGACGGCGCGATCTTCGGCGGCCTGGCGCTCTACTACGCCGGGCCCGGCGACAGCCGGATCTACCTGTGGCTCTCGCTGATCTGCCTGGTGATGGGCTCGGTGACCTCCTACGCCCGCAGCCGCGCCGAGAGCCTGGGCTACCAGGCCAAGGTCGGCATCGCCGAGCGCTCCGACCGGTTGGTCTCGATCCTGGTCATGACGGGCTTCAACGGACTGCTCGGACTGCCCGTGCTGACCTACATCACGCTCTGGGCGCTGGCGGCGGCCTCGACCATCACGGTCGGTCAGCGGATCTGGGTCGTCCGCCAGCAGGCGCTGGCTGAAGGAAACCCACAGCCCTGACCTAGAATTCGGGGCATGGCTGAAACTCCCGTCACCGGTACGACTCCCGTCAAGCGCGGCATGGCCGAGATGCTCAAGGGCGGCGTCATCATGGACGTCGTCACCCCCGAGCAGGCGAAGATCGCGGAAGACGCGGGCGCCGTCGCCGTGATGGCGCTGGAGCGCGTGCCCGCCGACATCCGCGCACAGGGCGGTGTCTCCCGGATGAGCGACCCGGACATGATCGACGGCATCATCGAGGCCGTCTCGATCCCGGTGATGGCCAAGGCCAGGATCGGGCACTTCGCCGAGGCGCAGGTGCTGCAGTCCCTGGGTGTGGACTACATCGACGAGTCCGAGGTGCTGACTCCGGCCGACTACGAGAACCACATCGACAAGTGGGAGTTCACCGTCCCCTTCGTGTGTGGTGCCACCAACCTGGGCGAGGCGCTGCGCCGGATCACCGAGGGCGCGGCGATGATCCGCTCCAAGGGCGAGGCCGGCACCGGGGACGTGTCCAACGCGGTCACCCACATGCGCACCATCCGCAAGGAGATCCGCCGGCTCGGCTCGTTGAGCCCCGACGAGCTGTACGTGGCGGCCAAGGAGCTGCAGGCGCCCTACGACCTGGTCAAGGAGATCGCCGCCACCGGCAAGCTGCCGGTCGTGCTGTTCACCGCCGGCGGCATCGCCACGCCGGCTGATGCGGCGATGATGATGCAGCTGGGCGCGGAGGGCGTCTTCGTGGGCTCGGGCATCTTCAAGTCCGGGAACCCGGCCCAGCGGGCCGAGGCGATCGTGAAGGCCACCACCTTCTTCGACGACCCGGACGTGGTGGCGAAGGTCTCGCGCGGTCTGGGCGAGGCGATGGTCGGCATCAACGTGGAGGACATCCCGCAGCCGCACCGCCTCGCCGAGCGCGGCTGGTGACCGGGCGTCCTTCGCTGCGGATCGGAGTCCTCGCCCTTCAGGGCGACGTGCGGGAGCACATCGCGAGTCTGGACGCGCTGGGTGTCGACGCCTTCGGGGTGCGGCGCGCCGAGGAGCTGGAGCGGTGTGACGGGCTGGTGATCCCCGGGGGGGAGTCGACCACGATGATCAAGCTCGCCCGCAATTTCGAGCTGCTCGAGCCGCTGCGGGCCCGGGTCGCCGCGGGAATGCCGGCGTTCGGCACGTGCGCGGGGATGATCCTGCTGGCCGACCGGATCGTCGACGGCGCCGAGGGTCAGGAGACGATCGGCGGCCTCGACATCACGGTGCGGCGCAACGCGTTCGGCCGACAGGTCGACTCCTTCGAGGAGGACCTGCCCTTCGCCGGCCTGGCGGACCCGGTCCATGCGGTCTTCATCCGGGCGCCGTGGGTGGAGCGGGTGGGGGAGCGGGTCGAGGTGCTCGCGACGGCCGCCGGGCATCCCGTCGCCGTACGGCAGGAACACCTGCTGGCCACGAGCTTCCACCCCGAGGTCGGCGGCGACGCCCGGGTGCACGGCGCCTTCGTCGACCTCGTCGCCGCTCGGTAGGATCATCTGCCGAACCCCAACAGAACGTGTAGGTAGGGACGTATGTCTGGCCACTCCAAATGGGCAACCACGAAGCACAAGAAGGCCGCGATCGACGCCAAGCGCGGCAAGCTCTTCGCCAAGCTCATCAAGAACATCGAGATCGCGGCGAAGATGGGTGGCCCCGACCCTGCCGGCAACCCCACGCTCTACGACGCCATCCAGAAGGCCAAGAAGCAGTCGGTCCCCAACGACAACATCGACCGGGCAGTCAAGCGCGGCGGCGGCCTCGACGGCGCCGGCGTGGACTACACCACGATCATGTACGAGGTCTACGGCCCCAGCGGCGTCGCGCTGCTGGTCGAGTGCCTCACCGACAACAAGAACCGGGCCGCGATGGAGGTCCGCACGGCCGTCACCCGCAACGGCGGCACCATGGCCGACCCCGGCTCGGTCTCGCGGCTGTTCAACCGCAAGGGCGTGGTGGTGCTGAACAAGGCCCAGGACGGCAAGGACGTCGACGAGGACACCGTCCTGGAGGCGACCCTCGACGCCGGTGCCGAGGAGGTCAACGACCTGGGTGAGGCCTGGCAGGTCATCGCCGAGGCGAGCGACGTGGTCACGGTCCGCTCCGCGCTGCAGGACGCCGGCATCGACTACGAGTCCGCCGACGTGGAGTTCGTGGCGAGCCTGGAGATCCCGGTCGCCGACGCCGCCACCGCCGGCAAGGTGATGCGGCTGGTCGACGCGATCGACGACCTGGACGACGTACAGAACGTCTTCTCCAACGCCGACATCCCCGACGAGGTGCTCGAGGAGCTCGACGCGGAGTAGTTCGCGGTAGTTCGCGGCGTTTTCCCGGGGCCCGCGTGTCTGCGCCGAAGCCCCGCGCCCTCCGGCTAGTCTTGCGAACGTGTGTTCGATGAGGCGGTCATGAGGGTCCTCGGGATCGACCCCGGCCTGACCCGCTGCGGTCTGGGCGTGGTCGAGGGCGACGTCGGCCGTCAGTTGGGCATGGTCGACGTGGGCGTGGTGCGCACCACCTCGACGCTGCCGGTCTGGGAGCGGCTGGTCACCATCGAGAAGGGCATCGACGCCTGGATCGACGAGCACCGCCCGGACGCGGTGAGCATCGAGCGGATCTTCGCCCGCTCGGACGTCTCCACGATCATGGGTACGGCGCAGGCCAGCGGCCTGGCGATGGTCTGCGCCGCCCGTCGCGGCATCCCGGTGGCGCTGCACACCCCGAGTGAGGTGAAGGCGGCGGTCAGCGGCAACGGCCGCGCCGACAAGGCTCAGGTGACGGCGATGGTGACTCGGATCCTGAGGTTGCCCGCCCCGCCGAAGCCGGCCGATGCCGCGGACGCGCTGGCACTGGCCATCACGCACATCTGGCGCGGTGGCGCCCAGGCGCGGATCAACGCGCAGATCCAGCAGGCCCGGATCCAGCAGGCCCGCGCCCGGACGGCGCTGGCGGGGAGGACACGATGATCGCGTTCGTCAGGGGCAGGGTGGCGGCGGTGACGCTGGCCAGCGCCGTGGTCGAGGTCGGCGGCTCGGGTGGGATCGGCCTGGAGCTCATGTGCACCCCGGCCACCCTGGCCACGCTGCGCACCGGTGCCGAGGCCACGCTACCCACCAGCATGGTGGTCCGGGAGGACAGCCTGACCCTGTTCGGCTTCGCCGACGAGGACGAGAAGCAGATGTTCGAGCTGCTGCAGACCGCGTCCGGCGTCGGGCCCAAGCTGGCCCAGGCGATGCTCGCCGTACTGTCTCCCGACGGGCTGCGCACCGCCATCGCCGGCGATGACGTGAAGACCCTGACCCGGGTGCCGGGCATCGGGCAAAAGGGAGCCCAGCGGGTGATCTTGGAGCTCAAGGACCGGATCGGCGCGCCCACCCGCGGTGGGGCCGTGCCGACGGCGGTCGCCGTGGCGGCGCCGTGGCGCGACCAGGTCACCCAGGGCCTGATGGGCCTGGGCTATCCGGCCAAGGAGGCCGAGAAGGCCGTCGAGGCGGTAGCGGCCCAGGTCGAGGGGGACCAGCCCGACGTCGGCGCCCTGCTGCGCGCGGCCCTCCGCACCCTGTCGAAGGCCTGAGCATGCCCTTCCACGAGGACGAGTTGGACGCCGTCGAGTCCGCCCACCTGGGCCGGTTGACGGCGGCCGAGGCTCTGTCGGGAGCGGGGGAGGACGAGCGTGCCATCGAGGCGGCATTGCGCCCGCGCAGCCTCGACGAGGTGGTCGGTCAGGCCCGGGTCCGCGCCCAGCTGGGACTGGTGCTGGAGGCGGCCAAGCAGCGGGGCAGGACGCCCGACCACGTGCTGCTCAGCGGTCCACCGGGGCTGGGCAAGACGACCCTGGCGATGATCATCGCGGCCGAGATGGGGACGCCGTTGCGGCTCACCAGCGGCCCCGCGATCACCCACGCCGGCGACCTCGCCTCGATCCTGAGCGGTCTCAACGAGGGCGACGTACTGTTCGTCGACGAGGTGCATCGGATGTCGCGCCCGGCCGAGGAGATGCTCTACCTGGCGATGGAGGACTTCCGTGTCGACGTCGTGATCGGCAAGGGCCCCGGCGCGACGGCCATCCCGCTGGAGCTGCCGCCGTTCACCCTGGTCGGGGCGACCACCCGGGCGGGGCTGCTGCCGGGGCCGCTGCGGGACAGGTTCGGGTTCACCGGCCACCTGGAGTTCTACGAGCCCGACGAGCTGGACCACATCGTGCGCCGCTCCGCCGGCCTGCTGGGCGTCGAGCTGACCGGCGAGGGCTCGGCCGAGATCGCCTCCCGCTCGCGCGGTACGCCGCGCATCGCCAACCGACTGCTGCGTCGGGTGCGCGACTACGCCCAGGTGCGCGCCGACGGCGTGGTCACGCTCGATGTCGCCCGCCGCGCGTTGGAGCTCTACGAGGTCGACCCGCTCGGCCTCGACCGGCTCGACCGGGCCGTGCTCGACGCGCTCTGCCGCCGCTTCGGCGGGGGACCGGTCGGCATCTCCACCCTCGCCGTCGCGGTGGGCGAGGAGCGCGAGACCGTCGAGGAGGTCGCCGAGCCGTTCCTGGTCCGCAACGGCTTCCTGGCTCGGACGCCGCGGGGCCGGGTCGCGACGCCCGCCGCATGGGCGCACCTGGGCCTCGCCGTGCCCGAGGGCGGGGCGAACGGTTGGGAAACACTCTTCGACGAGTGACGCCGATGTGCCGTTGGTGACACCTCTGCCAGTCCCCGCGGCTACACTTGCGCGGCGGCTGGCCGAGGGTCGGTCGATTCCCCTGATCTCTGGAGTTGAGAGACGTCGTGCTGAGCCTTGTGCCCTTCCTTCTGATCATCGTGGTCTTCTGGTTCTTCCTGATCAGGCCCCAGATGAGGCGTCAGCGCGAGTCGCAGCAGATGCAGTCGGCGCTGACCGTCGGCACCAAGGTGATGCTGACGTCGGGCATCTTCGGGACCGTCACCGAGATCACCGACGACCACGTCGGCGTGTCCGTGGCCGACTCGGTCGAGATCAAGGTCATCCGCGCCGCGATCGGTCGGGTCATCCCGACCGACCTCGAGGACGCGACTGACGCCGCCCAGACGCCGGCGGAGGAGACCTCGGTGGAGCGCGCCGAGTCGGAGGAGAACGAGTAGTCATGGCACGCAAGAACGCTCGGCCCGGGCGCACCCTCGCGGTGTTCTTCCTGGTGCTGGCGGTCGTCTACGGCCTGGTCGCCCTCGGCGGCAAGTGGAAGCCGGAGCTCGGCCTGGACCTCCAGGGCGGCACCCGGATCATGATGATCGCCAACGGCCACCCGACCTCCGAGGCGATGAAGCAGGCTCGGAGCATCATCGACGAGCGCGTCAACGGCTCCGGTGTGACCGCCGCCAAGGTGACCACCCAGGGCAGCAACGAGATCATCGTCGACATCCCCGGGCAGAGCCGCGACGACCTGGTCAACGAGGTCTCCCAGACCGCCCAGCTGCGCTTCCGCCTGGTCGCCTGCCAGCAGAGCTGCAGCACGTCCAGCTCCACCAGCTCGGTGCTCCCGTCGACCGCGCCCAGCAGCGGCGCCAGCGCCCCGGCGAGCGGTGCGGCCAGCGCCCCGGCCAGCGGTGCCCCGCGCGCTGGTCTGGCCTACGACCTCAAGCAGGCCAAGGGCAAGAAGAAGCACAAGAAGCACAAGGCCGGTACGCCGAGCAGCTCCGCGAGCCCGTCGGCCACGGCCAGCGCCGCTCCGTCCACGGCCGCCTCGCCGAGCGCGACGCCGTCGACGAGCACCTCGCCGGACCAGAAGGGCGACGTCAGCGTCGATCAGGCGGTCCAGTTCATGAACAACCCGCCGGCCGACTGGAGCGCCAAGCTCGACGCCTACACCTGCCCGGCCAAGGGCAGCGCCAACGTCGAGGACAACCCGAGCCAGCCGCTGGTCACCTGTGACAGCAGCGGCGTGAAGTACCTGCTCTCTCCGGCGATCATCGAGGGCACCCAGGTCAGCGACGCCAACTCCGGGATCCCGCAGAACGGCGTCGGCTATGTCGTCACGCTCGACTTCCACAGCGCCGGTCGTAAGGCGTTCGCCGACGCCACCGGCGCCATCGCCGGCACCAACCAGCTGTTCGCGATCGTGCTCGACGGCGATGTCATCTCCGCTGCGACGGCCGACAGCCGGATCAATGGCAGCGCACAGATCAGCGGGAACTTCACCCAGGCGAGTGCGGCCGCGCTGGCGAACAACCTGAAGTTCGGCGCGCTGCCGGTCTCCTTCGACAAGTTGAACGGCATCTCGCACTCGACCATCGGTCCCTCGCTGGCCGGCAACCAGCTCTCGGCCGGCCTGTGGGCGGGCGGCATCGGCCTGCTGCTGGTGATGCTGTACTGCCTGCTCTACTACCGGGGTCTGGGCCTGGTCGTGATCGGCTCCCTGGTGGTGGCGGGCGTGACGGTGTACGGCATGGTGCTGCTGTTGAGCAAGACGGCCGACTTCACCCTCGACCTGCCAGGCATCGCCGGCCTGATCGTCGCGGTCGGCATCACGGCCGACTCGTTCATCGTCTACTTCGAGCGCATCCGTGACGAGATGCGCGACGGGAAGTCGATGCGAGTCGCCGTCGAGGCCGGCTGGCGCCGCGCCCGGAACACCTGCCTGGCCGCGGACGGCGTCTCGCTGCTCGCCGCGCTGATCCTCTACATCTTCGGCGCCGGCGACGTGCGCGGCTTCGCGTTCGCACTCGGCCTGTCCACCGCGATCGACCTGGTGATCTTCTTCTTCTTCACCCATCCGACGATCCAGTGGCTGTCCCACTACAAGTTCTTCAATCGCGGACACAGGCTCTCCGGCCTTGACGCCGAGGCCCTGGGCGTCGACCGCATCACGGTCGGAGGCCGTGCCTGATGAGCAAGTTCACCCGTCTGGGCAACTCCCTCTACACCGGCGAGAAGTCGATCGACTTCGTCGGCCGCAAGTGGACCTGGTACGCCATCTCGGCCGTCATCATCATCGCCGCGATCCTCGGGCTGTCGCTCAAGGGCCTCAACATGGGCCTGGAGTTCACCGGCGGCACGCAGTACACCGTGACGGTGTCGGGCACCGCCAGCCAGAAGGTCGCCGACAGCGTCCGCACCGCGGTCGGCGGGTCCGGGGTCAAGGCGGCCTCCGACCCGACCGTGACCACCTCGGGCGCGCACAACCTGATCATCCAGATCAAGTCGGTGAGCCAGGCCGAGAACACCACGGTGCTCAAGGCGATCACCGACACCACCCACGTCTCGGCCAAGAACGTCAGCCAGGACCATGTCGGCGCCAGCTGGGGCAAGGAGGTCGCCACCAAGGCGATCCAGGGCCTGGTGGTCTTCCTGGTCGCGGTGATGCTGTTCATCGCGATGTACACCCGGCAGTGGAAGATGTCGGTGGCCGCGCTGGTCGCGCTGGCCCACGACGTGGTCATCACCGTCGGCGTCTACGCCCTCTCCGGCTTCGAGGTCACCCCGGCGACCGTCACCGGCTTCCTGACCATCCTCGGCTTCTCGCTCTACGACACGGTCGTGGTGTTCGACAAGATCAAGGAGAACACCAAGAACCTGCGGGCCACCAAGCGCTCCTACGCCGACGCGGCCAACCTCGCCGTCAACCAGACCCTGGTCCGCTCGATCAACACCTCGATCGTCGCGCTCATCCCGGTGGCGGCGATCCTGTGGGTCTCGGCGGTCCAGCTGGGCACGAGCACGCTCAAGGACCTGGCGCTGGCGTTGTTCGTCGGCATGGCCGCCGGCACCTACTCCTCGATCTTCATCGCCACACCGCTGTTCGTGCAGCTGAAGTCGGGGGAGAAGGAGGTCCTCGACGCGGAGCGGCGCGCCAGGCGCGCTCGCCAGGCCGATCCGTACGCCAACGTGCCCGCCTTCGTGGAGGGCATGGAGGTCGAGGACGACGGCATCCCGGCCGAGCTGCGCGAGGGGGAGGAGACGACCGCACCGCACGGCTTCCGCACCCGGCCGAACACCGACGCGATGGGCCGTGGCCGAACGGCGCCGCCCGCGCGCGGACCCGTCCGCGAGAGCGGCTCGTCGGGCCGCCGGCAGCCGACCCGCCAGCCGCGTTCCAAGCGCGGCAAGTAGGGATCGCGGTGCTCGAGGAGACCCTGGCCCGCCTGGTCGTCGACGTCGAGGACTTCCCCCAGCCGGGGGTGGTCTTCAAGGACATCACGCCGCTGCTGGCCGACCACGACGGCTTCACCGAGGTCGTCACGGCGCTGGCCGCCGCCGGCCGGGACGCGTCCGGCACGCCGGTTGTCGACAAGGTGCTCGGCATGGAGGCGCGCGGCTTCATCCTGGCCGCGCCGGTCGCGCTAGCGCTCGGCGCCGGCTTCGTGCCGGTGCGCAAGGCCGGCAAGCTGCCCCGCGGCACCCACGCCGTCTCCTACGCCCTGGAGTACGGCGAGGCCACCCTGGAGCTGCACGACGACGCCGTGGCGCCGGGCGAGCGGGTGCTGATCGTCGATGACGTGCTGGCCACCGGCGGCACCGTCGGCGCGACCATCGAGCTGGCGCGGCGCTGCGGCGCCGAGGTGGTAGGCGTCGCCGTACTCATGGAGCTGAGCTTCCTGCCCGGACGCGATGCCCTGGGCGAGGTTCCGCTGACCGCGCTGATGAAGGTCTGACTAGACTCGCTCTATGACTGAGGAACGCACCGTCGCGTCCCCGCGCCAGCGGGCGGCCCAGGTGCGGGAACCTGTCCCGAAGGCGCAGCCGACCCCGCCGTCGGGTCGGAGCATGCGCGCCCGGCTGGCGCGGATGGGCACCCGGAACAACCCCGGCAACCCGATGCTGGAGCCGCTGTTCCGCGCGGTGCGCGCGAACCATCCGAAGGCGGACCTGGCGCTGCTGGAGCGTGCCTACCTCCTCGCGGAGCGGCTGCACGAGGGTCAGATGCGCAAGAGCGGCGACCCCTACATCACCCACCCGCTCGCGGTCACGACGATCCTGGCCGAGCTCGGCATGACGGAGCCGACCCTGGTCGCGGCGCTGTTGCACGACACCGTGGAGGACACGCCGTACACGCTGGAGGAGCTGCGCCGCGACTTCGGTGACGAGGTCGCCGTGATGGTCGACGGCGTCACCAAGCTGGACAAGGTCCAGTACGGCGACTCCGCCCAGGCCGAGACGATCCGCAAGATGATCGTGGCGATGTCGAAGGACATCCGGGTGCTGGTCATCAAGCTCGCCGACCGGCTGCACAACATGCGCACGCTGCGCTATGTGCCGGCCAAGTCGCAGGAGCGCAGCGCCCGCGAGACGCTCGACATCTACGCTCCGCTGGCCCACCGGCTGGGCATGAACACGATCAAGTGGGAGCTGGAGGATCTCGCCTTCGCCACCCTCCACCCGAAGATCTACGACGAGATCGTGCGGCTGGTCGCCGAGCGCGCCCCCTCCCGCGATCAGTTCCTGGCGCAGGTCATCACGCAGGTCGAGAACGACCTGAAGGAGTCGAAGATCAAGGCGACCGTCACCGGTCGGCCGAAGCACTACTACTCGATCTACCAGAAGATGATCGTCGGGGGTAAGGACTTCTCCGACATCTACGACCTGGTCGGCATCCGCATCCTGGTGGCCGAGGACCGCGACTGCTATAGCGTCCTCGGCGTACTGCACTCGCGGTGGAACCCCGTGCTCGGGCGGTTCAAGGACTACGTCGCGATGCCGAAGTTCAACATGTACCAGTCGCTGCACACCACCGTGATCGGGCCCCAGGGCAAGCCGGTGGAGATGCAGATCCGCACGTTCGCGATGCACCGTCGCGCGGAGTACGGCGTCGCCGCGCACTGGAAGTACAAGGAGGACGGCCGCAACGGCGTCGACACCGATCGGCGGATCGAGGACGCCGACGACATGGGTTGGGTCAAGCAGCTGCTCGACTGGCAGTCCGAGGTCGAGGACCCGGGCGAGTTCCTGGAGTCGCTGCGGTTCGAGATGAACCGCACCGAGGTCTACGTCTTCACCCCGCGCGGCGACGTCATCGCGCTGCCCTCCGGGGCGACGCCTGTCGACTTCGCGTACGCCGTCCACACCGAGGTCGGCCACCGGACGATCGGCGCGCGGGTCAACGGCCGGCTGGTGCCGCTGGAGTCGACGCTGGAGAACGGCGACGTGGTGGAGGTCTTCACCTCCAAGTCGCCGACCGCCGGCCCCTCGCAGGACTGGCTCTCGTTCGTCAAGTCCAACCGGGCCCGGTCCAAGATCCGTGCCTGGTTCACCAAGGAGCGGCGCGAGGAGGCGATCGAGAAGGGCCAGGACGCGATCGCCAAGCTGATGCGCAAGGAGGGGCTGCCGCTCAAGCGGCTGATGTCCCACGAGTCGCTGACGCTGGCGGCACGGCACTTCAACATCGCCGACGTCACCGCCCTGTACGCCGCCGTCGGCGAGGGCAATCTGTCCGCGCAGGCCGTCGTACGCCGCGTGATCGAGGAACACGGCGGCGATCAGGGCGCCGCCGAGGACCTGGCCGAGGCGGTCACGATCACCCGCCCGCGGCGGTCGAAGATCGCGGCCGGCGGCGACGCCGGGGTGATCGTCAAGGGCGGCACGGACGTGTGGATCAAGCTGGCCAAGTGCTGCACCCCGGTGCCGCCGGACCCGATCCTCGGCTTCGTCACCAAGGGCGGCGGCGTGTCCGTGCACCGGCGCGACTGCACCAACGCGGCCTCGCTGGAGGCGCAGCCGGAGCGGCTGGTCGAGGTGGAGTGGGCCCCGACGTCGTCATCGACGTTCCTGGTGAACATCCAGGTGGAGGCGCTCGACCGGTCCCGGCTGCTCTCGGACATCACGATGGCGATCTCCGATGCCCACGTGAACATCCTGTCCGCCCAGCTGACCACCTCGCGCGACCGGGTCGCGAAGAGCCGGTTCTCGTTCGAGATGGCCGACGCCAAGCACCTCGACACGGTGCTCAAGCAGGTCCGCCAGGTCCCCGGCGTCTTCGACGCCTACCGGGTGACTCAATAGCCGTCGAGAGGTCACTTTCGGCCGGTTGAGAGGTCACTTTCGGCCGGTTGAGTGACCGCTTCACCAGCGCCGGGTCGAGTACGTCGAGGCGAGCGCGGCCCTCAGCTCGCCCAGCCACCGCTCGAGCTCGTCGCCGGTGAAGTCGCCGCGTCGTATCACGATCACCGTCCAGCCGTGGTCGCGCAGCCATCGCCGCCGCTCCTCGTCGTACCGGCGCTGCTGGTCGGTGCGCTCGTGCGCGTCGACGCCGTCGTACTCGACGCAGATCCTGCGCTGCGGGTAGGCGAAGTCGAGCCGGAACGTCGGGACGCCGTCGATCTCGATCCACACTTGCGGCTCCGGCAACGGCAGCCCGGCGTCGTGGATGGCGAGCAGGGTCCAGGCCTCGCGTGGTGACTCGACGCGCGGGTCAATGACCGCAAGCAGCTCTCGCAGCTGGCGAACGCCGCGTCGGCGGTGGAAGCGGTCGGTTGTGGCGGCGAGGTCCGACGTGGTGGTTCCGTGCTCCCGCGCAAAGCCGCACAGCACCGCGAACGCCTCGCGTCGACGCAGGTGACAACCCAGGTCGAGTGCCGTGCGCAGCGGTGTGGTGACGCGCAGACCGCACACGACCATGACGTCGTCGGGTGCCAGGTCGCGCGTGCGGCCCCTGACGCCGTCGAGCCGGGTGCGCGTATGGCCTCGGAGCGCGCAGGTCTCCACCGGCGGACCGGCCTCGAGCTCGGCGGAGGAATAGGCGTCGATGCCGTGCAGCCAGGCCGCGGTGCGGTCGACGATCACCTGCGTGTCATTGACGACGAGGAGCAGGGCGGCCGCACGCAGCTGGATCGAGTCGGTCACTCCGGCATCGACGTACACGCCGCGGACGAGCCGTCTGACCCGGCGCTGTTCGAGCGCGCGCCTCAGCTCGCGCGGCGTCAGGCCGAGATCGGGCAACGCAGCAGCGGTGAACGGTTCCAGGGGCAGCGTGAGGGTCGACATGTCTGCCAGGCTGGCCGCCGCCGGCCGCCCGTGCGAGGGGCACGCTCAACGGCTTGGGAGAACGCCGCCCGGAGCCGCCGTTGTGGACGGAAAGTGGCCCGATCGGCACCACCCGTGGACACTCAACGCGCCGAAAGTGACCTCTCAACGCGCCGAAAGTGACCTCTCGACGTGGGGGAGGGTCAGCTGAAGTCGGCCGACGCCCGGCGCGCCATCTCCAGGAACTGCTTGCGGCCCTCGAGGTTCTCCTGCAGCGAGGCGACCCTCTTCGCGTCGCCCTTGGCCTGGGCGGCGGCGATGTCGTCCTCGAGCTTGGCGATGGCCTCCTCGAGCTTGACCACCATGTCGTTGGCCCGGGCCGACTTCTCCGGATCGGAGCGGCGCCACTGCTCGTCCTCGACGGACTTGATCGCCTGCTCCACCTTGCGCATCCGGCCCTCGAGGTCGCGGATCCGGTCGCGCGGCACCTTGCCGGCGGCGTCCCAGCGCTCGGCGATGTCACGGAACGCCGCCTTGGCGGCGGCCAGATCGGTGACCGGAAGCAGCGCCTCGGCCTCGACCAACAGCTGCTCCTTGACCTCGGCGTTGGCGGCGAACTCCGCGTCCAGTGCGGCGTTCTCCGCGTCGCGCGCGGCGAAGAAGACGTCCTGGGCGCCGCGGAACCGCTTCCACAGCGCATCGTCGATCTCCTTGGGTGCCGGGCCGGCGGCCTTCCACTGCCGCATCAGCTCGCGGTAGCGCCCGGCGGTGGCGCCCCAGTCGGTGGAGGAGGCCAGCGACTCGGCCTCGGCGGCGAGCCGCTCCTTGATCGCCCGCGCGCCCTCGCGCTTCTCGTTCAGCTCGGCGAAGTGCGCCTTGCGGCGCCGGGTGTACGCCGTGCGCGCGGTCGAGAACCGGCGCCACAGCGCGTCGTCGGAGGCGCGGTCGATGCGGGGGAGCGCCTTCCACTGCTCGAGAAGCTCGCGCAGCCGGTTCGCGCCGTTGCGCCAGTCGTTGCCGGTCGCGAGCCGCTCGGCCTCGCTGACCAGCGCCTCCTTCTCGGTCTTCGCCTCGGCGGCCCTGGCGGCACGCTCGGCCTTGCGGGCCTCTCGGTGCGCGGCGATGAGCGGGGTGAGCGCGTCCAGGCGGGCGCCGAGCGCGGCCAGGTCGCCGACGGCGTTGGCCTCGGCCACCTGCGCACGCACGCTCTTGACCGACTCGGTGGCCTCCTCCGGGGTCAGCTTCGCGGCGCGCACCCGGCGCTCCAGCAGCTCGACCTCGAAGGAGAGCGCCTCGTAGCGCTCGGTGAAGAACCGCAGCGCCTCCTCGGGCGTGCCCTCCGGATATTGTCCGACGGCACGCTCACCTTCGGCGGTGCGCACATAGACCGTGCCGTCGTCGTCGACACGGCCCCACTGCTCGCTCGTCACTGGTCATCCTTCTCGTCGGCCGATCCGCGAGTGCCCATCGTAGTCAGAGCCGTCGATGCGGCGGGCACCCCAAGCGCTCGATAGGGTGACCGGGTGTTGATCGCCGGCTTTCCCGCGGGTCCGTGGGGCACCAACTGCTACGTGGCCGCCACCGGCCCGGGCAGCGAATGCGTCGTGATCGACCCGGGCAAGGACGCCGCCGTCGGCGTCGCCGAGGTGGTCCGTGAGCACCGGCTCAAGCCCGTCGCCGTCCTGGTCACGCACGGCCACGTCGACCACATGTGGTGTGTGGCGCCCGTCGCCGGCACGTACGACGCCACCGCGTGGATCCACCCCCGCGACCGGTACCTGCTGGCCGACCCGATGGCCGGCATGTCGCCCGACACGATCGCGATGCTGGGCGGCGACCACCACTGGGCGGAGCCGGACGACGTCAAGGAGCTCGCCGACGGGCAGGGCCTCGAACTGGCGGGCCTGCGGTTCCTGGTCGACCACACGCCGGGTCACACCCAGGGGTCGGTCACGTTCCGCACGCCGTACCCGGACCACGACGAGGTCAGCGAGCTGATGTTCTCCGGCGACCTGCTCTTCGCGGGCAGCATCGGCCGCACCGACCTGCCCGGCGGCGACCATGCCGCGATGCTGCGCAGCCTCGCCACCAAGGTGTTGCCGCTGGCCGACGACATCGTGGTGCTGCCCGGGCACGGCGACCAGACCTCCATCGGCCGCGAGCGTGCCACCAACCCCTTCCTGATGGAACTAGCCCCCAGGACCTGATCACCTCATGAGCTCCACCATCCAGGCGCCCAAGGGCGTCCCCGAGTACCTGCCGCCGGACTCGGCGACCTGGCTCGCCATCCGCGACACCCTCGCCCGGCAGGCGACCCTGGCCGGCTACGGCTACATCGAGCTGCCGGTCTTCGAGGAGACCGCGCTTTACATCCGCGGCGTGGGGGAGTCCACCGACGTGGTCTCGAAGGAGATGTACACGTTCACCGACCGCGGCGGCCGCTCCCTGACGCTGCGCCCCGAGGGCACCGCGGGCGTGATGCGTTCGGTCATCGAGCATCACCTGGACCGCGGCCAGCTGCCCGTCAAGCTCTGGTACGCCGGCCCCTTCTTCCGGGCCGAGCGTCCGCAGCTGGGCCGCTACCGGCAGCTGCAGCAGTTCGGCGTGGAGGCGATCGGCTCCGACGACCCCGCGCTGGACGCCGAGGTCATCACGATGGCCGACCGCGGCTACCGCGACCTCGGCCTGGCCGGCTACCGCCTGGAGCTGACCAGCTTGGGCTGTCGCGAGTGCCGACCGGCCTACCGTGCGCTGCTGGTCGAGTTCCTGGCCGGACTCGACCTGGACGAGGCCACCCGCGAGCGCGCCCGGATCAACCCGCTGCGGGTGCTGGACGACAAGCGGCCACAGGTGCAGGCCCAGCTCGCGGACGCGCCGCTGATGCTGGACCACCTCTGCGACTCCTGCGCCGCGCATTTCGCCGCCGTGCGAGGGCTGTTGGAGGGCCACGGCACGCCGTACGTGATCAATCCGCGGATGGTGCGCGGCCTGGACTACTACACCCGGACCTGCTTCGAGTTCGTCCACGACGGCCTCGGCGCCCAGTCCGGCCTCGGCGGCGGCGGCCGCTACGACGGCCTGATGTCCGAGCTCGGCGGCCAGGAGCTGTCCGGCATCGGCTTCGGCCTCGGCCTGGACCGGGCCCTGCTGGCCTGCCAGGTCGAGGGCGTCCGGCCGGGTGGTCAGGGGGCGCTCGACGTGTTCGTGGTGCCGCTGGGTGCCGCTCGGGAGCGGGCGGCGCTGCTCGTCGCCGAGCTGCGCGCCGCTGGGCTGCGCACCGACCAGGCATTCGGCGAGCGCGGCCTGAAGGGTGCGATGAAGTCCGCCGACAAGTCCGGTGCGCCGTACGTCGTGGTCATCGGCGAGCGCGACCTCGAGCAGGGTGTCGCCCAGGTCAAATCGATGGACACCGGTGACCAGCGGGCCGTAGACCTGGATGCGGTCGTGGACCACCTGGTGTCGATCTGCCAGAACTGACCTCTCGACCCGCCGAAACTGACTACTCGACCCGCCGAAACTGACTACTCAACGTAAGGAACTGCAGTGATCCGCACCCATGACGCCGGGACCCTCCGCGTCGAGCACGTCGGTCAGACCGTCACCCTCGCCGGGTGGGTGGCGCGCCGTCGCGATCACGGTGGCGTGGCCTTCATCGACCTGCGCGAGGCGAGCGGCGTGGTGCAGCTGGTGATCCGCGACGAGGAACTGGCGCACAGCCTGCGCAGCGAGTACTGCCTCAAGGTGACCGGCGAGGTCGTGGCCCGCTCCGAGGGCAACGTCAACCCCAACCTGCCCACCGGCGAGATCGAGGTGGCGGTCAGCGAGCTGGAGGTGCTCAACCCCAGCGCCCCGCTGCCGTTCCAGATCGACGACGCTGCGTCACACGGCGCGGGCGACGTCGGCGAGGATGTCCGGCTCAAGTACCGCTACCTCGACCTGCGCCGCTCCGGCCCGGCCGCGGCCATTCGGCTGCGCTCGAAGGTCTACCAGGCCATCCGCGAGGTGCTCGGCCGCCGTGACTTCGTCGAGGTGGAGACGCCCACCCTGACCCGCTCCACGCCGGAGGGCGCCCGCGACTTCCTGGTGCCGGCCCGCCTGCACCCGGGCAGCTGGTACGCCCTCCCGCAGAGCCCGCAGCTGTTCAAGCAACTGCTCATGGTCGGCGGGCTGGAGCGCTACTACCAGATCGCCCGCTGCTACCGCGACGAGGACTTCCGCGCCGACCGGCAGCCGGAGTTCACCCAGCTCGACATCGAGATGAGCTTCGTGGACCAAGACGACGTCATCGAGATGATGGAGGACGTCATCAAGGCGATGTGGGCCACCATCGGGGTCGAGGTGGCCACGCCGCTCCCGCGGATGACGTACGCCGACGCGATGGCCAAGTACGGCTCCGACAAGCCGGACCTGCGCTTCGGCCTCGAGCTGGTCGAGTGCACCGACTACTTCAAGGACACGCCGTTCCGGGTCTTCCAGCCCGACAACGCGGAGTACGTCGGGGCCGTGGTCATGCCCGGTGGCGCGAGCCAGCCGCGCAAGGTCCTCGACGCGTGGCAGGACTGGGCCAAGCAGCGCGGCGCGCGCGGCCTGGCCTATGTGCTCTTCAACGAGGACGGCACCCTCGGCGGCCCGGTCGCCAAGAACCTCTCCGAGTCCGAGCAGGCCGGCCTGGCCGCCTACCTGGGCGCGAAGCCGGGGGACTGCGCGTTCTTCGCCGCCGGCGCCACCAAGCCCAGCCGGGCTCTGCTCGGCGCCGCTCGGGTGGAGATCGGTCGCCGCCTCGACCTGCTCGACCCGGACACCTTCGCCTTCACCTGGGTGGTCGATGCACCGATGTTCGAGCCGGCCGCGGAGGCGGTCGCCTCGGGCGACGTCGCGGTCGGGGCGGGCAGCTGGACCGCTGTGCACCACGCGTTCACCGGCCCGAAGCCGGAGTTCGAGGACACCTTCGACACGGACCCGGGTGCGGCGCTGGCCTACGCCTACGACATCGTGTGCAACGGCAGCGAGCTCGGTGGCGGCTCCATCCGTATCCACCGCGAGGACGTCCAGAAGCGCGTCTTCGAGGTGATGGGCATCAGCCCGGAGCAGGCGGAGGAGAAGTTCGGCTTCCTTCTCGAGGCCTTCAAGTACGGCGCCCCGCCGCACGGCGGCATCGCCCTGGGCCTGGACCGCGTGCTCCAGCACCTGACCAAGACCGACTCGATCCGCGAGGTGATCGCGTTCCCGAAGTCGGGCGGCGGGTTCGACCCGCTCACCGCCGCGCCCGCGCCGATCACGGCCGCGCAGCGCAAGGAAGCCGGTGTGGACGCGGTGCCGACGGAGGATCTTTCGTCCCGGGGATGAACGTCCGGAGGACTCCCGGCGCTCCCTTGGTGGCCCGGTCGTGTTCATATCGTTATCGGGGGATGTTCATATCCGCCCTTCAGGTCGCATAGAGTCGCACGCGGTGCAGGTCGCGACGACCTCGTGGCTGCGCCTGAAAACGAATGTCCGACCAAACCGTCGACGAGGTGCAGATGTCGCTCTCCGAGTCCCAGCTTGAGCGGATGGAACCGCCCCCAGTGGAGATCGTCTCCGAGGGGGTCGCGGTTGCGGGGCAGTCGCCCACCCAGCTGGCCCTCGGCCGGTTCCGACGCGACAAGCTGTCCATGGCGGCGTTCATCATCGTCGCGATCTACGTGGTCGCCGCGATCGTGGCCCCGCTCCTGGTCAAGCTGCACGTGCTCAAGCCCTACGGGCAGGACCAGTCGCTGCTCAACATCGAGCTGGGCGGCGTACCGAAGGGGCATTGGGGCGGCACGAGCTGGCACCACCTGCTGGGCGTCGAGCCCCGCATCGGCACCGACTTCCTGTCGCGGCTGTGGTACGGCATGACGTTCTCCCTGACGATCGCGCTCACCGCGACCATCGTCGCGGTGGTGATCGGCGTGGTGCTCGGCATCATCTCCGGCTTCACCGGCGGCTGGGTCGACTCGGCGATCGGGCGGCTCATCGACCTGACGCTGTCGTTCCCGCAGACACTGATGCTGCTGGCGCTCTCCGCGACCGGCGCCGCGCTGTTCGCCAAGCTCCTGCCGGGCAACGAGTCGGATCCGCTCCCGAACGCCGTCTACGAGATCCTCGTGCTCGGCCTGTTCGGCTGGCCGTCGGTGGCGCGTCTGATCCGCGGCCAGGTGCTCTCGATCCGCGAGCGCGAGTTCGTCGACGCCGCACGTCTGCTGGGCGCCTCGCGCCGGCGGATCTACTTCAAGGAGATCCTGCCGAACCTCTGGGCCCCGGTGCTCGTGCAGTTCACCCTGATCATGCCGGCCTACGTCTCGGCGGAGGCGGCGCTGGGCTACCTCGGCGTCGGCATCCACCCGCCGACGCCGACGCTGGGCAACATCCTCCAGGACTCGGTGAACTTCTCCGGCTCGGACTTCGCCTACTTCCTCTACCCGGCGATCCTGCTGGCGACCATCGTCGTCACGTTCAACCTGCTCGGTGACGGACTGCGCGACGCCCTCGACCCGAAGGCCGATCGATGAGGCTCGGGCCCTGCGCACCACACATCTCGGGACCCACAGTCTTCGGCAGCACGAGAGCTGTCGCTGGTGCCGCCGTCTCGGCGCACGACAACAAGGAGAGGTAATGGCCAGCAATCGAAAGAAGGCGCTCGCAGCCGTCGCAGTTGCCGCGTCGCTGTCGGTCGCACTCGCCGCATGCGGCGGCTCCGGCAGCAACAACTCGTCGGGCAACGGCGGCAACGGGGGCAGCAGTAGCAGCGCCAAGGGTGGCGGCACCCTGACCTACTACATCCGTTCGGCGTACGAGCACACCGACCCGCAGCGCAGCTACCTCGGCGTGGAGATGACCAACTTCAGCCGCACGGTGTACCGCAGCCTGGTCGCGTTCCCGATCTCGTCGGACCCGACCACGTCGACCACGCCGGTCCCCGACCTGGCCACGAACACCGGTACGGCGACCGACAACGCCAGGACCTGGTCCTTCACGCTCAAGGACGGCATCAAGTGGCAGGACGGCAAGCCGATCACCTGTGAGGACTTCAAGTACGGCGCCTCGCGGGTGTTCGCGACCGACGTCATCACCGGTGGTCCGAACTACCTGCTGAGCTACCTCGACATCCCCACGGACAAGAAGACCGGCCTGCCGATCTACACCGGCCCGTACAAGCACACCGATGCCGGCCAGGCGGCCTTCGACAAGGCGATCACCTGCAACGGCAACACCATCACGTACCACTTCAACAAGCCGTGGCCCGACTTCCCGCTGGCCATCGCGTCGCTGCACATGATGGACCCGTACCGTCAGGACAAGGACCAGGGCGACAAGTCGAACTACCAGATCTTCTCCAACGGCCCCTACGAGCTCCAGGGCGGCATGTGGAACAAGGAGACCGGCGGCACGTTCGTCCGTAACCCGAACTACGACCCGTCGACGGACTCGACCGACATCCGTAAGGCGCTTCCGAACAAGATCGTCTTCAAGGTCGGCGAGCAGAGCGAGACGATCACCGACCAGCTGGTCGCCGACAGCGGCCCGAACCAGGGCGGCGTGACCCAGCAGGCGATCCCCTCCTCGAAGTTCAGCGAGGTCCAGAGCGCCGCGAACCGCACGGTCAGCGTCAAGTCGCCGTACGTCGACTACCTGGTGCTCAACTTCAAGCGGCTGACGAACCTCAAGGTCCGCCAGGCGCTCGCGACGGCGACCGACGACACCGGCTGGGTGGCCGCGGGTGGTGGCTCCAAGTCCTACGTCCCGGCGACCGACATCGTGAACCCGGCCGTGAAGGGCTACCAGGCCAACCTGTTCCCGGGCGGCTCCGGCGACCCGGCGAAGGCCAAGCAGCTGCTGCAGTCGGCCGGCGTCCCGATGCCGTACCCGATCACCTACACCTACCCGAGCACGCCGACCGCCGACGCCCAGGCGCGCGTCATCGCGGCGGGCTGGGAGAAGGCCGGCTTCAAGGTGACCCTGGACGGCATCGCCAACTCCGACACCTACTACAGCAACATCCAGCAGCCCGACCAGAAGGCCGACGTCATCTGGGCCGGCTGGGGTGCTGACTGGCCGTCGGCCATCACCGTCACTGCGCCGCTGTTCGACAGCCGCCCGAACCTGACCTCGAAGTCCAACGGTCAGGACTACGGCGCCTACAAGAGCGACGAGTTCAACAAGCTGGTCGACCAGGCTCAGAACTCCTCGAGCCTCGATGACCAGACCAAGTACCTCCAGCAGGCGGACCAGGTCCTCGCCAAGGACGTCGCCTACATCCCCATGGACATCCCGATCTTCTACATGATCCATGGCTCGAAGGTGCTGAACTACACCACCACCGCTGCATCGAACGGCTACCCGGACCTCGGTCCGATCGACGTCGACAGCAGTGTCAAGTGACGCTTGACGTCACCCAGGCTCTGACCTGATCCAGGACATGAGTCGCCGGGGTGGGGGAGCACGCTCCCTCACCCCGGCATGCCTGCCCAACAGCCCAGCCCGTGCACGGTCGGTGATCCCGGCCGGTGAGGTGGTTCGAGAATGCTCGCCTACATCGTCCGGCGCGTGATCGTCGGCGTGATCATGCTCATCGTGATGAGCTTCGTCACGTACTTCCTGTTCTTCGCCTCCCCGATCGACCCGGGGCGGTTCGCGTGCGGGAAGAGCTGTCCTCCCGAGCTGATCAAGCAGACCGACAAGGCGCTGGGCTTCAACAAGGCGTGGCCGGTGCAGTGGAAGGACTTCGCGGTCGGCGTGGTCAAGGGCCGCGACTTCCCCGAGGACAAGTCGCTGCGCGACTCCGCGCCCCAGCTGGTCTCGCACTGCGCGGCCCCGTGCCTGGGCTACTCCGTGGTCAACCTGCAGAACGTGACCACCGAGCTCAAGGACAAGATCCCCGTCTCCGCGTCGGTCGCGATGGTGGCGTTCCTGCTGTGGATCATCGGAGGCATCGCCTTGGGCACCATCGCCGCCTTGACGAAGGGATCCTTCATCGACAGAGGCGTGGTCGGCACCAGTCTGGTGTTCTACGCCTTCCCGACGTTCTGGGTCGGGCTGTTCCTGATCGAGTTCCCCGCCATCAAATGGGGTTGGTTGCCCGTGCCCAGCTACACCCCCATCGCCGACGGCGGCGTGTGGGGCTGGCTGAGCAACCTGTTCCTGCCGGGCCTGACGCTGGCACTGTTCTACATGGCCAGCTACGTCCGCATCACTCGTGCCTTCGTGCTCGAGTCCATGACCGAGGACTACCTGCGTACGGCGAAGGCGAAGGGCGTGCCGAAGCTGCGGGTGCTGGTGAAGCACACCATGCGCGCCGCCCTGACCCCGATCGTGACGATGGCCGGTCTCGACCTGGCCAGCGTGCTCGGCGGCGCGGTGATCGCCGAGCAGGTCTTCAACTTCAACGGTCTCGGCAAGCTCGCCGTAGACTCGACGGTGACGTTCGACCTGCCGACCGTCGTCGGCCTGGTGCTCCTGCTCGCGACGTTCGTGATCGTCGCGAACATCATCGTCGACATCCTCTACGCCTTCATCGACCCGCGCGTGCGGATCGGCTAGGAGTCCTTGCGCAGATGACCACCAGCTATCTGTCCGTGCGCGACCTGGTCGTGCACTTCCCGACCGTCGACGGCATCGTCAAGGCGACCGACGGCGTCTCCTTCGACCTGGAGAAGGGCAAGACGCTCGGCATCGTCGGCGAGTCCGGCTCCGGCAAGTCGGTCTCCAGCTCCACGATCCTGGGGCTGCACCGCGGCACCCGCGCGCAGATCAGCGGCGAGATCCTGCTCGACGGCGTCGACCTGCTCAAGCTGAGCGACGAGGAGATGCGTCGCCGACGGGGCAAGGACGTCGCGATGATCTTCCAGGACCCGCTCTCGGCGATGCACCCGTACTACACGGTCGGCGACCAGCTGATCGAGGCCTACCGGGTGCACAACAAGGTCTCCAAGAAGGCCGCCCGGGCCCGCGCCATCGAGATGCTCGACCGGGTCGGCATTCCGCAGCCCTCGCGCCGCGTGGACGACTACCCGCACCAGTTCTCCGGCGGTATGCGGCAGCGCGCCATGATCGCGATGGGGCTGATCAACAACCCCGGCCTGCTGATCGCCGACGAGCCGACCACGGCGCTCGACGTGACGGTCCAGGCACAGATCCTCGACCTGCTGCAGGACCTGCAGCGGGAGTTCGACTCGGCGATCATCATCATCACCCACGACCTCGGCGTGGTGGCGGAGATGGCCGACGACGTGCTGGTGATGTACGCCGGCCGCGCGGTGGAGTACGGCACCACCCAGGAGATCCTGGTGCGTCCGGAGATGCCCTACACCTGGGGCCTGCTCGCGAGCGTGCCGGACGTCAGCGCCGACACCGACGCCAAGCTCATCCCGATCCCGGGCAACCCGCCCAGCCTGCTCAACCCGCCGAGCGGGTGCGCGTTCCACCCCCGGTGCACGTACAAGGACAAGGTGCCGGACAACCTGTGCTTCACCGTGCAGCCCGAGCTGCTGCCGGTCAGCTCCGGCGGTCACCTCAAGCGGTGCCACCTCAGCGACCCCGACGCGGTCTTCGCCACCGAGGTGCTGCCCGAGATCGCCCCCGCCCTCGCCGACGCGTCCGCAGCCACCGCGGAGCCGGCCACCGCTGAATCGAAGGACGCCCAGTGACCACCGACGAGCTCATGCCCCACGGCTCCGTCCAGGCGCCGTCCGACGCAAGGCCGATCCTGCGCGTCGAGGACCTCAAGATGCACTTCCCGGTCAAGGGCAGCGGTCTGCTGCGCCGTACCGTCGGACACGTGCACGCCGTGGACGGCGTGTCCTTCCAGGTCAACGCCGGTACGTCGCTGGGCCTGGTCGGCGAGTCCGGCTGCGGCAAGTCCACTACCGGCCGGCTGATCACCCGGCTCTACCGGCCGACCAGCGGCAGCATCGATTTCGACGGCCGCGAGATCGCCACGCTGAGCGAGCGCGAGCTGCACCCCCTGCGGCGCGACATCCAGATGATCTTCCAGGACCCGTACACGTCGCTGAACCCGCGGCACACGGTCGGCTCGATCGTGGGCGCGCCGCTGATGATCCACAAGATCGTCCCTCGCGACAAGGTGCTCGGCCGGGTCCAGGAGCTGCTCGAGATCGTCGGCCTCAACCCGGAGCACTACAACCGCTACCCGCACGAGTTCTCCGGCGGTCAGCGGCAGCGCATCGGCATCGCCCGGGCCCTGACCCTGCAACCGAAGCTCCTGGTCGCCGACGAGCCGGTCTCGGCGCTGGACGTGTCGATCCAGGCGCAGGTGATCAACCTGCTGCAGGACCTCCAGCGTGAGTTCGGCATCGCGTTCCTCTTCATCGCCCACGACCTGGCGATCGTGCGGCACTTCTGCCCCGAGATCGCGGTGATGTACCTGGGCAAGATCGTCGAGATCGCCGACCGCGAGACGCTCTACGGTCGCCCGCACCACCCCTACACCCAGGCGCTGCTCTCGGCGGTGCCGGACGTGAAGCAGGCACAGGTGGGCGGTCGGCGCGAGCGGATCCGGCTCACCGGCGACGTGCCGAGCCCGATCAACCCGCCCTCGGGCTGCTCCTTCCGCACCCGCTGCCGGCTGGCGCAGGACATCTGCGCCAAGGTCGAGCCGCCGCTGCTGCAGATCGGTCCGACCCACAAGGTGGCGTGCCACTTCCCGGGCGAGATCGGTAAGGCACCCGACACGCCGGTGACCTCGCGGCTGCTCGGCGTCGACGACTACGGCGTCGCGGACCCGGGCGCCTCACCAGTGGAGCTGCCGACCGGCCCCGGGTTCGGCAACACCTGGTTCGACCTGAACAACCGCACCATCCACACCCCGGCCTCATGAGCGACGCGATCGATACGCCGAGCACCGAGTTGGTCGACCTGCCGGACGGCCGCGTCCTCGAGGTGACGATCAGCGGGCCGGCCGACGGCGTACCGCTGCTGTGGCATCACGGCACGCCGGGCTGCGACTTCCAGGCCGCCGGTCGCCGGGCCGCCGCGGTGGAACGTGGCCTGCGGCTGGTGACCTACGCCCGCGCCGGTGCCAAGTCCTCGACCCGGAACCCGGGCCGGTCGGTGGCGGACGTGGCCGCGGACATGGCGGCGGTGCTCGACCACCTCGGCGCACGGCGGTGCATCACCGGCGGCCAGTCCGGCGGCGGCCCGCACGCGCTGGCCACCGGCGCGCTGCTGCCCGACCGGGTGGCAGCGGTGATCGTGGTCTGCGGCGTGCGGCCCTACGGGCCGGGCTTCCTGGACGGCATGGGTCAGGACAACCTGGACGAGTTCGGCCTGGCACTGCAGGGCGAGGACGCGTTGACGCCGTACCTCCTGGAGCAGCGTGAGGGCCTGCTCACCGCCGACCCCGACACGGTGGTGGCGACGATGGCCACGCTGCTGCCGCCTCCGGACCGGGCGGCGCTGACCGGCGAGGTGGGCGCGGACCTGCTGGCCAACCTGGCCGGCGGCGTCGAGTCGATCTACGGCTGGCTCGACGACGACCTGGCCTTCACCCGGCACTGGGGCTTCGAGCTGGAGGATCTCCGCGTGCCGGTGTCGTTCTGGCAGGGCTCGGAGGACCTGATGGTGCCGCAGTCGCACATGCCCTGGCAGGCCCAGCGGGTCCCGGGCGCGACGATGCACCTCGAGCCCGGCGAGGGCCACCTGTCGCTGCAGATCAACCACTTCGGTCGGATGCTCGACGAGGCGGCCGCGCGCCTGTGACGGCGTCGGCCGCCGGTCCCCGGCGGCCGACGATCATCGCCACCCCCGCCAGCGCGATCACGGCGCCGGCCCAGGTGGGGGCGTGGGCGCCGGCGCGACCGACCAGGAGTCCGGACGCCGCGCCACCGAGCGAGATGCCGAGGTTGGTGGCGGTGTTGACCCAGGTGCCGGCCTCGACGACCTCGGCCCGGTCCACCAGCAGGTCGCTGGCCCGGTAGGCGACGACGTAGGTCGGCGACAGGGCCAGGCCGGCGAAGGCGAGGCTGGCGGTGAATGGTCCGTAGGGGTCGACCAGGCTCGCCGCCAGCAGGGTCGCGCCCAGGAACGCGAGCAGGCACGTCAGGCTCTGCCGCCAGGTCCAGGACGGGCGCAGGCGTCCCCAGACGAGTCCGCCGATGACGGAGCCGCAGGCCACCCCGGCCTCCGACAGCCCGGCGTAGGAGGGATGCCCGGCGGCGAGGGCCCGTGCCGCGATGCCGGCGTAGATCGTGGCGCTCACCGCACCCACGGCGGCCATCACACCGAGCAGCCCCCGGAACCGGCGGTGCCGCAGCGGCCCCGCGCCGGCGTGCCTCGGCACGGGAACGTGGATGCCCGCGGCGACCGGGGAGGCCGCCAGGCCGGCGGCGCCGACGACGAGCAACACGGCGGCGACCGGAAGACCGGCATACGCCGGGGCGACCGCCAGCAGGCCGGCGGCCAGGACGGGCCCCAGGAGATAGAGCGTCTCCTCGCCGACCGCGTCGAGCGCGTACGCCGCAGGCACGCGGTGGTCGGGGACCAGCGCCCGCCACTGCGCGCGCATGCAGGGGCCCAGCGGCGGGCTCGCCAGGCCGACGGCGAGCCCCAGCGCCCACCAGGCGGGTGCCGCGGTGACCCCGGAGCGGGCCAGCACGACCCCGGAGCCGAGGACGACCGCGGCGGTCACGGCGATCAGCGGGAGGACCACCCGCTGGCCGTGCCGGTCGATCGCGCGGGACTTGACCGGCATCGAGAGCGCGGCGAAGCCGTTGAGCGCGCCGGCCGTGGCGGCGGTGGCGAAGGAGCCGGTGGCCTGTTGGACGGTGAACAGGAGGGTGAGCGGGAGCAGGCCGTAGGTGAGGCGGCCGGCGAGGGCGAGCCCGAAGGTGCGCGCCACGCCGTGCCGCCGCATCAGGGCGGCGTAGCTCCCGGCGACGGAGGTGCCGGGCATGAGGATCTTTCGGGACGGTGCGGCCGCAGGCCGCGCGGAAGGGACACCGAAGGCGCCGGCGACCTCGTCGGGGCGCCGGCAGGTGTTCCCTAGTCCCGCGTGCTCATGGGGACACCCTACGTGAACGCCGCGGCGGGCGGGCCTGTCGGTGCCGCCAACTAGTCTCTGAGCGTGGATGCCGACGGACTCTTCGAGATCGCCGAGGACCCGGCGCGTACGCCGGAGCTCGCTCGTCGCGAGGAGGCGAGCGACGAGCCGTCTCGACGCGGCTCGCTGTCCGATGCGGACCATGCTGCCGCTCCGCTGGCGGTCCGGATGCGGCCCCGCACGCTGGACGAGCTGGTCGGCCAGGAGCAGCTGCGCGCTCCGGGTTCGCCGCTGCGCCAGCTGATCGAGGGCGATCAGTCGCTCTCGCTGCTGCTGTGGGGCCCGCCCGGGACCGGCAAGACCACCATCGCCGCGATCGTCTCGCGGCAGACCGACCGTCGCTTCGTGGAGGTCTCGGCGGTCAGCGCCGGGGTGAAGGAGGTGCGGGCCGCGATCGACGCCGCTCGCGCCGACCTGGTCCGCACGGGCCGGGAGACGGTGCTCTTCGTCGACGAGGTGCACCGGTTCAGCAAGGCCCAGCAGGACGCGCTGCTGCCGGGGGTGGAGAACCGTTGGGTGACCCTGGTAGCGGCCACCACGGAGAACCCGTTCTTCTCGGTGATCAGCCCGCTGCTCTCCCGCAGCCTGCTGCTGCGGTTGGAGTCGCTGACCGACGAGGACATCCGCGGCGTACTCGAGCGGGCACTGGCCGACGAGCGCGGCCTGCGAGGCGAGGTCACCGCGACCGAGGAGGCTCTCGACCACCTGGTCCGGCTGGCCGGGGGAGACGCGCGCCGGTCGCTGACCTACCTGGAGGCGGCGGCCGGTGCGGCGCGCAGCCGGGGCGCCACCGAGATCGACCTGGAGACCGCCGAGACGGCCGTCGACCAGGCGGCGGTCCGCTACGACCGGCAGGGCGACCAGCACTACGACGTGATCAGCGCGTTCATCAAGTCGGTGCGCGGCTCGGACGCCGACGCGGCGCTGCACTACCTGGCCCGGATGCTGGAGGCGGGGGAGGACCCGCGCTTCATCGCCCGCCGGCTGATGATCCTGGCCAGCGAGGACATCGGCCTGGCCGACCCGACGGCGCTGCCCACGGCCGTCGCGGCGGCGCAGACCGTGCAGCTGATCGGACTGCCCGAGGCGCAGCTCACCCTGGCGCACGCCACCATCGCGCTGGCGGTCGCACCGAAGTCCAACGCCGTGACGACCGCGATCGGGGCCGCCATCGCCGACGTGAGGTCGGGCCGGATCGGGCAGGTGCCGTCTCACCTGCGCGACGCGCACTACGGCGGCGCCAAGAAGCTCGGCCACGGCAAGGGCTACAAGTACGCCCACGACGAGCCGTTCGGGATCGCCGAGCAACAGTACGCGCCCGACGTGGTCGCCGACGCCACCTACTACCAGCCCACCACGCACGGCGCCGAGGCCGCGGTCAAGGAGCGGTGGGAGAGGATCCGCGCGATCATCCGTGGTGGTGCGCGATAGGGTCGGGGGCCATGACCGCGCTCACGATCACCCTCGCCCTGGTGGCGGTGGTCGCGGCTGCGCTCGCGGTGGTGCTGCTGGTGGCCTGGCGACGCTCGCTCGCCCGGGCAGTACGTCGCCAGGAGGCCGCCGATCGCGAGACCGAGGCGCTGCGCGCGCGGCTGGACGCGCTCGAGGCCCGGACCGCGACACCGGCGGCCCGGGCGGCCGAGCAGGAGTTCGTGATCACCCACCTCGGCGAGCCGGAGCCCGCCGCCGGGTCTCCCGGTGCGACGCCGGTGAAGGTGAGCCTGAGCGGCCCGGCATTCGCCGACGCCGTGGTGCGGGAGTCGGTGGTGCGGACGGCCTCGCTGGTGCAGGGCGTGCGGCGCGCGCTCGCGCCCGAGGTGCGGCACCGGATCCGGTTCGAGATGAAGCGCGAGCTCAAGCGCTCCCGCAAGGCCCGCAAGGTCGAGCTCAAGGAGGCGCTGCGGGAGTACCGTGCCCGCAGGCGCGCCCAGGTGCCCGACGAGGGCGTGGCATGAGTGGTCCCACTCCCGGAATCGGGCCCGGCGAACGGGGACGCCGATGAGGCGCGGATTCTGGTTCGCGGCGGGCGCCGGCGCCGGCATCTATGCCATGATCCGCGGGCGCCGGGCTGCCGAGGCCTTCACCGCCGCGGGCGCTCGGGACCGGCTGCAGGCGCTCGCGCTCGGCGCCCGGATGTTCCGCGAGGAGGTCGCCACCGGGAAGGCCGAGGCCGAGGCCCGATTGCGCGAGCGCTTCGCACCGAGCTACGACTCCACACCACAACTCACCGGCGGTCTCGATACGCCGTCGCTCGTTCCTCGCGACGGCTACTCGACCAACGACACCCAGGAAGGCCAGCAGTGACCGACAACCGCCCCGACACGTGGCTCAGCACGGCGGAGATCCGTCGCCGCTTCGTCAGCCACTTCGCGGACAACCCGACCCTGCCGCACACCGCGGTGAAGTCGGCGTCGCTGCTCCTCGACGACCCGAACCTGCTGTTCGTCAATGCCGGCATGGTGCCGTTCAAGCCCTACTTCCTGGGTCAGGCCACGCCGCCGTTCCCGCGCGCCACCTCGGTGCAGAAGTGCATCCGCACGCCCGACATCGAGGAGGTCGGCAAGACCACCCGGCACGGCACGTTCTTCGAGATGTGCGGCAACTTCTCCTTCGGCGACTACTTCAAGCAGGGTGCGATCTCGCTGGCCTGGGATCTGGTCACCAAGCCGATCGCCGACGGCGGCTTCGGCTTCGACGAGGGCGTCCTGTACCCGAGCGTGCTCGACGGCGACGACGAGGCGGTCGCGATCTGGCGCGAGGTGACCGGCCTGCCCGACGACCGGATCGTGCGGCTGCCGCCCAAGGAGAACTACTGGTCGATGGGCATCCCGGGCCCCGGCGGCCCGTGCTCGGAGATCCTGATCGACCGCGGTCCCGCGTTCGGTGCCGACCGAGACTGGGACGCCGGCGACCGCTACCTGGAGTTCTGGAATCTCGTCTTCATGCAGGACGAGCTCTCCGCCGTACGCTCCAAGTCCGACTTCGACATCGCCGGGCAGCTGCCCAAGAAGAACATCGACACCGGGATGGGCCTGGAGCGGGTCGCCTACCTGCTGCAGGGCAAGAGCAACATGTACGAGACCGACGTGGTCTTCCCGGTGATCGAGAAGGCCGAGGAGCTCACCGGCAAGAAGTACGGCGCGGCGTACGAGGACGACGTCCGCTTCCGCGTGGTCGCCGACCACGTCCGGTCCTCGATGATGCTGATCAGCGACGGTGTCACGCCGGGCAACGAGGGCCGTGGCTACGTGCTGCGCCGGCTGCTGCGCCGCGCGATCCGCAACGTGCGCCTGCTCGGCTACGAGGACCCGGCGCTGCCCGAGCTGATGCCGGTCTCCCGGGACAAGATGGGGGAGACCTACACCGAGCTGCACAGCGAATGGGACCGGATCATCCGGGTCGCGAACGCCGAGGAGGAGGCGTTCCGCAAGACCCTCCAGTCCGGCACCCAGATCTTCGACCTGGCCGCCACGGAGGTGAAGGAGGCCGGCGAGACGGTGCTGCAGGGCGCGAAGGCGTTCCAGCTGCACGACACCTACGGCTTCCCGATCGACCTGACCCTGGAGATGGCCGCCGAGGCCGGTCTGAGCGTCGACGAGCAGGGCTTCCGGAGCCTGATGGCCGAGCAGCGCGAGCGCGCCAAGGCCGATGCCCGGGCGAAGAAGGGCCAGCACGCGGACCTGTCGGTCTACCGCGAGATCCTCGACGCCAACGGGCCCACCGACTGGCAGGCGTACACCACCCTGGAGACCGAGTCCGGTCGGGTGGCGCTGCTCTCTGGCGGCAGGCCGACCGAGGTGCTGGGCAGCGGCGAGATCGGCGAGCTCGTCCTCGACCGCACCCCGTTCTACGCCGAGTCCGGCGGCCAGATCGCCGACGCCGGCATCATCGAGTTCGACGGCGGCCGGCTCGAGGTGGTCGACGTCCAGCGCCCGGTCAAGGGCCTGGTCGTGCACCAGGTGCGCGTCGTCGACGGCGAGCTGACGCCGGCCGCGCGGCACTTCCACGCCCGGGTCGACCCCGAGTGGCGCCTCGGCGCCCGACAGGCGCACTCGGGCACGCACGTGGTGCACGCGGCGCTGCGCGAGGTGCTCGGCCCCACGGCGCTGCAGTCCGGCTCCTACAACCGACCCGGCTACCTGCGTCTCGACTTCGGCTGGACCCAGGGCCTGACCCCGGGCCAGGTCCGGGAGATCGAGGAGGTCTCCAACAACGCGCTGCGCGCCGACCTGCCGGTGTCGTGGCAGTACATGACGCTGCAGCAGGCCAAGGACTGGGGCGCCGTGGCGCTCTTCGGTGAGACGTACGACGACACCAACGTGCGTGTCGTCGAGATCGGCGGCCCCTGGTCGCGCGAGCTGTGCGGTGGCACCCACGTGGACCACTCCTCGCAGATCGGCACCATCGTGGTGACCGGGGAGTCCAGCGTCGGGTCGGGCAACCGCCGTATCGAGGCGTTCACCGGCCTGGAGGGCTTCCGCTACCTCGCCCGCGAGCGCGACGTGGTGGACCAGCTCACCGAGCTGCTCAAGACCCAGCCCGACGACCTGGTGGGTCGGGTTGGCGACCTGGTCGAGCGGCTCCGTGCCGCGGAGAAGGAGATCGAGAAGGCCCGCGTCGCGCGGCTGCTGGCCCGCGCGGGCAGGTTCGCCGAGGACGCCGTCGACGTGGACGGGGTCGCGGTGGTGGCCGCGCGGGCCGCCGGCGCCGGCGGCAACGACGTACGCACCCTGGCGATGGATGTCCGCGGCCGGTTCCCGGCGGACCGCCCCACGGTGGTCGTGCTGCTCGGCGACGCCGACGGCAGGGTCTCGATCGTGGCGACCGTCAACGAGGCCGGGCGGGCGCGCGGCCTCAAGGCCGGTGCGTTCGTGCAGGCACTCGCCCCGGTGCTCGGTGGTCGTGGCGGCGGCAAGGACGACCTGGCCCAGGGCGGCGGCAGCGACGTGGCCAAGATCGACGACGCCCTGGCGCTGGTGCCGGG
>NZ_DASZUF010000122.1:0-3615 GCF_035547795.1 Nocardioides sp.
CCGGGGCCCACGACGCTGGACGACGTCCACTTCCACTACCCCGCCGGCGGCGCCGAGGCCGCCCGCGTCCCGGAGGCGCTGCGCGGCATCGACGTCGCGGTCGCCGCCGGCGAGACCGTGGCCCTGGTCGGCGAGACCGGAGCCGGGAAGTCGACCGTGATGAAGCTGGTCGCGCGCTTCTACGACCCCGACCGCGGAGCGATCCGGATGGACGGCCACGACCTGCGGTCCGTCGACCTCCACGACTTCCGCACCCAGCTGGGCTACGTGCCCCAGGAGTCCTTCCTGTTCTCCGGCACCGTCCGAGACAACATCGCCTACGGCCGACCCGCCGCCACCGACGCCGAGGTCGAGGCGGCGGCCCGCGCCGTCGGGGCGCACGAGTTCATCGCCACCCTCGCCGGCGGCTACCTGCACCCGCTCGCCGAGCGCGGCCGCTCCCTCTCGGCCGGCCAGCGGCAGCTCCTCGCCCTGGCTCGCGCCGAGCTGGTCGACCCCGCGATCCTGCTGCTCGACGAGGCCACCTCCAACCTCGACCTGGTCACCGAGGCGCGCGTCTCCGCGGCCATGCAGCGGCTCACCTCGCATCGCACCACGATCCTGATCGCCCACCGGCTCCAGACCGCGCGCACCGCCGACCGCATCATCGTGCTCGATCACGGCAGTGTCGCCGAGTCGGGCACGCATGAGGAGCTGCTCGAGGCGGACGGCCGGTACGCCTCCATGTGGCGCGCCTTCGACACCGTCTGGTACGGCGACCGACTCCGCAGCTGAACGCCGCCCCGAGGCGCTCGGCGCACCGGCATCGGGGCCCCGGCGCTTCACCCGAGCCCGGCTGTGCCTGGATGTGCGTGGATGTGCCCGAAATGTGCAAGGTCCCGAGTCCCTGACCTGCAGGCACCCGGGACCACTCGCGTGCGCGAGGGGGGACTTGAACCCCCACCCTCTATACGAGGACTAGCACCTCAAGCTAGCGCGTCTGCCTATTCCGCCACCCGCGCGAGTGCGGACGAAACGTTAGCAGCGTGGCGGCCCAGAAACGAATCGGCACCCTCAGGCGACCACGTCGTAGTCGGCCGCGCCGCGGGCCCGATCCGGGAAGTTGCTGGTCACCATCCACACCCGCCGGTCGGTGAGGTAGCGACGCAGCTTCCGGGGTCGGTCGACGGTCCACACCAGCACCGGGAGACCCTGTCGACCCGCCCACCGCAGCACGCGCAGCGACGCCAGCCGGTGCTGGACGACGACGAGCGTGGCCCCGCAGCGGCGCAGCCGCCCGGCCGGGAAGAGCTCGCTGTGCCGCAGCCGCACCTGGCCCCACCAGCCGAGGCCGAAGATGGTACGGCCGAGCGAGAGCCCCACCAGCGTGCCGGGGCTCTCCACCGCCGCCCACTTGGCCAGCACCGCGACGGAGGGGTCCTCGAGCGAGGTCAGGATGAACGCCTCCGGGCTGCCCATGATCCGCAGTGCCGTGCGGGCGGCCTCCAGCTCGTAGGCCGCACCCGGACGGCCGTAGTGATCCGGTGGCGAGACCAGCTTCAGGTCGATATGCGCCTTCTTGCCGTGGGCGGCCAGCAAGGTCAGGGCGTCCTCGTAGGTCACCAGCGGGTGCCCGACCAGCTCGGCCACTGCGCGGGCGGACAGGTGCCGCAGGTAGAGCTTGCGGCGCCCGCGGCGGACGTGATCGAGGTGGTGCAGGACATAGCGGCCGTCGGCGGTGCGGTGCACGTCGAACTCGATGTAGTCCACCGGCAGCCGCACCGCCGCCTCCAGCGACTCCCAGGAGTTGTCGCGCAGGCCGAGCTGGCCCGCCGCGCCGCGGTGGGCCGAGATCAGCGCGCGCGTGACGGGGCCGCTCACGAGGTGAGCGGAGCGCCGATGCTGAAGCGCACCCCCGGGATCGCCTGCACGCGACGCCAGCCCCAGTAGACGCAGGCACCGATCGACAGCGCGGTCAGGCCGGTGGAGAGCACCCCACGAGCGAGTACGCCGACCCCGGCGCCCCAATGCAGCGAGTCCAGGCCGATGGCCGCGTCGACGGCCCGGGACACGCCCCAGATCAGCGCGACCTCGATGAACACCCGGCGCATCCGCCGGTCGGCCAGCAGCCGCTCGGGCAGCCTCACGAAGTCCTCGGCGAGCCGTTGGGTGACGGGGCGGCCGATCACGGCCGAACCCACGAAGACCACGCTCATCAGGACCGATGCCGCGACCGGTTGCAGCAGATAGAGCCACACGCTCGAGCAGGCCAGCGCGATCGCCGTACGCGCGACGAGGATGCCGACGACCAGCAGCAGCGTCGAGGGCACCCGCCGACCGAGGACGAACCGCAGCCCCATCGTGGCCCCGCACCAGCCGAGCACGCCGGCCAGACCCGGCACCGTCCCCACGGTGCGCATGCAGCCGTAGAGGATCGCCGTCGGCACCAGGACGCTTTCCGCGAGCATGAGCAGGGCACGCATCACGACCCGACCCACATGTCCGATCTCGATCAGGTGCTCGTGGGCGGTGGTGCTGGTGGCGGGCTGCGCCATGGTGACTCCGAGGGTCTGGCTAGCGGTGTCTCACGACGATAAACGCAAGTACCCCGAAATGCTCGATCGTGAGGAGATTCTGTGCGATTGAATTCAGGAGGCCACCCGATCGGACTACTCCCGGACGCTCAACACGCCTGCAGCAGTGCGGCGGCGCGGGCCGCGGCCAGGGAGCGCTCGGCGAGGGTGGCCGCCGGATCCGTGGCCAGGCGCTGCAGCGCCTCGACCCGACGGGCCTGCCGGGCGGGGGCGTGCAGCGACGTCACCGGTGCCGGTTCGTCGGCGTCGGCCCCTGCCCGGGCAGCCGCCGACGAGGAGGCGGCCGGGCGCCCCATCGCCCAAGCCAGCCGCTGTACCGACGAGACCGACCACTCCTCGCGGAGCGAGGCCCGCGGGATGCGCTGGTCGGTGGTTGGCGTCACGTCCGTCTAACGCCCACGAGGCCGCGGGGCTACGGGCACACGCCGATCTCGGTCAGGCGCCCACTCGCGGCGGCAGCCACGCCAGCAGCGCGATGACGCCCAGCAGGAGGCAGAACGCCGGCGCCTTCCACCTGACCGTCGGCGAGTGCCTGAGCTCGAGACCGAGCAGCACGAGAACGAACACCCCGGCTCCGAGCCATGCCCACCAGTCGCTCTTCGGCTCGGCGTCGGCGACCCACTGCACGTGGGACACCACGGTGTGTCCGAACAGGCCCAGGTTGACCCCGACGCCGACGGCGGCCAGCCGGCGGTTGTGCCACCAGGCATCGCTCACGGCCTCAGACCTGTCCGACCACCAGCGGAGCAGTCGGCGCGCCGGCGAGTCGTCGAGGATGGGCAGCGCCAGCACCAGCAGGACAAGCACGGCGTTGGCGCCTTGAAAGCGCTCGCCACATCGCGCCAGAAGCGGGCCGTCCACGTCATGGTCACCACGACGACGGCGACGGTCACGCTGGCTGCGACCCCAGACGGGCCAGCTCGTGAGCGGCGCGCTCGCCGTACCGCTCGGCGGCGTCGATGCGGTGGTCACGGCTCTCCTCCGGGTCGGTGCGGCACCGGATCATGCCAGGAGGGCCGCGTCCGTGCGGCGGTTTCGGGCC
>NZ_DASZUF010000123.1:0-30188 GCF_035547795.1 Nocardioides sp.
CAGCAGCGCCAGCGAGTCGACGGTCTTGAACGTCGAGCCCGGCGGCATCCGCCCGTAGGTCGCCAGGTTGATCCCGCCGTTGCCGGGCCCGTTGGCGGCGGCCAGGACGTCGCCGGTACTGGGCCGCAGCGCCACCAGCGCGCTGGCTGGCTTCACGTGGGCGAGCAGGCTCTCGGCGAGCGTCTGCAGCCGCAGGCTGAGGGTGGTGTTCAGCGGCGTGCCGTCGACCGGCGCGGTGTTGAAGATCTGGGTGATGGTGCCGTCACCGGCCACTCGGTCGACCACCGTGCCCGGCTCACCGCGGAGCTGGTCGTCGTAGCGAGCCTCGAGGCCGCTGAGCCCGGCCACGTCGCCGGGGTGGTAGCGGGTCGGGTCCTTCTTCACCATCTCGGCGGTGACCGGCCCGACGCTGCCCAGGATCGGCGCGGCGAAGCCCTTGGTCGGGCCCAGCGGAGCGTCGGTGTGCATCGCGCTGGCACCGGGGATCTGCGCCACCTGCGCGTCGCTCAGCGGCGCCTCGCCGGCGCGGTAGGTGATCGCCTGCACGAACTGCTGCGGCCCGGCCGCCTTGACCAGCTTGGTGTACGCCGCCACGTCGATCCCCAGCCGCTGCGCCAGCAGCGCGGCGGACCTCACCGCCCGGTGCGGCTTGCCGGCCTTGGCCTTGTCGATGCCGTAGACCACCACCGGGCGGTTGGTGACCAGCGCATGGCCGCCGGCGCCCATGATGTCGCCCCGCTTGGGCTCGACCGTCGCGGCGCGCAGCGTCGCCTTCGGGTCGGTCAGGGTCTTGTTCACCAGCGTTGGCGACCACCTGATCGGGTCGTCGGAGCCACCCGACACCTGAGTCGTGTAGGTCCAGTCGCCGCCGTGCAGCGGCCAGGTCCAGCTCAGCGTGCTGCCGATGGCCTTGACCTCCGGCTTGAGACCGCTCATGCCGGCGACGATGCGCTGGTAGTCGGCCTTGACGCTCGCCGTCGTCGTGCCGGCGACGAACTTCACCTTGGTGAAGCTCAGCTCGCCGTTGAAGGCGGCGGCGAGCGCGCCGACGTTGCTGGCGGGGTCGCGGACCTGCTCCGGCACGCCACCACCACCCCCACACCCGGTCAGCACCAGGGCGAGGGGGATCAACCCGAGCAGCACACGCCTCATGCAGTGGTTTCTACCAGGGACGACCGACAAGGCGCGGGCGCGAGGCGCTCAGGAGCGCTTGTGGCGGGGCTTCTTCGACCCCTTGTCCGACCCCTTGTCCGACCCCTTGTCGAACCCGCCGTCGCGCTCGGGCCGGCGGCGCCGACGCTCGCCGTACTCCCGAGGGGAGGTACGCCGCCCGGGCGCTCCCTCGTCCAGGCGGAGCTCGATGAGCTTGCCGCTGATCCGGGTGCTCTCCAGCGCCCTCCAGGTCTCCGGCGCGAGGTCGGCGGGCAGCTCGACCAGCGAGAAGTCGGGCCGGATGGTGATGTTGCCGAAGTCGCCGCGGCGCAGGCCGCCCTCGTTCGCGATCGCGCCGACGATCTGCCGGGGCTCGACGCGGTGCCGCTTGCCGACCGAGATCCGGTACGTCGCCAGCGGCTGGCCGGTGTTCCGGGAGCGACCGCTCTCACGAGGCGCGCGGTCGCGCTCGCGGCTGGGCCGGCGTACCTCCGGCTCGGGCAGCTCCTCCAGCAGCAGCGGCTCGTCGCCCTGCAGCACCACCGCGAGCGCGGCGGCGACGTCGACCTCCGGCACGTTGAACTCGGCGACGTAGTGCGCCACCACGTCGCGGAAGAAGTCGACCTTCTCGGTCTCGGCCAGCGCCGCGGTGATGGCGTCGTCGAAGCGACCCAGTCGGGTCGCGTTGACCTCGTCGACGCTGGGCAGCCGCATCTCGGCCGGTGCGGCCTTGGTGTGCTTCTCGATCGCCTTGAGCAGGTAGCGCTCACGCGGGGTGACGAACGAGATGGCGTCACCCTTGCGGCCGGCCCGGCCGGTGCGCCCGATCCGGTGGACGTAGGCCTCCAGGTCGGTGGGCAGGTCGTAGTTGACCACGTGCGAGATGCGCTCGACGTCGAGGCCGCGGGCGGCCACGTCGGTGGCGACCAGGATGTCCAACGAGCCGTCCTTGAGCTGGTTGACGGTCTTCTCGCGGACGTTCTGGGCGACGTCGCCGTTGATCGCCGCCGCGCTGAAGCCACGGGCGCGCAGCTTCTCGGCGAGGGTGTCGGTCTCGGACTTGGTCCGGACGAAGACGATCATGCCCTCGAAGTTCTCCACCTCGAGGATGCGGGTGAGGGCGTCCACCTTCTGCGGGTAGGACACCATCAGGTAGCGCTGGGTGATGTTGGCGTTGGTCTTGGTGGCCGACTTGACCTGGATCTCGCGCGGGTCGTGCAGGTACTTCTTCGACAGCCGCCGGATCTGCGCGGGCATGGTCGCCGAGAACAGCGCGACCTGCTTCTCGTCGGGGGTCTCGGCCAGGATCGTCTCGACGTCCTCGGCGAAGCCCATATTGAGCATCTCGTCGGCCTCGTCGAGCACCAGGAAGCGCAACTGCGACAGATCCAGGGTGCCCTTGTCGAGGTGGTCCATGATCCGGCCGGGCGTGCCGACGACGACGTGGACGCCGCGGCGCAGCGCGGACAGCTGCGGGCCGTAGCCCTGGCCGCCGTAGATGGGGAGGACGCGAACGCCGGGCATGGTGGCGGCGTACCGCTCGAACGCCTCGCAGACCTGCAGCGCCAGCTCGCGGGTGGGGGCGAGCACGAGCGCCTGCGGCGCCTGCTGGTCCAGGGCCAGGCGGGAGAGGATGGGCAGCGCGAACGCGGCGGTCTTGCCGGTGCCGGTCTGCGCCAGGCCGACGACGTCGTCGCCGGCGAGGAGGGGCGGGATGGTGGCCGCCTGGATCGCCGAAGGCGTCTCGTAGCCGGCGGCCGTCACGGCAGCGAGTACGGCGTCGGACAGGCCGAGCTCGCCGAAGGTCGGCACGCCAGTCATGGGCTGAGTCTCGTCACTGCTCACTCCACAACGGTAGTGCGCCCGCGGAGTGAACATTCATTCCTCGGCGCGGTGGGACCGGTCACGCCGCCGCGCCGCCGACCCGGTCCGGAGCTGGCTTTTGGTGACCGGCCGGCGTATCTTGGGTGAACGGAAAGTGAACAGGAGGTGTCCGATGCAGGAATCCGCGGTGTCTGCCCGACCGGTCATGCACTGGGTCCCGGTCGTCGACGCGCAGGGCCGGACGCAGCTGCAGGCGGTCTGGTCGACCGACTCGCACGCTCACGCCGGCGCACACGCAGCCTGACCGGCTCCCAGCCTTGCGCGCATGGCGCGCCTCGAAGCCGCGGTCCCTCGGGACCGCGGCTTCGTCGTGCGTTCGGCAAAGATTTCTCCGCGCGAGGAATGAAATCGCCGACCTCGGTGGCTATGGTGGTCGAAGTTTCAACTACTAGGCTTCAGGAGCAACCCATGGGCATCTTCAGCAAGAAGGCCGCCGAGACTCCCGTCTTCGACGCGCCGACCTCCGTCATCGAGGACCTCAGCGGCGACTACACGATCGACCCCGCGCACACCCACATCGGCTTCAGCGCCCGGCACGCGATGGTGACCACCGTGCGTGGCAAGTTCAACGACTTCAGCGGCACCGCGCACATCGACACCGCCAACCCGGCCAACTCGACCGTCTCGCTCACCATCAAGGCCGAGTCGATCGACACCGGCAACGCCGACCGCGACGCGCACCTGCGCTCGGGCGACTTCTTCGAGGACTCCGCCCACCCGGAGATCACCTTCGTCTCCACCAACGTCGAGCGCGACGGCGACGAGTGGGCCATCACCGGCGACCTGACCATCAAGGGCGTGACCAAGCCGGTGACGGTGGTCTTCGAGGAGACCGGCACCGCCAAGGACCCGTTCGGCAACACCCGCGCCGGCTTCGAGGGCAGCGCCGCCATCAACCGCTCCGACTGGGGCCTGAACTTCAACGCCGCGCTGGAGACCGGCGGCGTGCTGGTCAGCGAGAAGATCAAGCTGGAGTTCGACGTCTCGGCGATCAAGACCGCCTGAGCGACTCCTTCCCGACGGGCGCGGATCCATCCGGAGCCGCGCCCGTCGGCGTCGTCGGACCCGCTCGTCGTACTCCCGCCACCGCTCGGCGACTGCCGCGCGCGCCTCCGTGCGGGTAGCCCCTCCCGGTCGCACGATGTGACTACAGTCACGCCGTTTCTGACAGCCGACTCGGAGGTGAGCATGAACGCTCGAAGTACCGGACTGTGGGTCCTCACCGGGATCCTGCTGGTCGTGGCAGCGGTGCCCCCGCTGCTGGTGCCCGTGTACGCCAGGACCACACCGACCCTGTGGGGCTTCCCGTTCTTCTTCTGGTTCCAGTTCCTGCTGGTGATCTGGGCGGCGGTGCTGACCACCGGCGCCTACTTCCTGGCCAAGGAGGCGTACCGGCGAGACCGCGCCGCACGGGGGATGAGGAACGGGGGCTCCCGATGAACGGCGTCGCCTTCGGAGTCTTCCTCTTCCTGTTCCTGCTCGTCACCGTGATGGGCTTCGCCGCCGCCCGCTGGCGGCGGGCGAAGACGATGGACAGCCTCGACGAGTGGGGACTCGGCGGCCGCGGCTTCGGCACGTTCATCGCCTGGTTCCTCATCGGCGGCGACCTCTACACGGCGTACACCTTCATCGCCGTGCCCGCGACGCTGTTCGCCGGCTCGGTGACCGGGTTCTTCGCGGTGCCCTACACGATCATCATCTATCCGATGGTCTTCGCGTTCCTGCCGCGACTGTGGTCGGTCAGCCACCGGCACGGCTACGTGACGCCGGCCGACTTCGTCGAGGGCAGGTACGGCAGCAAGAGCCTCGGGCTGGCCGTCGCCGCGACCGGCATCGTCGCCACCATGCCCTACATCGCGCTCCAGCTGGTCGGCATGCAGGTGGTGCTCCAGGTGCTCGGCCTGCAGCCCAGTAGCGGGAACTGGTTCCTCAAGGACCTGCCGCTCTTCATCGCGTTCCTGATCCTGGCCGCCTACACCTACTCCTCGGGTCTGCGGGCGCCGGCGCTGATCGCCTTCGTGAAGGACACGCTGATCTACCTCGTGATCATCGTCGCCGTGATCTACATCCCCCACCACCTCGGCGGCTGGGGTCAGGTGTTCCACACCGTGAAGAGCAACTTCGACAGCAGCAACGCCGCCGCGGCCGCCGCCGGTCAGCCCGCCACCAAGGGGGTCTTCCCAGCCACCGGGGTGGGCCAGTGGGCCTACGCATCCCTGGCGCTCGGCTCGGCGCTGGCGCTGTTCATGTACCCGCACTCGGTCACCGGCGCGCTCTCCACCCGCAACCGCGGCGTGATCAGGCGCAATGCCGCCCTGCTGCCGGCGTACTCCTTCCTGTTGGGGCTGCTGGCCCTGCTCGGCTTCGTCGCGGTCGCCGCGGCCGTCAAGGTGGGCAACCCGCCCAACGCCCAGCTGGCGATCCCGCAGCTGATGGAGGACCAGTTCCCGTCGTGGTTCGCCGGGGTCGCGTACGCCGCCATCGTCATCGGGGCGCTGGTGCCGGCGGCGATCATGTCGATCGCGGCCGCGAACCTGTGGACGCGCAACATCTACAAGGCGTTCATCAACCGGGCCGCCACCCCGGTGCAGGAGGCCCGGCAGGCGAAGCTGGTGTCGCTGGTGGTGAAGTTCGGCGCGCTGATCTTCGTGCTCGCGCTCAACAAGAGCTTCGCGATCAACCTGCAGCTCCTGGGCGGCGTATGGATCCTGCAGACCTTCCCGGCGATCGTGGCGGGCCTGTACACACGCTGGTTCCATCGCTGGGCGCTGCTCGCCGGGTGGCTGGCGTCGATGGTCTACGGCACCTGGGTCGCCTACGACACGCCGTCGCCGACGCAGGCGCACTTCGGCTCGTCGGTGCACGTCTTCCCGGGCACGCACACGGGGATCTACATCGCGATCACGGCGTTCATCCTCAACGTGGTGGTCGCGGTGGTGGGCACCGTCGTCCTGCGTGCGCTGCGGGTTCCCGACGGCGTGGACGGCACCCGGCCCGAGGACTACGTCGCCGACATCGGGGACGAGGGCGTCGAGCCGGAGCTCAATCCGGTGCAGCCGGCCCACTGAGGGCGCTCTGGCGCTGCCTGCTCGCGCTCGTCTGGTCGCCCGCGGCGGCCGCCAAAGTGTCACGGTGATAGTTCGCAAACTGTCACCGTGACACTTGGCGTCGTGGGTGACAGTTGCGAAGTGTCACTCGCCCCCCAAAGTGTCACGGTGACACTTTGGGGCGGCGGGCTGGCGGGCTCAGCGCGCCAGCCAGGCGGCGTAGGCGTCGAAAGAGTACGGCCGGCCGAGAAAGTCCTCGACCAGGTCGGCCGCGTCCTTGGAGCCGCCGGGCGCGAGCACCTTGTCGCGGTAGCGGCCGGCGACCTCCGGATCGAACAGGTCAGCCGGGTCGAACGCACTGAACAGGTCCTTCGCGATCACCAGCGACCACTGGTAGGTGTAGTACGCCGAGGAGTAGCCGCCCAGGTGGCCGAACGCGGCATAGAAGTGGGTGCCGGGGATGTAGGGGAACGGCGCGTACCGCTCCTGCAGCTCGACCATCGTCGCGGTCAGGTCTGCCGGCCGGTTCTGGTGGTACCAGTAGGAGACCGCGGCGTACATCGTCTGGGTCTGGGTCAGGTAGCCCTTGCCGAACTCCTCGGCATCGCGCATCTTCGCCACCAGCTCCGCCGGGATCGGCTCGCCCGCCTCGTTCGTCGCGAAGCTGGCCAGGACGGTCGGGTCCCAGGCCCACTCCTCGAGCATCTGCGAGGGCGCCTCGACGAAGTCCCACTCGGTGGCGACGCCGGCGAAGCGGGTCCACTCCCCTTGGCCGCCGAGGATGTGGTGCACCAGGTGGCCGAACTCGTGGAAGAGCGTCACCACGTGGTCGTGCTCCATCAGCTTGCGGCTGAAGTTGCACACCAGCACGCCCTCGGCCACCGACTTCCCGGCGACGCCGGGCGCGAGGTCGAACTGCGCGGCGTGCTTGTACTTGCCCTCGCGCGGGTGCAGGTCGAGGTAGATCCGGCCGAGCGTCTTCTCGTCGGCGAGCCGGACCACGTCGTACGCCGTGACCTCCTGGTGCCAAACCGGCACGTCCACCTGCTGGTAGCGCACCCCGAAGAGCCGCCCGGTGACGTCGAGCAGGCCGGCGCGGACCTTGGCGAAGTCGAAGTAGGTGCGCACCAGCTGGGTGTCGAGATCGAACCGGTCGGCGAAGACGAGGTTGCGGTAGTAGCCGGCGTCGGCGAGCGGGACGCGCTCGGCGTCGGGGTAGTCCTGGCGGTAGCGCTCCAGCAGGATCGCCAGATCGCGCCGGCCGGGCTCGCGGGCGGCGTCGGCGATCTTGTCGATGAACTCCGGGATCGCCGGGCCGGACCCGATCATCTTCACCTCGGCGTCGTAGGACGCCCAGTCGCTGTAGCCCAGCGTGGTGGCGAACTCGTGCCGCAGGTCGAACATCTCGTGCAGCACCGGGTCGCTGGCCGGGTAGCCGCGGTTGAGGAACTCGGTGCGCAGCGCGAGCCGCAGGTCGGCGTCGTCGGCGTACTCGAAGACGGGCAGCGAGTCGGGGTAGTCGGTGGTGATGGTGACCAGGCCGTCCTCGCCGACCGGGTGCGCGTCGACGAAGTCCTGCGGCAGGCCGCCGAGGCGGTCCGGGCCGACCTTGACGCTGCGGACGTCGTCGCGGGCGATCCGGGAGAACTCCTGGTCGAGCTCCATCAGCCGCTCGTTGATCTCCTTCAACCGCGCGCGGGTGGCGTCGTCCTTGTCGACGCCGGCCCGGCGGAAGTCGAGCAGGACCTTGGTGAGGAAGCGTGCCGCCAACGGGTCGAGACCGTCGATGTCGAGCGCGTCGAAGACGGCGAAGAGCTCGGCGTCCTGGGAGAGCTCGGTGGAGAGCTTCTGCGCCTCGAGCTCGGCTGCCTCGGCCGCGGTGCGCACCGCCTCGACGGGGTGGACGTTGGCGAGCAGGCTGGCGAGTCCCGAGGTGCCGTGCAGTGCCAGGGAGACGTCGTCCCAGATCCGCAGGGTGGTCAGGGCGTCAGCGGGCGGCTGCGCCTTGAGCCCCTCGGCGAGCTCACGGGCCCGCGCCAGCGCGGCCGCGGCGCGGTCGTTGATCCAGGACTCGGCGGAGTCGGCGTCGGGCAGGGTCAGCGGCTCGGGCGACGTCATGGGGACAGCCTGCCACGGGGGTGAGGTTGCTTGGCGGGGGGCTTGTAACACGCTGTTGGCTGCTGTAACACGCTGTTGGCGCTACTGGACGGTCGACGCGTCGACCGTCCAGTGCGGTGGACAGCGTGTTACAAGCGCCGGGGCGCCGGCTGCTGCTGGGTGATGCAGTGGATCCCACCACCGCGGGCGAAGAGCGGGCGGGCGTCGAGGGAGACCACCGACCGGCCGGGGTAGGCATCGGCCAGGATCGTGACAGCCCGGGCGTCGGCCGTCGGGTCGCCGAAGGCGCAGGCAAGCACGCCGCCGTTGACCACGACGTGGTTCACGTAGTTGTGGTCGACCCATCCGTCCCCGTCACGGAGTACGGCGGGGGCGGGCAGCTCGACGATCTCGAAGCGCCGGCCGGCGGCATCGGTCTCCTCGGCCAGCTGGGCCCGCAGCTGCGCCATCACGGCGTAGTCGGGGTGCTCCGGCGAAGGTTGGGCGTGCAGCAGCAGCACCCCCGGCGAGGGCATGGTCGCTACCATGTCGACGTGCCCCCGGGTGCCGAACTCCTCGTAGTCACGGGTCAGGCCGCGCGGCAGCCAGATCACCTTGCGCGCGCCGATGGTGCGGGCCAGCTCCGCCTCGATCTCGGCCCGTGACAGCTGCGGGTTGCGGCCCTCGCCGCGCTGCACGGTCTCGGTCACCAGCACGGTGCCCTCGCCGTCGACCTGGATGGCGCCGCCCTCGTTGACCAGCGCCGAGGCCACCACCGGTACGCCGGCGCGCGCGGCCACGAACCGCCCGATCAGCTGGTCGCGCGACCACGTCGCCCAGTCCCGCGCGCCCCAGCCGTTGAACACCCAGTCGATCGCCGCGAGGCGCTCCTCGTCGTACACGAAGGTGGGGCCGATGTCGCGCATCCAGGCGTCGTCGAGCGGCGCCTCCACGATGTCCACCTCGCGGCTGAGGTAGCGCGGCGCGATCGCCGCCTGGGAGGGATCGACGACGACGGTGACCGGCTCGAAGTCGGCTGCGGCGTTGGCCACGGCGGCCCAGGTACGGCGGGCCTCCTCGGCCGACTCCGCTGTCGAGCCGAGCGTGTAGCCGCCGGTCGGGAACGCCAGCCAGAGCCGGTCCTGGGGCGCGGTCTCGGCCGGCATCAGGTAGGTCACAGGAGAGCGCCGTACGTGTCGGGGCGGCGGGTGGTGAAGAACGGGAACAGCTCCAGCCACTCGGTGCGCGAGCGCAGGTCGAGGTCGGCGACCAGTGCCACCGACTCGTCGCGGGGTGCCTCGACGAGCACCCGCCCGAACGGATCGGAGATGAACGACGTGCCGTAGAACGTGAGGCTGCCCTCGTCACCCCAGCGGTTGGGCACCACCATGAACAGCCCGGAGGTGATGCCGTTGGCGACGATCACCTTCTGCCACAGCGGCGCGGTGTCGAAGTCGGGGAAGTCCGGCTCGGAGCCGATCGCGGTGGGATAGGCCAGGATGTCGGCGCCGGCGATCCCGTAGGCGCGGGCGACCTCGGGGAACCACTCGTCCCAGCAGGTCGGCAGGCCGAGCCGCACCCCGAGCGAGGCCACGTCGTAGACCGGGTAGGGGTCGACCGCCGGACCGGGTCGGAAGTAGGTGTCCTCGTAGTAGCCCGCCGTGATCGGGATGTGGGTCTTGCGGGTGCGGCCGATCATGGCCCCGGTGGGGTCGACGGCGATGGCGGTGTTGTAGCCGCGCGGGTCCTCCGGCGCGTCGTCGGGCACCGGCCGTTCGTAGAGGCTCGCGTGCACGACCACGCCATGCCGCCTCGCCTGTTCGGCGGCGAAGGCGTACGTCGGGCCTCCCAGCAGTTCCTCGGCGTCCTGCTTCGGCACTCCGCTCGCGCGCACGTCGGCGGGATAGCGCGACAGCGTCAGCTCCGGCAGGAACACCGCCTGCGCACCCTCGCCCACCGCCGCGGCGATGCCGTCGGACAGCTCCGCGATCAGGTCGGCGCGGGAGGGGTGCCAGCGGTGCTGCACCAGCCCCACCCGCACGCTCGGACGCGGGCCGTCATCCGCCTTCAGGTACGGCGCCACCGGCGCCGCGGTGATCACACGCATGCCCGGATCATGCCACCGGGCCATGTAACACGCTGTCCACCGCACTGGAAGGTCGTTGCAACGGCCTTCCAGTGCACTCAACAGCGTGTTACATGTCCGCCAGGCTCCCCCGCCGGCGGGCCAGGTAACGCCGCTGGGCGGCGTTGGCGGTCGCCCCGATCGCGGCGTCGTACTCCGCTCTGGCGTCGGCCGAGCGGCCGAGCCGACGCAGCAGCTCGGCCCGGGTCGCGTGCCAGGCGTGGTAGCCGGTCAGCGGCAGCCCGTCGACCAGCGCGAGCCCCACCGCCGGGCCGTCCAGTTCCGCGACCGCCACGGCCCGGTTGAGCGCCACCACCGGGCTCGGGTCGACGACGAGCAGCCGGTCGTAGAGCTGCACGATCTGTGACCAGTCGGTCGCCCGGAACTCCGGCGCGCTGGTGTGCACGGCGCCGATCGCCGCCTGCAGCTGGTAGCGGCCCGGCGGCTCACCGCGGTACGACGCCGCGACCCGCTCCGCGACCAGCGCCTGGCCCTCGGCGATCAGCGCACGGTCCCAGCCGCCACGGTCCTGCTCGTCGAGCATCACCAGCTCACCGGAGGCGCTCAGCCGCGCCGTGCGGCGCGCCTCGGTGAGCAGCATCAGGGCGAGCAGACCGGCGACCTCGCCGTCGTCGGGGAGAAGATCCCGCAGCAACCGACCCAGCCGGATCGCCTCGGCGGTCAGGTCCGCCCGGATCGGATCCTCGCCCGTGCCGGCGAGGTAGCCCTCGTTGAAGACGAGGTAGACCACCGCCAGCACGCCGCCGATCCGCTCGGCGAGATCCTCGCGCGCCGGCGTCCGGAACGGGATCCGGGCGTCGCGCACCTTGCGCTTGGCCCGGGTCAGGCGCTGAGCCATCGTCGGCTCCGGGACCAGGAAGGCGCGCGCGATCTCGGCGGTGGAGAGGCCGGCGACCAGCCGCAGCGTCAGCGCGACCCGCGCCTTTGGCGCCAGCGCCGGATGGCAGCACACGAACATCAGCCGCAGCGTGTCGTCGTCGACGGGCCCGGTCGGCGCCGGCGGTACGGCGAGCATGACCGCCTCCTGATGCTTGGCCTCACGCTTGGCCTCCCGACGCAGCCGATCGAGGGCCTTGCGGGTCGCGGTGGTGGTGAGCCAGCCGCCCGGGTTGGGCGGCAGCCCGCCGGTCGCCCAGTGCTCGACCGCGGCCGCGATGGCCTCGCCGGCCGCCTCCTCGGCGACGTCGAGGTCGCCGAAGCGGCGGACCAGGGTGGCGACCAAGCCCGGCCAGACCTCCCGGAAGACCGCCTCGACCCGGCTCACGGGTGCCTCATCCGGCGAAGGCACGCACGTCGAGGGAGCCGAAGTGCGCCACCGGGTGCCGCGACGCGATGTCGACGGCCTCCTCGAGCGAGTCGCACTCGAGCAGGTCGAAGCCGGCGAGGAACTCTTTGGTCTCCGCGTACGGGCCGTCGCTGAGGACCACCTCACCCGCGCGGACGCGGACGGTCCGGCCCTGGTCGGGCTCGGCGATCGGATTGCCCAGCACCCGGCGATCCCCGGCGTACGCGAGCCAGTCCTCGATCGGCCCCGCGGCCTCGAGCACCTCTGGCGTCACCTCGATCTCGGGATCGCGCAGGACCAGCATCAGGTATCTCATCGGCGACTCTCCATCGCCTCGGTGAACTCCTCCTCGGACTGCAACGGCCGCACCTCCTGGGGGAGCCCGGAGGCCTCGGCCATCCGCCGGGCGAACGCGAGGGCGGCGTCGAGGTCGGGTACGTCGATGACGGTGAAGCCGCCGAGGCACTCCTTGGACTCCAGGAACGGTCCGTCGGTGACCGTCCCGGACGGGTCGACCACCGTGGACGCGCTCGGGTCGTGCAGCCCGCCGGCGAAGACGAAGATGCCGGTCTGGAGGGCCTCGTCGATCAGGGCGCCGACGGCCTCGACGATCGGCTGCATCTGCGCAGCCGGGGTCGAGCGGGTCTCGGGCTTGTCGTAGGTGGCGATCAGGTACTGCGTCATCGGGTCACATCCTTCGTCGTGGCGGCGAGGCCGTCGGTCTCTTCCAGCAGCTGGAACGGGCGGAAGAACACCCGCACCTCCTGAGGCCAGCGGCAGGCGGTCGCGACCCGCCCAGCCCACCTCCGGGCGCTGTCCTCGTCGGGCACCTCGATGACGCACACGCCGCCGAGGTACTCCTTGGTCTCCACCAACGGGCCGTCGGTGAAGACCGGGGTACCGCTGGAGGCGTCGACGCTGAAGACCGGCGCCTCGGGATCGAGGCCACCGGTGAACAACAGCACGCCGGCCTGCTTCATCTCGGCGACGAGCGCGCGGGTCTGTGTCGCGATCTCGCGCAGCTCCTCGGCGGTGTAGTCGGGCACCCACTGGTCGTTGAAGTAGATGAGGTACTCCGCCATCGGTCCTCCTGTGTCGCGCGGCGGCCTCGGTGGCCACCGTCCATCCTCATCACGAACGGCACCGTCCCGATACGACAGCGGCGCAAAGAAATCTCTCGATTCGGGGAAGAAACCGACTGACCATTACCTTTGCTAACCGTGTCGTCGTTGAGTCTGCGTGCGTTGGTCGCGGACACCCGCCCGCTGCGCGAGCACCACGTGCGGCGGCTCTGGATCGCCCAGATCATCACCGTGATCGGCGCCCAGCTCACCGTGGTGGCGGTCCCCGCCCAGATCTACGCCGACACCGGCTCCTCGGCGTACGTCGGCCTGACCGGCCTGTTCGGGCTGGTCCCGCTGGTGATCTTCGGCCTGTACGGCGGCGCCCTGGCCGACCACTTCGACCGGCGCAAGATGCTCATGGTCACCACCCTCGGCCTGATCGTCAGCAGCGGACTGTTCTGGCTGCAGTCGGCGCTCGGGTCACACAACGTGTGGTTGCTGCTGTGCCTGTTCTCGGTCCAGCAGGCGTTCTTCGCGGTCAACCAGCCGACCCGTCAGGCGGTGCTGCCCAAGCTGCTGCCGCTCGACCTGCTGCCGGCCGCGAACGCGCTGTTCATGACCGTCTTCCAGGCCGGCGCGATCGCCGGCCCGCTGGTGGCGGGCGTGCTCATCCCGATCACCGGCTACACCTACCTGTACCTGATCGACACGATCACGCTGTTCGCCACGCTCTACGCGGTGGTCTTCCTGCCGCGGATGCCCGTCGAGGGCGCTGGCACCAAGGCGCCCGGCCTCCGCTCGGTGCTCGACGGCTTCGTCTACCTGCGCACCCAGCCGGTGCTGTTGATGAGCTTCGTGGTCGACCTGATCGCGATGATCTTCGGCATGCCGCGGGCGCTCTACCCGCAGATCGCGCACCAGTCCTTCCTCGGACCCGCCGACGGCGGCATCGTCTTCGCGCTGCTGTACGCCGCCATCCCGGCGGGCTCGGTGATCGGCGGGGTCTTCTCCGGCTGGATGTCGCGCGCCGAGCGACAGGGCCTGATCGTGCTGTGGTGCATCAGCGTGTGGGGCCTGGGGATCGCTCTCTTCGGCGCCACCCTGTGGGTGACGCCGAGCCTGCGGATGCCGATGCTCGTCCTGGGACTGTTCTTCCAGATGGTCGCCGGAGCGGCCGACGTCGCTTCGGCCGCGATCCGCAGCTCGATCCTGCAGTCGGCCGCCGACGACAACGTCCGAGGCCGCCTGCAGGGCGTGTTCACCGTCGTGGTCGCGGGCGGTCCCCGGATCGCCGACGTGGTCCACGGCGGCGTCGCCGCGGTGGTGGGCACCGCCGCGACGACGGCCGGCGGAGGCGGGCTCGTGGTGGTCGGGATGGTGCTGTGCGCGATCCTCGCGCCGACGTTCGTCCGCTACCGCGTCACGCACCGGCTGTCGGTGGAGCCGGCCGCGCAGGAGGCCTGACTCAGGCGCCGATCAGGCCGCGCACGTAGTTGGCCTGGCCGAGGTGTTGGGCGTCGTCCTCGAGCACCGAGACCAGCCGTACGCCGAGCGTCACCGGCGGATCCCAGCGCTCGTCCACGAGCCGGTCGAGCTCGGCGGCCTCGACGTCGCCCAGGTAGCGCACGGTGGCCTCGTGGGTGGCGCGGAGGTACTCGGCGAGCAACTCGGCCGGTGCGCTGACCCGACCGACCTCCTCGGTGCTCTGCCCATAGCCGGTGGCCTCCGGCCCGAACGGCAGCCCGAACCGGTCGTAGAAGCCCCGGGAGGTCCACACCTGCTCGTGGCCGGCGACCTCGGAGACCTGGGCGTCCTGCACCCGGGCCAGGTGCCAGACCAGCCAGGCGATGGTGTTGGCATCGGGACCGACGCGCCGGGTGAGCTGGTCCTCGGTCAGCCCCTCGACGACGGCGGTGCCGCCCTCGACGATCCTGCCGAATCCATCTGTGAGCAACGCTGCGGGAGTCATGCCACTCGACGTTAGCGCGCGGGGTACCGGGCCCCATGACGAACTTCGGCTACACCCTGATGACCGAGCAGAGCGGGCCGCGCGCGCTCGTCGGCTACGCCCAGCGGGCCGAGGAGCTGGGCTTCGACTTCCTGCAGTGCAGCGACCACTTCTCGCCGTGGCTGACCGAGCAGGGGCACGCGCCGTACGCCTGGGCGGTGCTGGGCGCGGTCGCCCAGGAGACCGAGCGGATCGGGCTGATGACCTACGTGACCTGTCCGACGATGCGCTACCACCCTGCGGTGGTGGCACAGCAGGCCGCGACCCTCGGCCTGCTCAGCGACGGTAGGTTCACCCTCGGCCTCGGCAGCGGCGAGAACCTCAACGAGCACACCGTGGGCGCGGGTTGGCCGGCGCTCGAGACCCGCCAGGAAATGCTGGCCGAGGCGATCGACATCATCCGTGAGCTCTTCGGCGGCGCGCTGGTCACCTATCGCGGCGACCACTTCGACATCGACGCCACCCGGCTGTGGGACCTGCCCGAGGAGCCGGTCCGGATCGCGGTGGCCTGTGCCGGCGACCGCGCCGTCGAGGCGTTCGCGTCGCTCGGCGACGACCTGATCGCCGTCGAGCCGAAGGCCGAGCTGGTCGATGCCTGGAACGCCGACCCCGACGCCCGTCGCATCGAGCCAGGTGGCGCCCGGGCGATCGGCCAGATCCCGATCTGCTGGGACCCGTCGCAGGAGCGGGCGGTGGAGCGGGCGCACCGGGAGTTCCGCTGGTTCGGCGGCGGCTGGAACGTCAACTCCGACCTGCCCACCACGGCCGGGTTCGCCGCGGCCAGCCAGTTCGTGCGACCCGAGGACGTCGCCTCCTCGATCCCGTGCGGCCCCGACCTGGACGCGATCGTGGCGGCCGTCGGCGCGTACTGGGAGGCGGGCTTCACCGACGTCGGGCTGGTCCAGGTCGGGGACGACGGGCAGGAGCGGTTCCTCGCCGAGGCAGCCGGCCCGCTGCTGGAGAAGCTGCGGGCGGCGGCCCCGTCGTGAGACCGGTCAGGTTCGGTGGATCAGCCCGAGGACGGCGCCGTCGGGGTCGGTGACGGTGGCGATGGTGGTGCCGCCACCGACCGCGTGCGGCGCCTGCTTCAGGGTCGCGCCGGCGGCGGTGACGGCCGCGACGGCCGCCTCGATGTCGTCAACCCCGACGTAGGGGATCGGGGCGGTGGCGCCGTCGGCGCCGGCCGGGCTGAGACCGATCTCGAGGCCGCCGCCCGCTGGATCGGACACAGCGAAGCCGACGTAGTACGGCGTGGTGGTGTGCGGCTCGGTGCCGAGCAGCGCCCGGTAGAGCGCGGTCGCGGCGTCGAGGTCGGAGACGGACTGGACGAGGGTGGCAACAGTGTTCATGGCCCCTCGACGCACCGGCGGCCGGAATTGTGACGTCACGTTTCCGCCGGCCGGCACGTCGGGGACGATGTGAACGTGATCGTGGAGGAGTTCGAGGCGGAGCGGCCGCGGCTGCTGGCCATCGCCACTCGCATCCTGGGCTCGCCGGCAGGCGCCGAGGACGCGGTTCAGGAGGCCTGGCTGCGACTGTCGTCGACCGCCGAGCCACCGGAGAACCTGGCCGCCTGGCTGACCACCGTCGTCACTCGGCTGTGCCTGGACCAGGTTCGCGCCCGGCGGCATGTCGAGCTCTCCGAGGAGCTGGTCTCCACCAGCGACCCGGAGGCGGACGCGATGCTGGCCGATCGGGTGGACGCGGCGATGCTCGTCGTACTCCACACGCTCTCGCCGCTGGAGCGGGTCGCCTTCGTGCTGCACGACCTGTTCGCGGTGCCCTTCGACGAGGTGGCGGCGACGCTGGGCCGCTCCGAGGCGGCCGCCCGCCAGCTTGCCTCCCGGGCCCGGCGGCGGCTGCGCGGCGCCGACCTGGAGGCCGAGCGCACCGCGCACCGCGAGGTCGTCGACGCCTTTCTCGCCGCGGCCCGCGGTGGCGACCTGCCCCGGCTGCTCGAGCTGCTGGCTCCCGACGTCGCGACTCATGCCGACGGGGTGGGCGCGGCGATGGGAGCCGACGTCCGGACCGGCCGCGAGGCGGTCGCCGACCGGTTCAACGGCGTCCGTGGCGCGATGCCCGTCAGCGTGGACGGCTGGGCCAGCGCCGCGTGGATCCATCACCGCGAAGTCAAGGTGGCGTTCCTGTTCACCGTGGTCGACGGCCTCATCACCGACATCGACATGGTCGCCGACCCGGTGTCGCTCGAGCTGATGGACATCTCCGGTACGTCCAACCCCAACCGATGAGGCTCAGCGCCAGTGGTGCGCGCGGGCGAACTCCTCGGCGCTCCCGTCGTGGTGTGACGTGCAGGCGGCCACCAGCTGCGCCAGCGGGCCCATCGCGCCCTCGAACGCGCCCATGGTGAGCAGCACGTTGAGCAGCATGCCGTGCGCGATGAAGTCGCGGACCTGCTCGTCGGACCAGCCGGTCTCCCGCAGTACGGCGAAGATCCGGCCCATCCCCGCGCGCGCCGCCGCTCCGATCTCCGGGACGCCGCTGGCCGAGAAGCCGTGCATGAGCACGTGCAGGAAGTCGCTGTCGGCGAGCAGCTCGGTGTAGGCGTGCCCCATGCGGTGCAGGTCGTCCTCGCTGTCGGGGTCGAACGGGCCCTCCTCCAGCACCGCCCGGAAGGCGGCCTCGATCCGGTCGCAGGCATGCCCGAAGACGGCCAGGAAGAGCTCGAGCTTGGTGCCGAACATCCTGACCACGTAGGGCTGGCTGACGCCGGCCTCCTTGGCCACGGTGTCGGTGCTGGTGCCGGCGTACCCGCTCGCGGCGAAGGCCCGGGTCGCGGCCGCCAGGATCAGCGCACGACGTTCTGCGGCAGGCATCCGGGCGCTCATGGTTGACATGTTATCAGTTGATTACTTAAGGTCTTAGTAATCATTCGATGCCAACTTAGGAGGAGGAGCCATGAGCACCCTCACCGAGCCCCGGGCCGCCCGCGTCGGAGCCCGCCGCGCGCCGCTGTGGCTGGCGATCGCCGCCGTCAGCCTGCCGATGTTCATGGCGACCCTGGACAACCTGGTGATGACCAGCGCACTGCCGGTGATCCAGGCCGACCTGCACGCCAGCGTCGGCGACCTGTCCTGGTTCATGAACGCCTACACGCTCGCGTTCGCCACCTTCATGCTCCCGGCCGCGACCCTCGGCGACCGGATCGGCCGCCGGCGCGTGATGGTCGCCGGGATCGCGATCTTCACGCTGGCCTCGATCTGCTCGGCGCTCTCCGACTCCTCCAGCACGCTGATCGCGGCTCGGGCCGCGCAGGGCTTCGGCGCCGCGGCGATCATGCCGCTCTCGCTGACCCTGCTCGCGGCCAACGTGCCCGATCGGCTGCGGCCGGCCGCGATCGGCATCTGGGGCGGCGTCTCCGGACTCGGCGTGGCGCTCGGCCCGGTCGTCGGCGGCGCCGTGGTGCAGGGGGTGAGCTGGCAGGCGATCTTCTGGCTCAACGTCCCGGTCGCGATCCTCGCGCTGCCGCTGGTGCTGGCCGTGGTGGGCGAGTCGCGCGGCGCCTGGCAGCGGCTCGACCTGGCCGGCGCGCTGATGATCGGCGGCGCCGTCTTCCTCGGCATCTGGGGCATCGTGCACGGCAACGACGACGGGTGGGGCTCCGGCCGGGTGCTGACCCCGCTGGTGATCGCCGCGCTGCTGCTTCCGCTGTACGTCGGCTGGGCTCGCCGCCGGCCCGACGCCGTACTCCCGCTGCGGCTCTTCGTCTCCCGCAGTTTCACCACCGCCAACCTGGTCGCCCTCGGCTTCACCGTCGGCATGTTCGGCGCGGTCTTCCTGCTCTCCCAGTACCTGCAGGTGGTCCAGGGCTACACCCCGCTGGGCGCCGGCGTGCGGACGCTGCCGTGGACGGCCGCGCCGATGGTGGTCGCGCCGCTGGCCGGGATGCTCGCCGGGCGGATCGGCGTCCGGCCGCTGCTGCTGGTCGGGCTCGCCCTGCAGGCGGGGTCGCTGGCCTGGTTCGCGGGGCTGACCGAGGCCGGCTCGCCGTACTCCGCCTTCGTGCCGGCGCTGGTCATGGCCGGCGTCGGGATGGGCCTGGTCTTCCCGTCGGTCTCCAACGCGGTCCTCGACGGGCTGCCGGAGGGCGACTTCGCCATCGCCAGCTCGGCCAACTCCACGATCCGGGAGTTCGGCGTGGCACTCGGCGTCGCGCTGCTCACCGCGGTCTTCGAGAGCTGCGGCGGCCACATCGCGCCGGACGGCTACGCCGGGGCGATCGGGCCCGCGCTGCTGACCGGCTCGGGGGCCGTCGCGCTCGCCCTGGTCGCGGCGCTGTTCACTCCTCGGCGCGCCCCGGTACGGTGAGGGCGGCGACCGCCGTGGTCAGGGGTACGGCGAGAACCAGCCCGATCGCACTGACCAGCGAACGCACCACCTCCTCGGCGATCTGCTCGGTGCCGACCAGCTCCAGGAACGGCCGGTCGTAGAGCTCGATGACCAGCAGCGTGGTCAGCGCGGTGCCGGCGTAGGCGAAGACGATGGTGTAGATCGTCGAGGCGATGTGGTCGCGACCGATCCGCATCGCGCCGGCCCACAGCCGCCAGCGGGTGAGCCCGGGCGCGGCGGCACGCAGCTCCCACACCGCGCTGGCCTGGGTGATGGTGACGTCGTTGAGCACGCCCAGGCCGGCCACGATGACGGTGCACGTCATCAGGCCCTGGAAGTCCAGGTGGCCGACCACCGAGGTGAGGATGGAGCCGCCCTCGTCGGCCACGCCAGTGAGGTGGGAGAGCCGGACCGTGACCAGCCCCAGTCCGGCGGTGACGGCCAGCCCGGCGAGCGTGCCGGCGAGCGCGGCGCTGGTGCGCAGCGAGAGGCCATGGGTGAGGTAGAGGACGACGTACATGATCGCCGCGGAGCCGACCAGCCCGACCAGCGGTGGCGAGTGCCCGCCGAGCAGCCCGGGGAGCAGCCAGCCGCCCACCACGAGGCCGCCGAAGGCCAGCCCGACCAGTGCGAGTAGGCCGCGCAGCCGCGCCACCGCGAGCACCACCACCACGAAGAGCCCGATCAGCAGCCACAGCGTGCCGGAGCGGTCGGTCGAGTAGTAGGAGTACGTCGGCGGCGACCCCGGCGTGCGCTGCAGCTGCACGCTGCTGCCGCGCTTCAGCCCCGAGTGGGTGACCTCGGGCGGCACCGGCACCAGCGCGGTGGTGCCGCCGACCCTCACCCGCAGATTGCCGCAGGTCTGGGTCGCCTGGGCGCCGGCCGCGCAGGCCGGCTGCACCTCCTGCACGCTGGCGTGTGGGAACGTCACGCCCGGGGCGGCGAAGTCGAGCGAGTGCGCGAGCCGATGCACCGCGGCGCGGTCGGGCCAGAGGCCGACGATGCCCACCACCACCGCGACCGCCACCAGGGCGAGGATCCCGAGGAGCGCGAACCGCGGGCCGGCGGCGACGTGCACGTCCGGGGCAGTGCTGTGGGCGTGCCCGTGGCCGTGCCCGTGGGCGTGCCCGCGCGTGTCGGCGCGCCGCCTGCCGCCGCGGTGGCTCGTCATCGGGCGATCAGGTCCGGGCCGAGGTCGGCGAGGCGGCGGGCTCCCACCAGGCCGAGGGTGAGGTCCAGGTCGGCGAGCAGGTGCGACATCACCGCGTGGACGCCGTCCTCGCCGGCGAGCGCGAGCCCGTAGACCCACGGCCGTCCGACCAGCACCGCCCGGGCCCCCAGGGCGAGCGCCTTGACCACGTCGGCGCCACCGCGGATGCCGCTGTCGAAGAGCACCGGTGTGCCACCCGCGGCCGCGACCACGCCGGGGAGCGCGTCCAGCGACCCGATCGCGCCGTCGACCTGGCGGCCGCCGTGGTTGCTGACCACGATCCCGTCGACGCCGTGCTCGACCGCGAGCCGGGCGTCGTCGGCGTGCTGCACACCCTTGACCAGGATCGGCAGCCTGGTCATCTCGCGGAGCCGAGCCAGATCCGACCAGGTCAGGTCGGAGCGGGAGAAGACGTCGAGGAAGGTCTCGACCGCGGCCCGGGGCCGGGGGTCGGAGAGCCCGACGCGCTCGGGCCAGTGCCGGCGGATGGAGGCGAGCGCACGCAACGCGGCGGGCAGCTGGCGCGGGGAGGGCCGCGGGGTCTCGCCCCTCGGGCGGCCCGGCAGGAGGGCGCGGAAGGCGGCGTCGGAGGTGTACTGGGCGATCCCTTCGGCGCGCGCGAACGGCAGATAGCCGAGGTCCAGGTCGCGGGTGCGCCAGCCGAGCAGGTGGGTGTCGAGGGTCACCATGACGGCGTCACAGCCGATCGCCTCGGCCCGCTCCACGAACGAGCGCACCACCGTCTCGTCGCGGCTCCAGTAGAGCTGGTGCAGCCGCGGAGTGTCGCCGAGCGCGCGGGCGGTCTCCTCCATCGGCACGCTGCCCTGGGTGGAGATGACCATCGGCATGCCGAGGCGGCGGGCGGCGCGGGCGACGGCGTACTCGGCGTCGGGGTGGGCCATCTCCAGGACGCCGATGGGGGCGAACGCCAGCGGGCTGGGCCAGCGCCGGCCGAGCACCTCCACGGACAGGTCGCGGTCCTCGACGTCGCGCAGGTGGCGCGGCACCAGCCGGACCCGGTCCAGGGCCTCGCGGTTGGCTCGGACGGTCGACTGCAGCCCGGCGCCACCGTGCACGTAGGCCCACGCCTGCGGGCTCATCGCCTTGCGAGCGGCGGCCTCGAGCCCGTCGTACGACGTCGGCACCACCGGCCGGTCGCCGAACAGGCCGGCGCGGTAGATCCCGCCCTGGATATCGCGGCCGATGCTCACGCGAGCACGCTACCCAGGTCCGCGCGGGTGACGGCGGCGAACAGCCGCACGCAGCGCTGCGTCATCGCCGCCGCGTCCTGATCGGGGTGGTCGAGCCACCAGTCGACCAGCGAGTCGAAGATGCTGATCCACACCGACACCATCGCCGAGACGTCGAGGGCGTCGGTGACGCCGACCAGGCTCATCAGCTCCCCCACGCCCTCGTGGGCGAGGGCGGTGATCCGAGCGGTGTACGACGCCATCACCTCGGCCGCCTCGCCTTCGCGCGGCGCGGTGGGGTCGAAGAGCATCCGCCACATCCACGGCTGCGGCTCCAGCAGCACGAAGATGCCGTCCAAGGTGCGCAGCCCACGCTCCAGCCCCACCACGCCGGTGCGGGCGATCCGCTCCATCTCCACGGCGAGCTGCTCGCCGGCCCGGCGCAGGCAGGCGCCATAGAGCCGGTCCTTGGAGCCGAAGTAGCTGTAGACCATCGGCTTGGAGATGCCGATCGGCTCCGCGACCGCTGCCACCGACGTGGCGGCGAAGCCCAGGGTGCCGAAGAGCCGGGTGGCCGTCTCGAGGATCTGCTCCTCGCGGTCCGCCCGGGGCACGCCCTTGGTGCCGGCGTTGGGTCGTGGCATGCCGAAAGACTAGCGATGTGATCTGACTCTGCGGTAACTTACTCAAAGGTCATATGGATGGGAGGTCACCGCCATGCACGAGATGCTCGACCCGATGAAGAACCCGATCACCTACGCGATCCCGTTCTTCTTCCTCTCCATCGCCATCGAGCTGGCGGCGCTGAAGTGGCTCGACCACGACAACACCGCGTTCGCGACCGGCGGCCGCGAACGGGCCGGCTACGACGGCCGGGACGCCCGCACCTCGATCCTGATGGGCGTCGGCTCGCTGGTCAGCACCACGGTGGTCAAGGTGGTGATGTTCGTGGTCTACATCGCGGTCTGGACCTACCTGGCTCCCTGGCACGTGCCGAGCAGCTGGTGGGGGCTGCTGATCAGCGTCGTGCTGGTCGACTTCGCCTACTACTGGAACCACCGCTTCGTGCACCGTGCGCGAGTCGGCTGGGCGGCACACCAGGCGCACCACTCCTCGACGTACATGAACTTCTCGACCGCCCTACGGCAGAAGTGGAACCCGTGGTTCGAGTTCTTCTTCTTCCTGCCGCTGCCGCTGCTCGGCGTCTCCCCGGTGGGGGTCTACCTGGCGTTCTCGATCAACCTGATCTACCAGTTCTTCGTCCACACCGAGACCATCGAGCGGCTGCCCCGCCCGGTCGAGCTGGTCTTCAACACGCCCAGCCACCACCGCGTGCACCACGGCTCGGACCCGATCTACCTGGACAAGAACTACGCCGGCATCCTGATCGTCTGGGACCGGATGTTCGGCACCTTCCAGCCCGAGCTGTTCCGCCCGACGTACGGCCTGACCCACCCGGTCGAGACCTACCACCTGATCAAGCTCCAGTACGGCGACTACGCCGCGCTGTGGCGCGACGTCCGCGACGCGCGCTGCTGGCGCGACCGGCTCGGCTACCTGTTCATGCCGCCCGGCTGGGCACCGGCCGGCGAGGCCCGCGAAGCGGAGCAGGTCGCCTGACACAATCGCCTCATGAGGCGCAGGCTGTACGTGCACGTGGGCGCCCCCAAGACGGGCACCACGTACCTCCAGAGCATCCTGGAGCTCAACGCCTCGCAGCTGGCCGACCACGACGTGCACTTCGTCAGCCAGGCGCTCGCCACGCCGACGCTGTTCCAGTTCCGCGCCGCGCTCGACCTCCTCGGCCGCACCGACTGGCAGGGTCCGATCGCGCGCAGCGACGGTGCCTGGGACGCCCTGGCCCGACGGGTACGGCGCCACCGCGGCACGGTGATCTTCAGCCACGAGATCCTCGCCGGCGCCAAGCCCAAGCATGTCGAGCGGCTCCGGCGTGACCTCGACGTCGGCCATGGCACCGAGCTGCACGTGGTCTACACCGCCCGTGACCTCGGCCGACAGCTGCCTGCCGCCTGGCAGGAGGGCATCAAGCAGGGCCAGCGCTGGACCTACGCCCGCTTCCTGCGCCGCTTCCAGCAGGAGCGGATGTGGTTCTACCGGGTCTTCGACCTCCCGCGGGTGCTCACCACCTGGTCGGCCGGACTGCCGCCGGAGCAGGTACATCTGGTGACCGTCCCCGCGGCAGGCTCCGACGTACCTCGCGACGAGCTGTGGCGCCGCTTCTGCCTGGCCTGCGGTATCGATCCGGCGTGGGCGCCGGAGGTGGGGCCGCGGGAGAACCGCTCGTTGGGGATCGCCGAGACGCAGGTGATCCGCCGGCTCAACCGCCGGCTGGGGCGCTCGGAGAGGCCCGGCGGACGGTACGACGCGCTGATCCGGCTGATGCTCGCCGAAGGCGTGCTGGTCAACCGCGACAGCGACACGGTCCGGATGCCGCCATCCCTGCACCCATGGGTCAGCGAGCTCACCGAGCGCTGGATCGGGTGGGTGGAGCAGAGCGGGATCGACGTGGTCGGCGACCTGGCCGACCTGCGGGTGCCGACCCCGGACCCGGCGGCGACCTGGCACGACCCCGATCGGCCACGCCCGCGCAAGCAGCTGCAGGCTGCCCTCGACGCCCTGGCCGCGATGACGCAGGAGGCCGCCCGCCGCGAGGACCCCGACGCCACCCTGGCCGCGAAGGTGAAGCGGGCCGGCCGACGGGCGGTGCACCGATGACGGCGTGGGTCGAGCACCTGCGGGCGGGCGGCACGACGCCGTGGGCGGACTTTCGACGGGCCGAAGGTGACCTCGCGACGCCGGTGGGGGCCCAGCAGCTGGAGGTGCTGCGCCGGCTCAACGCGCTGGGCCGACCGAGCGCGGACCTGGTGGAGCGGGTGCTGCGCGCCGACCTGGTCGGACGGGGCCGCGGCGACCTCGCCCTGAGCGGTACGCCGGAGCACCGCTTCGGCACGCCCGCCGTCGACCCGGCCACGCTGCCGCCCGCCGAGCTGCTGCGGGTGGTGACCGGACTGCTCGCCGAGGACGTGGTGGCCGCCGGCGCCCCGGCGCCACCGCGCCCGCGCCGGCCCCGGTTCCGCCGGGTGCGCTACCGGCTGCACGGCGACCCGTGGCTCGCCGTACCCATCCGGGAGGAGCTGGTGCGACGCGGCTACCCGACCGGCGGCGGTCGGGCGATGACCTTCCTGGTCGGCCGCGACCTGGGCTCGATGCTGGTCGACGCGTGGACCCGCCGGGCGCTGGTCGACGGCGTGATCGGCTGGGAGGGCTGGCTGGCCAAGCTGCGCCGCAGCGACCGGCTGCCGCCGCGGGCAGACCTGCTGCGGCAGGCGCGCTGGTGGCAGGCCCGGGTGGGCCATCACTGTGTGCGGATCGTGACCGACCCGGCACTGCTGCCCGACATCCTGCGCGTCCAGGGTCCGCTGCCGCAGCCGCCGACCGTCGCCGCGAACGCCGTCGACCTGGCCCGCCGGGTCGCACCGATGGTCGGGCTGCTCGCCGGCCACGACCGGCGCGAGCACCTGATGCGGCACGGCCTGCTGCCACGGCTGGCGGACCAGCCGGGCGAGCCCCTCGCCGTACCCGCGCGCTTCCGGCCGTGGCTGCTCCGCCAGGCCCGGGCGCAGCGCGAGGGGCTGCTCGCCGAGGGCTACGCTGTGCACGGCGATCTGGGACACCTCGACCCGGTCGAGCGCACCTCGGGCGGCGGGTCGCCGTCGGTGGAGGCGGTCCTTGAGCTGGGCCTGCGGATGCTGCTGGAGAGGAGTACGGCGTGAGCGGGCGGGTGCTGCTGCACGTCGGTACGCCGAAGACCGGCACGACCTATCTGCAGGACGTCTGCTTCCGCAACCGGCCGCTGTTGGCCGAGCACGGCATCCTCTATCCCGCCGAGCGGTTCGACGCGCACTTCCTGGCCGCGCTGGACCTGATGCGGCTGCCCTGGGGCGGCCTGGAGGAGCAGGCCGTGGGCGCGTGGGACGCGCTGGCGGCACAGGTCCGCGCCCACGACGGCACGGTCATCGTCAGCCACGAGATCCTCGCCCGGGCGACCGCCCGCCAGGCCGAGCGCGCGTTGCGCTCGCTGGGCCACGGCGACCCGCGCGATCCCGCGGAGGTGCATCTGGTGATCTCCGCACGCGACCTGGTCCGGCAGATCCCGGCGGAGTGGCAGGAGAACGTCAAGCACCGCACCACGGCCAGCTATGCCGAGTTCCTCGACGAGCTGCGCGAGCCCAGCCGCAGCGGCGTGATCGCGTCCTGGTTCTGGGCGGTGCAGGAGCTGCCCGACATCCTCGACCGCTGGCGGCACGATCTGCCGCCGGAGCGGATCCACATCGTCACGGTGCCGCCGCCGGGCAGCCCGCGCGACCTGCTGTGGAAGCGGTTCATCAGTGCGTTCGGGCTCGACGGGATCGACCTCGACCTGGGCACCGACCGCACCAATGTCGGGCTCGGCATCCCCGAGACCTACCTCATCCGGCGAGTCAACCAGCTGGCCAACGACGCCGTCGAGGCGCCCGACTACCGCGAGCTGGTCCGCGAGCTGCTCGCCCACCGCACCCTCGCCCACCGCACCGGCTCGCCCCGGATCGCGCTGCCGCCGGCGATCCACCCCTGGGTGTCGTCGCTGGCGACGTCGTGGATCGACGAGCTGCGCACCCAGGGGTACGACGTGATCGGGTCGCTGGCCGAGCTGGAGGGCAACCCGCCCTCGTCGTACACCGATCCGGACGAGCCGGCCTTGCCGGACGTGGTGGAGGCGGCCGCCGAGTCGATCGTCGCGTTGGTTCAGGACGTGGGCCGGCGGCGCGCCAGCGAGGAGCGGCTGCACCGGGAGATCGCCGTGCTGCGTGCCGAGCTCGACCGGGCCCGGATGAACCCGGTCCACCAGCTCAAGGAGCGCCTGTACCGGCTGCTGGAGCGCAGCTGGATGGGCCGCAAGGCGCTGGGCGCCTACTACCGGGCGCGCGGCAGCAGCTCGCGGCCCGCATAGCGGCCGATCCGCCAGGTGGCGTAGCCGTCGGCGCTCGCACCGACCACGCCGCCGACCACCGGGATCCGTCGGCCGACGGTGGTGGCCAGCCGCTTGCCGACCGCCCGGTTGAGCAGCTCGGAGGCCACCTGCGCGGTGATCGCGGTGGCGATAGCGGGGTCGCAGGCGGGGGCGGTGGCCAGCGCCATCGGCGGTGCCGGCAGCTTCTTCTGCTTGATCTGGCGCTCGATCTTGTCCTCGCCGAGCAGGCACTCCAGGATCGCGTTGCGGGTGCGCTGGTCCTCCAGGCTGTAGCCGCGCAGGTGGGCGATCCCGGCGACCATTCGGCACTGGATCAGGGCCAGGCCGGTGACGTTGGTGGGGATGGTGATCGCGGCCGTGACCAGGCCACCGATGTTGGTCGCGAACCCACCGACGCCGGCGTAGGCGACGTGGTTCTCGATCACCTCGCGGATCGCCTTGTCGACGTCGCCGTGCTGCTCTGCGAGCTGTTTGTCTGCCGCCGCCGCGGCCCCGGGCAGCGGGCCGACCCCGACAATGGCGCGGGTCAGGGCCTGCTGCACGAAGCTCGAGGTCATCCCGGGTGCGAACTCCACGATCTTCGGGGCAAGCGCACTACCGACCGTCGAGGCCACCTTCTTCGCGGGGCTCTTGCTCATGTCGCCGATCCTACGGAGGCGACGGTAGTTTCGAGCCGTGCCGACCGAGCCCGCCGCCACTCCGTGGCTGATGCCGGACCTGCGGTCGGCCGCGCTGGACGCCTCGCTGGACGACCTGGTCGCGGTCGGCGCCGACCTGGCGCCGGGCACGCTGCTCTCGGCGTACCGCCTGGGACTGTTCCCGATGCCGGGCGACGTGCCCGGCGAGCTGCTGTGGTTCTGCCCGGTCGCGCGCGGGGTGCTGCCGCTGGACGGGCTGCGGGTGACCCGGTCGCTGCGCAAGTCGCTCAAGCGCTTCGAGATCCGGGTCGACACCGCCTTCGACGACGTGGTCGCCGCGTGTGCGGACCCGAGCCGCGAAGGCGGCTGGATCGACGGGTCGATCATGGCGGCGTACGGCGAGCTGCACCGGCTCGGCTGGGCGCACTCGGTCGAGGCGTGGTCCGACGGCACGCTGGTGGGCGGGCTGTACGGCGTGGAGATCGGCGGGCTGTTCGCCGGGGAGTCGATGTTCCACCGGGCCACCGACGCGTCCAAGGCGGCGCTGGTCGGCCTGGTCTCGCTGCTCGCCGCCGCCCCCGGCCCGCGGGTGCTCGACGTGCAGTGGCGGACCCCCCACCTGGCGTCGCTCGGCGTCGTGGAGGTGCCACGGCGGGACTATCTGCGGCTGCTGGATGCGGCGCTGGGCTCGCCGGCGGCGTTCTCGCTGTAACACGCCGTTGCCGCATGTAACACGCCGTTCGGTGCAGTAGACGGTCGTTGCAACGACCGTCTAGTGACGTGGACAGCGTGTTACAAGCCTCAGACGACCTGCGGCGCGGCGCCGCTCTCGGAGACCATCGGCCGCCCGGCGGCCTCCCAGTCGAGCATGCCGCCGGCCAGGTTGACCGCCTCGTGGCCCTGCTGGACCAGCCACGCCACCGCCTGGGCGGAGCGCCCACCCGCCTTGCAGGTGACCAGGAACTGCCCACCGGGCACCTCGTCGACCCGGGCCGGCAGCTCGTTGAGCGGGATGTGCAGCGCGCCCTCGATGTGGCCGGCCTCCCATTCGAAGTCCTCGCGCACGTCCAGCACGGGCACGGGCAGCGGGTCGGGGACGCCGGTGATCTCGACGGTGGGGATGCTCATGGCCCTATTTCAACAGCTTCGACAACCGGCGGTCGGCCAGGGGCTTCCCGCCGGTCTGACAGGTGGGGCAGTACTGCAGCGCGGAGTCGGCGAAGCTGACCTCGCGCACCGTGTCGCCGCAGACCGGACATGGCTGTCCGGCGCGCCCGTGCACGGCCATGTTCGACTTCTTCTCGCCCTTGAGCTCGCTCGCGGCCAGCCCGCTGGAGCGCTGCACGGCGGCGGCGAGGGTGCCGCGCAGCGCGGCGTAGAGCCTCGCCAGCTCCTCCTCGGAGAGCGAGTCGGCCGGCTTGTACGGCGACATCCGCGCTGCGTGCAGGATCTCGTCGGAGTAGGCGTTGCCGATCCCGGCGATGGTGCCCTGGTGACGCAGCACGCCCTTGAGCTGCTTGCGACCGGCCTCGCGCAGGATGCCGCCGAGCACCTCGACCGTGAACGAGTCCGCCATCGGCTCGGGTCCCAGGCTGGCGATCCCCGGGACGTCGAGCGGCGCGCGCACGACGTACAACGCCAGCGACTTCTTCGTACCCGCCTCGGTGACGTCGAGCCCGGCCCCCGAGTCGAGCACGATCCGTGCCGCCAGGGTCGACTTCGGCGACGGCTTGGGCGGGATGGTCGGCACCTCGTCGCGCCAGCGCACCCAGCCGGCCCGTGCCAGGTGCAGGACGAGGTGCAGCCCGGAGGCCTCGATGTCGAGGAACTTGCCGTGCCGGGTGACATCGTCGACCAGCGTGCCCTCGAGCGCCGACAGCGGTGGGTCGAAGGTCTTGAGCGCGCTGAACTGAGCCAGATGGACCTTGGTGATCGCCCTGTCCTTCAGTCGCCCGCGCAGGTCGAGCGCGAGCGCCTCCACCTCGGGCAGCTCCGGCATGGGGTGAAGTCTAGGATCACCGCCGTGAACGACGCCGAGCATCGAGTCGAGTGGGCCCCCGCGATCCCGGCCGCGTTCGCGACGTTCCTGGTCGGCGTCTTCCTCTGGCCGGTGGGTGCGGTGCTGGCGGTCGCGGCGCTGGTGGGACTGGTGCGACGAGCCCGCGCCGGCGCCTGGACGGCGCTGACCTATGCCTTCCTGGGCGCGCTGGTGGGCGCGGTGCTGTTCGTGCTCTTCATCCTCATCACCAACACGACGGGGGGCATTCGCTGACTCGTCGCCCTCGGGCGCCACAATGGAGGCCATGAGCATGGCCGCCGGGCCCGGATCCAGACCGCAGGTGGTCGCCCACCGCGGCGCCAGCCACAGCAGGGCCGAGCACACGCTCGGTGCGTACGTCGAGGCGCTCGATGTCGGTGCCGAAGCCCTCGAGTGCGACGTCAGGCTCACCGCCGACGGCCATCTGGTCTGTGTGCACGACCGCACCATGCGCCGTACCGGCGGCGTGCCCCGGGTGGTGTCGGTGATGGAGCTCCAAGAGCTGGAACAGCTCAACGTGGCGCGCTGGAAGCCCGGCTGGGTGGAGGAGCCCGACCGCGACGAACGGCTCGACCGGGTGCTGACTCTGCGCACCCTGCTGGAGACGGTGCGTGACTACGACCGCCGCGTCGAACTGGCCATCGAGACCAAGCACCCGACCCGCTACGGCGGGCTGACCGAGCGTCGCCTGGCCGAGATGCTGGGCGAGTTCGGCTGGGACAAGCCGGGGTCGCCGGTGCGGGTGATGTCGTTCAGCTACACCGCCCTGCAGCGGATGCAGCGACTCACCCCGTCGGTACAGCTGGTGCAGCTGGTCGAGCGTGCCCAGTACTGGCCCACGCTGCGCCGCTTCGTCGACCCGGACTGGCTGATCGGCCCCGGCATCGGCGAGCTGCGCGACCACCCGCGCTTCGGCCGTCGGCTGCGCCTGGACGCCCGCCGGCTGCACGTCTGGACGGTCAACCAGGACGCCGACCTCGACCTCTGCCTCGAGCTCGGGGTCGAGGCGGTGATCACCGATCGGCCGGCGTACATGCTGGACCGGCTGAC
>NZ_DASZUF010000124.1:0-9550 GCF_035547795.1 Nocardioides sp.
GGCGCGCAACCACTTCGAGGCGCAGGGCACCCGCGACTCGCTGGTGGAGCTCTCCGGCGTTCTGAAGACGATCGCGGTCGGCCTGATCAAGATCAACAACGACCTGCGCTGGATGTCCTCGGGCCCGACCGCCGGGCTCGCCGAGATCCGCCTGCCCGACCTGCAGCCGGGGTCGAGCATCATGCCGGGCAAGGTCAACCCTGTGCTGCCGGAGGCGACGCTGATGGTCGCCTTCCAGGTGATCGGCAACGACGCCGCGATCACCGCCGCGGGCGCCTCCGGCTCCTTCGAGCTCAACGTGGCGATGCCGATCATCGCGCGCAACCTGCTGGAGTCGATCCGGCTGCTGTCGACCTCCACCACCGTGCTGGCGCGGCGCACCGTCGACGGGATCACCGCGGACGCCGCCCGGATGCGCGCGTACGCCGAGTCCTCACCCTCGATCGTGACCCCGCTGAACCGCTACCTCGGCTACGAGACCGCCGCGAAGATCGCCAAGCAGGCGCTGGCCGACGGCGCCACCATCCGGGAGACGGTGCTGGCGATGGGCTTCGTGGATCGTGGCGAGATCACCCTCGAGCAGCTGGACGCGGCCCTCGACGTGGAGTCCATGACCCACCCCTGACCCGCGTTGAGAGGTCACCTTTGGCCGGTCGAAGAGTCACTTTCGGCGGGTCGAGTGTCCAGCGACTGGACACTCGATGCGCCGAAAGTGACCTCTCGACGGCGTCGTCAGTACCAGCCGTGGGCCTGGGAGTGGCCCCACGCGCCGCACGGCGAGCCGTAGCGGTCGCGGATGTAGCCCAGGCCCCACTTGATCTGGGTCTCGGCGTTGGTGCGCCAGTCGGGGCCGGCCGAGGCCATCTTCGAGCCCGGCAGGGCCTGCGGGATGCCGTAGGCGCCCGAGGACGGGTTGGCGGCGTTGATCCGCCAGTGCGACTCGCGGTCCCACAGGCTGACCAGGCAGCCGAACTGGCTGCCGCTCCAGCCGTAGTCCCCGAGCAGCGCGCTGGCGATCGACTTCGGGTCGCCGTTGGACATGTCCTCGGTGTGGACGATGGCGCGCGCGGCGGTTCCGCTGGCGACGTCGAGCGCGGCCGTCTTGGCCGGGTCGGTGCGGTCGCGGCTGTCGGAGCGGGAGACCACGTCGGCACGGCGTACGACGCCGGATCCGGACGCCGGCCCGGACGCGGTCGGGGCCGTCGACGCCGGCGCGGCCGCGGGTGCCTGCGACGCCATGTGCTCGGGAGAGGCCATGTCCAGCGCGACCGTGTCTGCGGGACCGTGGCCCGCGAGGACCACGCCGCCGCCCACCGCCGTACCGGTGCCGGCGACGGCCAGCGCGGAGAGCAGGAAGGTGGTCTTCAGCGCCTTCTTGGGAGCATCGGCGAGGGGTCGCTCAGCCGCACCCCGATGCTTCGGGACGTAGGCGGCGTGCTTCGACAAGGCTCTCGTCTCTGGGTCGACGGCTCAGTGGCGCGGGCGGGCTCTCCTGGGGGAGAGCCCGGACCACCATGCCTGACCCGCTTCCCCGAGGCAAACCGAACACGACAAGTTGGGGAAGAAATGACGAGCGGTGGGGCCACTGCTGTCACAGCAGCCCCACCGATCACTTCTGTCTCAGCTATTCGACGACCGACTCCAGCATCTCGGTGACCAGCGCCGCGATCGGCGAGCGCTCCGAACGGGTGAGGGTGACGTGCGCGAACAGCGGGTGCCCCTTGAGCTTCTCCACCACCGCGACGACGCCGTCGTGCCGGCCCACCCGCAGGTTGTCACGCTGGGCGACGTCATGGGTGAGCACCACCTTGGAGTTGGTGCCGATCCGGGAGAGTACGGTCAGCAGCACATTGCGTTCCAGCGACTGCGCCTCGTCGACGATCACGAACGAGTCGTGCAGCGAGCGCCCGCGGATGTGAGTCAGCGGCAGCACCTCGAGCATGCCGCGGTCGAGGATCTCGTCGACCACGTCCTGGGAGGTCACGGCACCGAGGGTGTCGAAGACCGCCTGCCCCCACGGGCTCATCTTCTCCGACTCGGTGCCGGGCAGGTAGCCCAGCTCCTGCCCGCCGACGGCGAACAGCGGCCGGAAGATGACCACCTTCTTGTGCTGACGCCGCTCCATCACCGCCTCCAGGCCGGCACACAGCGCCAACGCCGACTTGCCGGTCCCGGCGCGGCCGCCGAGCGAGACGATGCCGACCTCCGGGTCGAGCAGCATCTCCAGCGCGATCCGCTGCTCGGCCGAGCGGCCGTGCAGCCCGAACGCCTCCCGATCGCCGCGGACCAGGTGCACCTGCTTGTCGGCGCCCACCCGGCCGAGGGCGGTGCCGCGGTCGGAGAGCAGCACCAGGCCGGTGTGACAGGGCAGGTCGCGGGCGGCGTCGAGGTCGAGGACGCCGTCGTCGTACAACTCGTCGAGGTCGGCGGCGCCCACCTCGATCTCGGCCATGCCGGAGTAGCCCGGGTCGGAGTCGGAGATGGACTCGCCGCGGTACTCCTCGGCCGTCAGGCCGACCGCCGACGCCTTGATCCGCAGCGGCAGGTCCTTGGAGACCAGGGTGACGTCGTTGCCCTCGGCGGCGAGGTTGCACGCGACCGCGAGGATCCGGGTGTCGTTGTCACCCAGCCGGAACCCGGAGGGCAGCGTGGACGGGTCGGTGTGGTTGAGCTCGACCCGGATGGTGCCGCCCTCGTCGCTGATCGGGACCGCCTCGTCGAGACGGCCGTGCTTCACCCGCAGCTCGTCGAGGTGGCGCAACGCCGTTCGGGCGAAGTAGCCCAGCTCGGGGTGGTGACGTTTGCCCTCCAACTCCGTGATGACCACGACCGGCAGGACGACCTCGTGCTCGGCGAACCGCCGCAACGCCCCCGGATCGGAGAGCAGCACGCTGGTGTCGAGCACGTAGGTTCGGACGCTCTTGCGGTTCGCAGGCTTGGTGGCCACGCGACTCACCCCTCACGGGCCGCGGCGCGCACTCTTCGCCCCGGCCCTAGCACACAGCAACGGACCGGGTCACCCGAAGGCCGGAGTGCCGACCTCCCTCACCACGGCACGCGGCGTGCCGGGTGATGCAGTCGTGAGCATCCACGAACGGGCCTCCTGGTACGGCGGGCTTCCCCACCCGCCGGTGTCTCGAAGGTACGACCGGTACCCGCCCGTCGTGGGCAACACGCCGAGATTGCCAGGTGAACGTTGCGTTTCCGCGGCGCCGGACGCTCAGCGCCCCAGCCGCCTCTCGCGTTGCGCGTAGGCGCGCAGCGCGCGCAGGAAGTCGACCCGGCGGAAGTCGGGCCAGTATGCCTCGCAGAAGTAGAACTCGCTCTTCGCGCTCTGCCACAGCAGGAAGCCGCCCAGGCGCTGCTCGCCGCTGGTGCGGATGACCAGGTCCGGATCCGGCTGGCCGGCGGTGTAGAGATGATCGGCGATGTGCTCGACGTCGATCTCCTCGGCGAGCTCCTCCAGCGAGGTGCCCTTCGCGGCGTGCTCGTGCAGCAGGCTGCGCACCGCGTCGGCGATCTCGCGGCGGCCGCCGTACCCGACGGCGACGTTGACCAGCATCCCGTCGACGGCGCGGGTGGCCTCCTCGGCGGCCTTCAACCGCTCGGCGACGTCCGCTGGCAGCAAGTCCAGGGCGCCCACCGGGTGCAGTCGCCAGCGCCGCTGGTCGACCAGCGAGTCGACCGCCTCGACGATGATCTGCAGCAGTGGCCCGAGCTCCTCGGCGGCGCGGTTGAGGTTGTCGGTGGAGAGCAGCCACAGCGTGACGACCTCGATGCCGATCTCGTCGCACCAGGTCAGCAGCGGCTCGATGTTGGCGGCGCCGGCGCGGTGGCCGTGGGCTGTGTCGCGGCCGACCGCCTTGGCCCAGCGACGGTTGCCGTCGAGCATGACCCCCACGTGCTTGGGCAGGTTGTCCCGGTCGAGGCGGCTGGCGAGCCGGGCCTCGTACGCCGGATAGAGCACCCGACGGACACCGTCCTTCCAGCTCGCCACGTCTCGATGGTACGCGTTCGGGCGTTGCTGGCACGGCGTTTGCGCGCTCGGGGTACCTTTCCGCCATGAGCGAGACGACCGACGGGGCCCGGCCCGGCCTGGGCTCCCTCTCCGACCGGATCACCGACCGGATCACCGACCGGGTCGAGGAGTTGGTCGCCGAGGTCAAGCCCAAGCTGCGCGGCTGGCTGCATCTCGCGGCTGCCCCGCTGGTGCTCGCCGCCGGCATCGTGCTGATGGCGCTGGCGCCCAACGCCCGGGCCGAGGTCGGCGCGGTGGTCTACACCGCCGCTGCGCTGCTTCTGTTCACCGTCTCGGCGGTCTACCACCGCGGCAACGGCCACTGGTCGCCTCGGGTCCACAACCTGCTCAAGCGCTGGGACCACGCCAACATCATGGTGATGATCGCCGGCTCCTACACGCCGTTCTCGCTGCTGTTGCTGCACGGCGCCGCCCGTTGGACGCTGCTGTCGGTGGTGTGGGGCGGCGCGGTCCTCGGCGTGCTGTTCCGCGTGCTGTGGACCGACGCGCCGCGGTGGCTCTACGTGCCGATTTACATCGCGCTGGGTTGGTCGGCGATCTTCTTCATCCCCGCGTTCTTCTCCGGCGCCACCGCGCTCGGCGTCGGCATCGGCGTCGCGGTCTTCACGCTCATCTGCGTCGGCGGCGCGCTCTACACCATGGGTGGCGTGGTCTACGGCTTCAAGCGACCCAACCCCTGGCCCCGGGTGTTCGGGTTCCACGAGGTGTTCCACGCGTTCACGATCCTGGCGTTCGCGGCGCACTACACCGGGGTGTCGCTGGCGACGTACTCGCTGCGCTGAGCTGCGCGGCGCCTGCATGCTCATCGACCGACAGCATCACAGCAACGCAGGATCGGTGACCGGCCGCTCGCAGACGAACCCCCGACACACGTACGCCGCCGGGCGGCCCTCGACCGCGGTGCGACCGGCCAGCAGCGGCAGGTCCTCGCGCGGCCCGTCCGCCACCAGTACGACCGCACCGGGCCGGCGCCGGGCAGCAGCGGCAAGCGCGTCCCGCTCGGGCCCGGCGGGGCCGACCACGGCGATCTCGAGCGGCCCCTCGGCCATCGTGACCGCGGCCGCCAGCGACCAGCCGGCGAACCGGGGCGCCTGACTCATCAGCTGCCCCACCGTGGCCAGCGCCTCCTCGGCCGCCTGCCGGTAGCGGCCCTCGCCCGTGATCGCGTGCGCGACCACCAGGGCGTGGATCATCGCCGAGGTGCCGGACGGCGAGGCGTTGTCGCCGGGGTCGCGCGGCCGGGTGAGCAGCGACTCCGCGTCCGCGGCGGTGTCGAAGAACCCGCCGTCCTCGGCGCGGAAGTCCGCCAGCGCCCGGTCGAGCAGCGCCGTCGCGGTCAGCCAGCGCGTGTCCCCGGTGGCCTGCACCAGGCTGAGGAACCCGCCCGCCACGCAGCCGTAGTCCTCCAGCACCCCGGCATGCCGGCCGGCGACGCCGTCGCGGCTGACCCGCAGCAGCCGATCGCCGTCGACGTGCAGGCGCAGCAGCAGCTCACCGGCGGCGAGCGCGGCCTCGACGTACCGCGGCTCGTCCAGCAGCAGACCGGCGTCGCACAGGCCGGTAATCGCCAGGCCGTTCCACGCGGCCACGACCTTGTCGTCGCGCGCGGGGCGGACCCGCCGCTCGCGGGCGGCCAGCAGCGCCGCCCGCACCCGGGCGAGACGTTCGGGGTCGTCGGGGGTGTGCCGCAACTGGAGCGTGGACGTGCCGTGCTCGAAGGTCCCGGCGTCGGTCACGTCGAAGACCGCCGCCGCCCAGCGACCATCCTCCTCGCCGAGTACGTCGACCAGCTGCGCCGGGGTCCAGACGTAGAAGCGGCCCTCCTCGCCCTCGGAGTCGGCGTCGAGCGCGCTGGCGAAGCCGCCCTCGGCGGTGCCGAGTTCGCGGATCATCCACGCGGCCGTCTCCCGGGCGACGCGGTCGCCGAGCGCCGTGCCGAGGCGGGCGTAGAGCCCGACCAGCTGGGCGTTGTCGTAGAGCATCTTCTCAAAGTGCGGCACCACCCAACCGCGGTCGACGGCGTAGCGCGCGAAGCCGCCGCCGAGTTGGTCGTACATCCCACCGCCGGCCATCGCCGCGACGGTGCGCTGCAGCATGTGCCGGGCGCGCGGGTCCTCCACCCGCCGCAGGAACTCCAGCACCATCGACGGCGGGAACTTCGGCGCTCCCCCGAACCCGCCCGCCGCCGCGTCGAACTCACCCGCCAGCCGCTCCACCACCCCCTCCGCCGAGAAGTCACTTTCGGCCCGTTGAGAGGTCACTTTCTGCCGCTCGAGATGCGCTCGAACGTTCGCCGCGACGTCCGCGATCTCGCCGCGTCGTTGACGCCATGCCTCGCTGATCGCCTGCAGCACCTGCGTGAACGCCGGCTGCCCGTGCCGCGGCTGGTCGGGGAAGTAGGTCCCGGCGAAGAACGGGTTGCCGTCGTGGTCGAGCACGCAGGTCATCGGCCAGCCGCCCTGCCCGGTCATCGCCGTGGTCGCCGCCATGTAGACCGCGTCCACGTCCGGCCGCTCCTCGCGGTCGACCTTGACGGCGACGTAGTGCTCGTTGAGGTACGCCGCCGTGGCCTCGTCCTCGAAAGACTCATGCGCCATCACGTGGCACCAGTGACAGGCGGCGTAACCAACACTCAACAAGACAGGTACATCTCGAGCCCGCGCAGCCTCAAACGCCTCAGGCCCCCATTCGTACCAATCTACGGGCTGACCTGCATGTTGTTGAAGATACGGACTCGTCGATCCGGCCAATCTGTTGGCCATGGCTGCCACCTTCCACCAGTGCGAGTTCGTATCAAATCGGCCCACTGATACAAACCCGTGATGCAAACTCGCGCTCAATCGCGGTTACGATGAGCCGGTCGCGGCGCTCGTTTCTCGGGTGCCTGTCCCCAGCCTAGGAGGGAGCGGCGAATGCCGACTCGGCGGAAGTCGGCGCTCCTCGCCCAAGGCAAGGAGCGCCGGCTCGACGGCGGCCGCCAGGCGTGGCGGGTGCGGCTGTACGCCACCGCCAGCGGCTACCAGGTGCTCTTCAAGGCTCCGGCCGCCGACGGCGAGCCGTGGAGGCGGGTGCTGCGCCGGGCGGCGACCGAGGAGGAGGCCCGTGCGATCTTCGCGCAGGCTGAGGCCGCGCTCGACACCGAGCAGCCCACCCCAACGAGCACCAGGGAGAAGGCGACTCAGACGATCGCGGCGCTGGGCGCGGCGTACATCGCCGACAGCCAGGCCCGCGGCAAGGCGGTTCGCACGATCGAGGGTCGCCAGTCGCGACTCGACGCCCACATCATCCCCGCGATCGGAGACGTCCCGGTCGGGCGGTGGCGGGTCGAGCACAGTCGCAAGGTGATGGAGCGGGCGTCGGCGACCCTGCACTCGACGCGCGGCAAGGAGGATCTGCGCGGCGCCATGGCCGCGATGCGGAAGCTGGCCTGGCGGATGGGCTGGCTCGACAGGTCGATCGACCCGATCGACGGCCTCGAGATCGGCCGCTCGACCGTGCTGCACGGGGCGACGACGCACTACATCGATCCGCGCCTCCGTCCGGAGACGCGACAGGTGCTGGCGATGGCCCGTGGCGCCGATGCGCTCTGCGGTCCTGACGGCACCGATCCGCTGATGACACGACTGCCGCTGTTCGGCACCAAGATCCGCGTCGCGGCGTACGGCGGCCTGCGGCTCGGCGAGCAGAACGGCCTGCGTGCGATCGACGTGTTCTTCGAGCGCGGGTACGTCCAGGTCAACGGCTCGTGGATCACCCCGCGCAACGCGCCGGGCTTCCGCGGCCCGGTGAAGAACCACGTCATCCACGAGGTCCCCCTCCCCCGCTCGCTGATGATCGACGAACTGCTTCCGCGGGTGAAGGAACTGCTTGTCCTGCCGCCGACGGCGTCGATGCAGCAGGTGCTCAACGCCCAGGAGGAGGAGCGTCAGCGCCGCGCGAAGCTCGCGCTCCGCGTCGGCGACTCGACCCTCACCTGGTGGAACTGCCCCATCCCGCCCGAGGAGGAGCAGTGGCTCTTCGTCAACACCGTCACCGGTCTGCCGGTGAAGCCGGAGATGCACAACGACCGCTGGCACCGCGTCCGCCGCTGGGTCGACGAGCACGATCCCGACAACGCCTGGCCCAGGACGATCGTCTACCGCAACCTCCGCCACCACGCCGCGACGAGGTGGTTCCACGAGGAGCTCGGCGAGCCCTGGGAGGTCGTCGCCCAGTACCTCGGCGACAAGCTCACCACGGTCCTCAACCACTACGTCCGCGCCGGCGAGGACGCACTCCGCGACTCGGTCAGCAAGCTTTCGACCCGATGAAGCGCTGCATACGCGGCGGAATGACTCAGGTCACCATCCATCTTCCGGCGATGACGCTCCATCGACCGTTTGACGTCGCCGCCAGACCTCCCGGCGCCGCGAACGGACGCAGCGGGCGGAAGCAGATGATTGTGCCGTTCGGAAGCGCGAGCCCTGCCGCGCTCGTCTACGCTCCGCCAGGTGAACTTGACACACTGGAGCGCTGCTGCCTGGAGCGCCATCGGCAGCGGCGCAACGGCCCTCGCCTTTCTGGTGTCGGCCTGGGTCCTTGGACTTCAGTTGAAAGATCGCCGAAGAATGCCGGCCGAGGGCGTCACGGTCTGGGTAGACGACCGGTATCAGCAAGGCGACCGTGGAGATCTTGTCCGCACAGTCTCAGTCGTCTTGAAGAACGTTGGCGCACACCCGGTGTTCGATGCTCAGGTCGTGGTTGGCTACGGACACTTCGGCCGACGAGTGACGAGCATTGGGCCGCTCGCGGTTCCGACTCAGCCAGTGCTTCCCCCCGGCGCGGAATGGACATGGCCCATCGAAGATGTCCTCCGGTCGACCGAAGTGGAAGGACGCCTGGTCGCGGAAGTTTCGTTTCGCGACTCTGCGAACCGATGGTGGCTTCGCGACTTCGATGGGCACGTTAGCCGTTGGCGTGGTCGGCTGAGGAGGTCGATCACCCGGATCGACGACAACGATGTCGGGCTCGATAAGTTCGGCCCCGTCTCGTTGGAGAATCCAATCTCGGTTGCGGCGGCGTTCTGGACAGTCCTCGGCGACCCGATCAGCCCCGACAGGACAGCGCAGCTGCGATCGCTCTGTACACCGGAGTCGCTGCCCGCTTGGGGCAACTTCGATGGGATCGGCGAACTGCTCGCTGGGCACGGTCTGGCATCGTTTCCCGCTTACCCGGCTCCCGGCGTTGCGTATGTGAAGTTCCCCGAGAACATCGGTGACGCCATCCTTGTGTCGGGTCCCACACTGATGGCGGCCAAGATAATGACCCTTCAATACCGCCACGACGTAGACCCGCCAGGATGGCGTGTCTACGCGCTCGGCACACCTGTCCCTCCCGAGAAGATTCCATCCCCCGGCGCCACTCCTGAAGCTGGCGACGACATCTCTGCCTCTTGAGTGCCTTTACGTTCCTGCGCCCCACGGGGCCTGGTAGGCATCGAGTTCGTCGACAACGCGGCGATAAGGCGTAGGT
>NZ_DASZUF010000125.1:0-17081 GCF_035547795.1 Nocardioides sp.
CCGGGATGCGGAAGCCGTCGCCGATCTCGACCAGTTCGCCACGCGCGATCACCACGGTGCGCCCGCGGGCCAGCACGCTGCCGGCCAGCGCGAGGGCGGCGGCACCGTTGTTGACCACGTGCACACCGCCGGCATCGGGCACCCGCGCCGCCAGGGCGGCGAGTGCCGCGGCACCCCGGCGACCCCGCTGCCCGGTGGTCAGGTCCAGCTCCACGTCGGTGGCTCCGGCCGCGACGGTCAGCGCCTCGACGGCCGCATCCGACAGCGGTGCCCGGCCCAGGTTGGTATGCACCACCACGCCGGTGGCGTTGACGACCAGGCGCAGCGAGGTGGCGCTGGCCGGCAGTCCGGCCAGTACGTACGCCGCCACCTCCGCGGGCTCGATCTTGCCTGCCCGACAGGCGTCCAGCGCCTCGACGACGGCCGCCTTCACCCGGGCGCGCCCCAGCCGCGACGTGGCGGCGGCGACCTCCGGCAGCGCGAGCACGGCGTCGGTGCGCGGCGTACGTCGGCGCGGGTCGTCCTCCACCGGGTCTCCTCGTGACGGCTGTTCATCGAGGTATGCAGACCAACCCGCGCTTCCCCGGCGGAACGCCGCGCGCGAAGCGACGGTTCACCTGCATACCTTGACGAACATACGGCTGTTGGCGGAGGCGGACGGGAATCGAACCCGCCTGACCGGGATGCCCGGCCACTACGGTTTTGAGGACCGCGCCCGTCACCAGACGAGAAACGCCTCCGAGGCAACCATAGTGAGCCGCCGGTCGGCGCGGCAGGGCGGTGCGGAAGGGCCGGGCACGAGCATGTGGCGACTCCGGCGGGGGTACGGGCTGCTCCGGGGTGGGCCGTATCCAAGGAGGTGCCGCGGTGCAGTTCGCACAGTCGTCGTTCGTGCCGGTGGTGTTGGGCCTGTTCGGGCTCGGGACCGGCTATCTGGTGTGGGGGCCGCAGGAACTGACGGGTCGTCCCGAGCGAAGCCCGGCAGTGGACCGCTCGATGGGGGTGTGGGGCCTGTTCATGCCGGGTCTGTGCCAGCTGGTCACCGGCATCCTGCTGTTCGTGGGGCTGAGCTGGTTCCAGGTCTTCCACGACAAGCCGCTCTACATGGCCGCGCTGGCCTTCTCGGCGTACGGCATCCACTGGTTCGCCCTGGGCTGGAACCGCTTCCAGGCCAACGACCCCAGGCCCAACCTGGGCATGTCGGTCGCGTTCATCATCCTGTCCGTGCTGGGTCTCATCGTCTTCTTCAAGGCGCCGGACGGCTGGCCGGTGGGCCTGCTGTTCTGCGGCCTGACGGGGGTCTATGTCGCGGAGCTGTTCGTCAGCGTGCGCGCGCCGATCGGAGAGCGGTTGCTGGGCCTGGCGCACATCGTCACGGGGCTCTGGTTGATGTACCTGACCTTCGCTACCGTGTTGGATGTCACCTCCGGCTACACCTGGCCGCACGCCTGAGGACAGGAGCACACCCGTGGGCACCCCGAGCTTCCTCGGCTGGCCGCTGCTGCGCCAGCTCACCGGCACCGACCCGCTCGGTCGCGGCAAGGCCGCGATGTCGCCGCGCAGTGAGACGCTGACGCCGCGCACCACCGAGGCGGACAAGGTGGTCGACTCGGTCTGTCCGTACTGTGCCGTCGGCTGCGCGCAGAAGGTGTTCGTCAAGGACGGCAAGGTCACCCAGATCGAGGGCAACCCGGCCAGTCCGATCAGTCGCGGCCGACTCTGCCCCAAGGGCAGCGCCAGCAAGCAGCTGGTCACCAGCCCCACCCGGGTGACCACCGTCCGCTACCGGCGCCCCTACGGCACCGAGTGGGAGGATCTCGACCTCGACACCGCGATGGACATGATCGCCGACCGGGTGATCAAGACCCGGCGGCAGTTCTGGGAGTGGGAGGTGGACGGCAAGCGCACTCGCCGCACGATGGGCATCGCCAGCCTCGGAGGAGCGACCCTCGACAACGAGGAGAACTACCTCATGAAGAAGCTCTATACGGCGATGGGTGCGATCCAAATCGAGAACCAGGCCCGTATTTGACACTCCTCCACGGTTCCCGGTCTGGGGACCTCGTTCGGCCGCGGTGGGGCCACCACCAACCTGCAGGACCTGAGCAACGCTGACTGCATCGTCATCGAGGGTTCGAACATGGCCGAGGCGCACCCGGTCGGCTTCCAGTGGGTGGTCGAGGCCAAGCGCCGCGGCGCGACGATCGTCCACGTCGACCCGCGCTTCACCAGAACCTCCGCGCTGGCGGATGTGCACGTGCCGATCCGGGCGGGCTCGGACATCGCCTTCCTCGGCGGACTGATCAACTACGTGCTCGAACACGAGGGCTACTTCCGCGATTACGTGGTGGCCTACACCAACGCGGCCAGCGTGATCGACGAGAACTTCCGCGACACCGAGGATCTCGACGGCCTCTTCTCCGGCTATGACCCCGAGAAGGGCCACTACGATCCGATCACCTGGCGCTACGAGGCGCCCGAGGACCGCAACCCCGACGAGCAGCGGCGGCTGGAGGAGCTGGAGTCTCAGGAGGAGGGCAACGAGCGTGCTGGCGAGTCCCACGTCGCGGCCCAGTCCGAGAGCCACGGCTCGGGCGGTGCGGCGGTGCCGTGGAAGGGTCGCCGGGACGAGACACTGCAACACCCGCGGTGCGTCTTCCAGATCCTCAAGCGCCACTACGCGCGCTACACCCCGGAGATGGTGCAGGAGGTGTGCGGGATCGCGCCCGAGGACCTCCGCCGCGTGGCCGAGGCGCTGATCGGCAACAGCGGGCGCGAGCGCACCAGCGCGTTCTGCTACGCCGTCGGGTGGACGCAGCACAGCACCGGTGCACAGATGATCCGCACCGCCTCGATCCTGCAACTGCTGCTGGGCAACATCGGTCGCCCCGGCGGCGGGATCATGGCGCTGCGCGGGCACGCCTCGATCCAGGGATCGACCGACATCCCGACGCTGTTCAACATCCTGCCCGGCTACCTGCCGATGCCCCACGCCAACCAGCACCAGAGCCTGGAGGAATGGGTGCGCGACGACGAGGGCAAGGCCGGGTTCTGGGGCAACGTCCGCTCCTACTCGGTCAGCCTGCTCAAGGCGTACTGGGGCGACCGGGCCACCCCGGAGAACGACTTCTGCTTCGACTACCTGCCGCGGCTGACCGGAGACCACTCGTCGTACACGACCGTGCGGGCCCAGATCGAAGGTCGGTCGAAGGGCTACTTCATCGTCGGCGAGAACCCGGCGGTCGGGTCGGCGAACGGGAAGATGCAGCGGCTCGGCCTGGCCAACCTGGACTGGCTGGTGGTGCGCGACCTGCAGATGATCGAGTCGGCGACGTTCTGGAAGGACGGGCCGGAGATCGAGACCGGCGAGCTGGTCACCGAAGAGATCGGCACGGAGGTGTTCTTCCTGCCCGCCGCCTCGCACGTGGAGAAGGCCGGGTCGTTCACCCAGACCCAGCGCATGCTGCAGTGGCGCGACAAGGCCGTCGATCCACCGGGCGACGCCAAGAGCGAGCTGGACTTCTACTACCACCTCGGCGTCCGGATCAGGGAGAAGCTGCGCGGCTCCACCGACGAGATGGACCGGCCCCTGCTCGACCTGGCCTGGGACTACCCGACCGACGAGAAGGGCGAGGTGGACGGGCAGGCGGTGCTGCGCGAGATCAACGGCACCGGGCCGGACGGCACCGCCTTGTCGTCGTACACCGAGCTCAAGGCCGACGGCTCCACGTCCTGCGGCTGTTGGATCTATTGCGGCGTGTACGCCGACGAGGTCAACCAGGCCCGCCGGCGCAAGCCGCACTGGGAGCAGGACCAGGTGGCCGCCGAGTGGGGCTGGGTCTGGCCTGCCAATCGGCGCATCCTCTACAACCGCGCCTCGGCGGCGCCCGACGGCACGCCGTGGAGCGAGCGCAAGGCCTACGTGTGGTGGGACGCCGAACAGGGCAAGTGGACGGGCAAGGACGTGCCCGACTTCGTCGCCGACCGGCCGCCGGACTTCGTGCCCGAGGAGGGTGCCAAGGGGCCCGACGCGATCGGCGGCCAGGACCCGTTCGTCATGCAGACCGACGGGAAGGGCTGGCTGTACGCGCCGGTCGGCCTGGCCGACGGACCGATGCCGACCCACTACGAGCCGGCGGAGTCGCCGATGCACAACCCGCTCTACGGCGAGCAGAGCAATCCGACCCGGCGGCGGCTGGAGATCGCGTCGAACCCGCTCAACCCGAGCTTCATCGACGTGTTCCCCTACGTCTTCACCACCTACCGGCTCACCGAGCACCACACCGCCGGCGGGATGAGCCGCACGCTGCCCTACCTGACCGAGCTGCAGCCCGAGCCGTTCTGCGAGGTCTCGCCGCGGCTGGCGGCCCAGCGCGGCCTGGAGCACGGCGGCTGGGCCACCATCGTGACCGGGCGCACCGCCATCGAGGCGCGGGTGCTGGTCACCGACCGGCTGCGCTCGCTGCGGGTGGGGGACCGGGTCATCGAGCAGGTCGGGCTGCCCTATCACTGGGGCGGCAACGGCATCAGCCGGGGCGACTCGCCCAACGACCTGGTCAACGTCACGATGGATCCCAACGTCTACATCCAGGACAAGGTGGGCACCTGCGACATCCGGCCCGGGCGACGGCCACGCGGACGCGCGCTGACGGCGTACGTCGCCGACTACCGGCGCCGGGCCGGCATGGACCCGTCCGGTGAGCCCGACCAGAGCGAGGGAGGCATCCGGGAATGAGCAGCGCACTGTGGGGCCCGCTCGACGACGTGGCCGGCGACGCCGGCCACGTCGACCACCCGCCCCGGATGGGGTTCTTCACCGACACCTCGGTCTGCATCGGCTGCAAGGCATGCGAGGTGGCGTGCAAGGAGTGGAACCAGGTGCCCGACGACGGCTACCTGTTGACCGGGATGTCCTACGACAACACCCAGGCGCTGGGCGCGAGCACTTGGCGGCACGTGGCCTTCATCGAGAAGCCGATCGAGAAGGCCGCCGACAGACCGGTCGACCTGGGCATGCCGGGCGTCGGCGTACCCCACGGCGAGGACCAGGCGGCCTCGGGCATGCAGTGGCTGATGTCCTCCGACGTGTGCAAGCACTGCACCCACGCCGCCTGCCTCGACGTGTGCCCGACCGGGGCGCTGTTCCGCACCGAGTTCGGCACCGTGGTGGTGCAGCCCGACGTGTGCAACGGCTGCGGCTACTGCGTGCCGGCGTGCCCCTACGGGGTCATCGACCTGCGCAAGGAGGACGGCCGGGCGTTCAAGTGCACGCTGTGCTACGACCGGCTCAAGGAAGGCCAGACGCCGGCCTGCGCGCAGGCCTGCCCGACCGAGTCGATCCAGTTCGGCGAGGTCGACGAGCTGCGGCAGCGGGCGGCCGCCCGGGTGGCGGAGCTGCACGCCCGGGGCGTCGACGTGGCCCGGCTGTACGGCGCCGACCCCGAGGACGGCGTCGGCGGTGACGGCGCGTTCTTCCTGCTGCTCGACGAGCCGGAGGTCTACGGCCTGCCGCCGGACCCGGTGGTCACCACCCGCGACATCGGCTCGATCTGGAAGCACGTCGGCGCCGCCGCGGCCGGCCTGGCCGCCCTCGGCGTCGCCTCGTTCCTGGGGAGGCGACGATGAGCTCGTTCCGTGAGCGGTCGATGGTGCCGGAGCCGGAGTTCGAGTCCTACTACGGCCGGCCGATCCTCAAGGAGCCGACCTGGAAGACCCCCGACGTACCGCTGTATCTCTTCCTCGGCGGCATGGCCGGCGCCTCCGCCGTGCTCGCCGAGGGCGCGGCCCTGACCGGCCGGCCCGGCCTGGAGCGGGTCGCCCGGCTCACCGCGGCGGCCGGGGCGGGCGCCGGGACCGTCTTCCTGGTCCACGACCTCGGCCGGCCCGAGCGGTTCCTCAACATGCTGCGGGTGCTCAAGCCGACCTCGCCGCTGTCGGTCGGGTCGTTCATCCTGGCGCCGTTCAGCGGGCTGGCGGCGGCCGCCGCCGGGTCGGCGGTGACCGGCTGGCTGCCGCGGCTGGGCCGGCTGGCCGGCGTGGGCGCGGCAGCCTTCGGGCCGCCGCTGGCGACCTACACCGCCGCCCTGTTCGCCAACACCGCGGTGCCGACCTGGCACGAGGCGCACCGCGAGCTGCCGTTCATCTTCGGTGCGTCCGGCGCGGCGGCCGCGGGCGGCATGGGCCTGCTGTGCGCGCCCGCGGACCAGCACGGCCCGGCGGCGCGGATGGCGGTCGCCGGCGCGGTCGTCGAGGGCGTCGGCAGCGTGCTGATGGAGCGTCGGCTCGGCATGCTCGCCGAGCCCTACCGCAAGGGCCTGCCGGGAAAGCTCACCATGGCGGCGCGGGCGCTCACCGTCGGCGGCGCGGCGCTGACTGCCGTCGGTGCCGTGACGGGCACCCGGGGGGCGCTGGTACGCCGGCTGGGTGGTGCGGCGCTGGTGGCCGGCTCGGCCACGCTCCGCTTCGCGGTCTTCGAGGCGGGCCGCGCCTCGGCCCGCGACCCGAAGTACACCGTCGTCCCGCAGCGCGAACGGCTCGCGGGGAGGAGCGCGACCGGGTCCGTGCCACGATGAGGGTGTGACACTCGCGGAGCCCCGCCCTCGTCTGACCCAGTACGCCGCCGGCGGTGGCTGCGCCTGCAAGGTTCCGCCGGGGGAGTTGGAGCGGGTGCTCGGCGCCCTGACGCCGCCGGTCGGCGACGACCTGCTGGTCGGGGTCGAGACCGGCGACGACGCCGCGGTGGTCCGCCTGGACGGCCTCGCCGGCGGGCCGAGCCGGGCGATCGTCATGACGACCGACTTCTTCACGCCGGTGGTCGACGACCCCTACGACTGGGGCCGGATCGCCGCCACCAACGCGCTCAGCGATGTCTATGCCATGGGCGGCGAGCCCCTGGTCGCCGTCAACCTGCTGGCCTGGCCTCGGGACCGGATCCCCTTCGAGCTCGCCGCGGAGGTGCTGCGCGGCGGGGCCGAGGTGTCCGCCGCGGCCGGCTGCCACCTGGCCGGCGGGCACAGCATCGACGACCCGGAGCCGAAGTACGGGCTGGCGGTCACCGGCGTCGCCGACCCGGCGCGGCTGCTGCGCAACGACGCCGGGGTGCCCGGCGTACCCCTGACCCTCACCAAGCCGCTCGGCCTGGGCATCCTCAACAACCGGCACAAGGCCACCGGCGAGATCTTCGTCGAGGCAGTCGAGACGATGACGACCCTCAACCGCGAGGCCTCCCGGGCGGCGCTGGCCGCCGGCGTGGTCTGCGCCACCGATGTGACCGGCTTCGGTCTGCTCGGCCATCTCTACAAGCTGGTGCGCGCCAGCGGCGTCTCGGCGGTGATCGACGCGGCCGCGGTGCCCTACCTCGAGGCCGCCCGGCCGTCGTACGCCGCGGGCTACGTGCCCGGTGGCAGCCGTCGCAACCTGGACTGGGTGCGCCCGCACGTGGAGTCACGGGTCGACGAGGACGAGCTGCTGCTGCTCGCCGACGCGCAGACCTCCGGTGGGCTGCTCGTCGCCGGCGAGCTGCCCGGCCATCCCGTCATCGGCGAGCTGATCCCGGCCGCCGAGGCGGCCATCATCGTGCGCTGAGGACGCCCCCGCCGCCCGGCCCGGATGCCGGTGACCGGCATCACCTTTCCCGCACGCCCTCGTTGAAACCGGCGAGTAGACACGGGCCGCCCTGCGGTCGTTGCCGCCAGAAATGAAACGTGTTCTACTTGTCGGGCCGACGTGACCCGGGTCACGCGGACCGACCGCCAGGCCGTGGGAAGGGTGCCAGATGTCCGTGCAGTTCGCCTCGCTGGTGCGGGGCATGGGCGGGATCGGCCTGATGACGGTCGAGGTGACCAAGTCGTTGTTCACGACGAGGTTCCAGACCCGCGAGTTCATCGAGCAGGCCTGGTTCATGACCAGCGTGACGCTGATGCCCACGATCTTGGTCAGCATCCCGTTCGGTGCGGTGATCTCCCTCCAGGTCGGCAACCTGACCGGCCAGCTCGGGGCGCAGTCCTTCGCCGGCGCCACCGCCGTACTCGCCGTGGTGCGCGAGGCGGCGCCGATCGCCGCGGCGCTGATCATCGCCGGCGCCGCCGGATCGGCGATCTGCTCGGACATGGGCGCGCGCAAGATCCGCGAGGAGATCGACGCCATGGAGGTGCTGGGCATCGACCCGGTCGTCCGCCTGGTCACCCCGCGCGTGGTCGCCTGCCTGTTCGTCTCGGTGATGATCAACGGCATCGTGATCGCCACGGGCATCGGCGGCGGCTACTTCTTCACCGTGATGGTCCAGGGCGGCTCCGCGGGGGCGTTCCTGTCCAGTTTCACCGCGCTCGCCTCCCTGCCCGACCTCTACATCAGCATGGTCAAGGCGGCGCTGTTCGGCTTCCTCGCGGCCATCGTCGGCGCCCACAACGGGCTGCGCGCGGCCGGCGGCCCCAGCGGCGTGGGCCGCGCGGTCAACGAGTCGGTGATCGTCGCGTTCATGCTGCTGTTCGTTCTCAACTCGCTCATCACCGCGGTCTACTTCCAGGTCGTTCCGCAGGACGGGTTGTGACGCCATGGCGATGATCCAGACGCTCGGCCAGGTCGGCGGCGCGGTCGTCCGCGAGCGGCGCCGCCGCATCGAGGAGTACGGCGACCAGCTGCTGTTCTACGTCCGCGCGTTGCGCTCTACCCCGCGGGCGGTGGTGCACCATCGCCGCGAGCTGTTCAACATCCTGGCCGAGGTCGCCTTCGGCGCGGGCGCGCTGACGATGATCGCCGGGACCGCCGGCGTGATCGCGTTCATGGCGTTCTTCGCCGGCACCGAGGTCGGCATCCAGGGCTATGCGTCGCTGAGCCAGATCGGGGTGGCGAAGTTCACCGCGTTCATCTCGGCGTACTTCAACACCCGTGAGGTCGCCCCGCTCGTCTCGGCGATCGCGCTCGCCGCCACGGTCGGCTGTGGCTACACCGCCCGGTTGGGCGCGATGCGGATCAGCGAGGAGATCGACGCCCTGGAGTCGATGGGGATCCCGTCGGTGCCCTACCTGGTCACCACCCGGATGGTGGCCGGCTTCGTCGCGGTGATCCCGCTCTACGTGATCGCGCTGTGCGCGTCGTACCTCTCGCCGCGGCTGATCACGACCCTCATCTACCACCAGTCCGCGGGCACCTACGACCACTACTTCCTGGCGTTCCTGCCGCCGCAGGACATCCTGTGGTCCTTCCTCAAGCTCATCGTCTTGGCGATCGCCGTCATCCTCGTCCACTGCTACTACGGCTACACCGCCTCGGGCGGGCCGGCCGGCGTGGGGCGCGCGGTCGGCCTGGCCATCCGCACCTCGATCGTCACCGTCGTGGTCGCCGACTTCTTCCTCAGCTTCGCGATCTGGGGCTCCACCACGACCGTGCGGATCACCGGATGACGGTGTCGTGATGCTGGCCAACATCCACCACGACAGCACCCGCGAGCACAATCGGCTGCTCGTCGCCGGGGTGGTCTACGTCGTCGTGCTTGCGCTGCTGGTCGCGCTCTCGATCGCGGTCTACCAGAAGGTCTTCACCAAGGTCACCTGGGTCACGATCAAGGCAGACCGTGCCGGCCTGCAGCTGCCGAAGTTCGGCGACGTGCGGATGCACGGCGTCCTGGTGGGGCAGGTCCGCTCCATCAGCCAGGACGGCAGGGAGGCGGTGATCAAGCTCGGCCTGCAGCCCAAGGCCGCCCAGCAGATCCCGGCCAACGTCTCGGTCGACATCATGCCGACCACCCTGTTCGGGCAGAAGTACGTCGAGTTCGTCGACCCGGCTCACCCCGACACTCGGGGACTGACCAGCGGCACGGTGATCCCGGCCTCGCGGGTGCGCACCAGCGTCGAGCTGGAGTCGGTGCTGGCCCGGCTCTACCCGCTGCTCGAAGCCGTGCGGCCGCAGGACCTCGACAGCACCCTGACCGCGCTCTCGACCGCGCTGTCCGGAAACGGCGCCAACCTCGGTGCCACCATCACCGAGCTCGACGGCTACCTCAAGACGCTCAACGTCCACCTGCCCACGCTGCGCTCGGACATCAACCGGTTCGCCGATGTGGCACAGACCTACGCCCTGGCCGCGCCCGACCTGGTCAAGATCCTCTCCAACGCCACCACCACGGCACGCACCGTCACCGCCGAGCAGGCGAACCTCAAGGGCCTGTTCGACAGCGTCGCCGGACTCTCCGGCGACACCACCGCGCTGCTGGCCGACAACGAGCAGGGCATCCAGGACGAGGGGAACCTCGCCGTACCGCTGCTGAAACTGCTCGACACCTACTCGCCGGAGTACCCCTGCCTGCTGGAGGGGCTGGACAAGTACACCGCCAACCTCAACCAGATCTTCCGCAACAACCGGGTCAGCCAGACCATGACGCTGGGCGGCACCCAGAAGCCCGCCTACACCCGCGCCGACCGTCCCGAGTACGGCGAGATCGGGCACGGGCCGTGGTGCGCCGGGCTGCCCGAGGCCGCGGAGCACCCACGCTCGCCGAAGCTGACCCAGCCCCTCAAGGACGGGACCCAGGACGACCCGGCGCAGCACCCCGACATCCTGCGGGTGGGCCAGTGACCAGCGCGACCCGTCGACGGAACCTGGTGACCGCCACTGCGGCGGTCAAGCTGGGCGTCTTCACCGTCGTCTCGGTCCTGGTGACGGGGCTGCTGGCGGTGATCATGGGGCACCTGGGCGGCTCCGGGCAGACCCAGTACCAGGCGATCTTCACCAGTGCGAGCGAGCTGAAGAAGGGCGACGACGTGCGCGTGGCCGGCGTCTCGGTGGGCGAGGTCCGCAAGGTCCAGATCTACGGGCAGAACCGGGCGCTGGTGACCTTCCGGGTCGACAAGGACGTGCCGATGACGACCTCGTCCGGGGCCCAGGTCCGGTACCTCAACCTGGTCGGCGACCGCTACCTCGCGCTCACCGAGGGCAAGCCTGGCGCCCCGCGCCTGCAGCCCGGCGAGCCGATCCCGGTGTCCCAGACCACGCCGGCGCTCAACCTCACCGAGCTGTTCAACGGCTTCCAGCCGCTCTTCCAGGCGCTCACCCCGGCCGACGTCAACAAGCTCTCCCTCAACATCGTCCAGGTGCTGCAGGGCGAGGGCGGCACCATCGCCAGCGTCCTGCAGGAGACCGCCTCGCTGACCAACACCCTCGCCGACCGCGATCAGCTCATCGGCCAGGTGATCTCGAACCTCTCCTCGACGCTGAAGACCGTCGACAGCCACCACCAGCAGCTGGCCCAGCTGCTCACCCAGCTCAACGGCTGGCTGGGCGACCTGGCCAAGGACAAGACCGACATCGGCGACTCCGTGCACCAGATCTCGGATCTGAGCGACCAGCTGGCGAAGCTGCTGCTCGACGTACGCCCCGCGACGAAGGCCGACATCGCGCAGCTGAAGAACGTGATGACCACGCTCAACAAGCCCGAGAACCAGGCCATCATGAGCGACACGCTCGCGCGGCTGCCCACCACGCTGCGCCGCCAGGCCCGGATCGGCACGTACGGCGGCTGGTACAACTACTACCTCTGTGACTTCGACGCCAAGATCGTGCTGCCGTCGTTGGGCAAGGCGCTGGACGACTCGCCGGCGATCAAGGCGCTGCAGAAGGCGCTGAGCAGTATCTCGATCTACAGCACCGCGAAGAGGTGTGACCTCTGATGGCGCGGCGTACCGAACGGCAGCTCACCCGGGCGGGGCTCATCACCCTGATGGCGCTGGTGCTCGGCCTGGTGCTGGCCTTCAACGTGCAGAAGCTGCCCGGCTTCCGGGGTACGACCTACCACGCCGAGTTCACCGACGCCAGCGGCCTGCACGTCGGCGACCGCGTCGAGGTGGCGGGCATCCGGGTCGGCCGGGTCGACGGCATCCGGATCGACGGCGCCAAGGTGATCGTCGACTTCGACGTCTCCGGGGCGACGCTCGGCGACGACACCAAGGCGTCGATCCAGGTGCTCAACCTGCTGGGGGAGAAGTACCTCGACCTCGACCCGAGCCCGAGCGGTGCCCGCGAGCTCAGCGCCGGCGCGACCATCCCGTTGGCCCGCACCTCGGCCGGCTACGACATCGTCGGCACCCTCGACGAGCTGACCACCACCACCGAGTCGATCGACACCGACCAGCTCGGCACCGCGCTCGACACCCTCTCCGACGCGGTCTCGCAGGCCTCGCCGCAGCTCAAGGGCAGCTTCGACGGGCTGGCCAGGCTCTCCCAGACGATCGCCTCCCGCGACGCCGACATCTCCAGCCTGCTCACCCACGCCCAGCACGTGGTCGACCTGGTCAACAAGCGCAAGGGCGACCTGGTCGGGCTGATGCAGCAGGGCGACCAGATCTTCTCCGAGCTGATCCAGCGCCGCGACGACATCCACAGCCTGCTGGTCAACGCCACCAGCCTGGCCAACCAGCTCTCCGGCCTGGCCAAGGACAACGAGAAGCAGATCGGGCCCGCGCTCGACCAGCTCGACAAGGCCATCACGTTCCTCAACGACCGCAAGCAGGAGCTCGGCGACACGATCAAGTACTACGGGCCCTACGCCTCGATCCTGATCAACATCATCGGCACCGGCCCCTGGTTCGATGCCTACGTCCCCAACTTCACCAGCATGGCGACCGGCGAGTTCGTGCCCGGGCACCGGCCGGGGCTGAAGTGAGGGTGAGGCTGCCATGACGACCCTCCTGCGCCAGATCAGCCGGCCGCGGGCCGTCGTGCTCGTGGTGGTGCTGCTGCTCGTCGTGGGCCTGGTCACGGCATTCCGTGGCGGGCAGAGCACCCGGACGGTGACCGCCCACTTCTCCCAGGCGGTGAGCATCTACAAGGGCTCGGACGTCGACATCATGGGAGTGCGGGTCGGCAAGGTGCTCTCCGTGACGCCGCAGGGTCAGAGCGTCAGGGTCGTCATGGAGTACGACGCCAAGTACCGGCTGCCGGCGCAGGTGAAGGCCGCGATCGTGACCCCGACGCTGGTCGCGGACCGGTTCGTCCAGCTGGCGCCGGCCTACACCGGTGGCAAGACCCTGCCGGACAAGGGCGACATCCCGATGTCGCGCACCGCCGTACCGGTGGAGATGGACCAGATCTACAAGAGCCTGGCCGACCTCACCGATGCGCTCGGGCCCAACGGTGCGAACAAGTCCGGGGCGCTGAACGACCTGCTCGCCTCCAGCGCGAAGGCGCTCAAGGGCAACGGCCAGGCCGGCCACGAGATGATCGCCAACCTCTCGGCCGCCGCCCAGACGCTGTCGAAGAACTCCCCGCAGCTGTTCGACACCCTCGACTCGCTCGCCCAGATCACCCAGACGCTCGCCGACAACGACGACACCGTGCAGAGCTTCATGACCCACCTGGCCAAGGTCTCCCAGCAGCTGTCGGGGGAGAGCGGCGACCTGCAGCAGGCGCTGTCCGCAATCGCAGACGCCGTCTCGGTGACCCGCGGCTTCGTGCACGACAACAAGGACGCGCTGGTCGGCGACATCAAGCAGCTCACCGAGACGCTCAACGTGCTCGCCCAGCAGAAAGACAGTCTGGCCACCACCCTTCAGCTGGCGCCGCTCGGGCTGGGCAACCTGGCCGACTCCTTCGACACCATCACCGGAACCGAGGGCATCCGGCTGCAGCTCGGTCCGACCGGCTCCGACCTGCCCGGCATCCTGTGCGCCCTGGTCACCAACGACAAGGTGCCGAACGCCGGCACGGTCTGCGACCTGTTCAAGGCACTGATCCCCAACAGCCTGACCTCCAGCGTCGGGGCCGGGCTGACGAACCTCGGCGTACCGAGCCTGGTCACCAACGGAACCAGCAGCCTGTCCTCGCTCGCCTCGCAGGTGCAGAGCATGGTCGGTGGCGCCACGAAGGGGGCGAAGAAGTGAGGCCCCGGATCCTTCTCCTGGCCACCGCACTGGTGGTGGCGCTGGTCGGGCTGTCCGGCTGTGGCGGCATCCAGGCCTACGACCTGCCGCTGCCCGGCAAGCAGGTCGGCGCCTCGGACGGCTACCGGGTCACCGCCGACTTCGCCGACGTGGTCGACGTCGTGCCGCGCACGCTGGTGATGGCCAACGACGTCCCCGTCGGGCAGGTCGACTCCGTCAAGCGGGTCGGCTGGCACGCGCGCGTCACGATGACCGTCCGCAAGGACATCGTGCTCCCCGCCGACGCTGTCGCCGACGTGCGCCAGACCAGCCTGCTGGGGGAGAAGTACATCGCCCTCGAGGCGCCCGCCGGCTCGACCGTCGCGGCGAAGGGTCGGCTGAAGGACGGCGCGTTCATCCCGATGTCGAGCACCACCCGCAACCCCGAGGTGGAGGAGGTGCTCGGCGCGCTGTCCTCGCTGCTCGCCGGCGGCGGCGTGGGCCAGCTCAAGACGATCAGCACCGAGCTCAACAACATGATGGACGGCCGCACCGACGACATCCGCGACGTGCTGGCTCAGCTCAACACCATGGTCGGGTCGCTGGACGCGGAGAAGAACGACATCGTCGCGGCGATGGACCAGGTCAACCGGCTGACCTCGACGCTGAACGCCGAGAAGGACACCGTGGCCCAGGCCCTCGACTCCTTCGGTCCGGCGCTCGAGGTGCTCGATCAGCAGCACCGGGACCTGATGACGATGCTCGACTCGCTCGACCATCTGGGCACCGTCGCCACCCGGGTGATCAACGAGAGCGGCGCCAATGTCACCGCCGCGCTGCGCCATCTCAAACCGACGCTGACCAAGCTGGCGCAGGCCGGCGACTCGCTGCCGCGTGGCCTGATGATGGCGGCCAGCTTCCCGTTCCCCAAGGAGGCGGCGAACCTGGCGATGGGCGACTACTCCAACGCGCTGTTCCACATGGACTTCGACCTCGGCAAGCTGCTCAAGGGCCTCGCGACCGGCGGCAACACCGGCCTGCCGCAGGTGCTGCAGTTGTGCGGCACCTACAGCAGCGACTGCGCGCAGATCCAGCCGCTGGTCAAGGCGCTGTGCCAGCTCACCGGCCTGGACATGGTGTGCTCGATGGTCGGCAAGGGCTCGGTGCTGCCGAGCACGGCACGCAGTGGCAGCACCGCCACCCCGAGTACGCCGCAGATCCCCGATCTGCCCAATACCGGCGCCACGCTGCAGAGCCTGACCCAGCAGCTCACCGGCACCGTGACCGGCCTGCTCGGCGGCGACGGCAGCCAGCCGCCCTCGGGCATCGGTGCCCTGACCAGCGCGCTGCTGGGCACCCGGGGAGGTGCGAGGTGACCCGCTCGGTCAAGGTCCGGCTGTTGACGTTCCTGGTCATCGCCTGCGTCGGCATCGTGTACGTCGCGGCCTCCTACCTCGGCGTCGTCGACCGGGTACTCGGCCGGGGCTTCGCCGTCGACGTGTCCCTGCCCGGCTCCGGTGGCCTCTACGTCGGCAGCGAGGTCGACTACCGCGGCGTCAAGGTCGGCAAGGTGAGCGGCATGACGCTGACCAGGTCCGGCGTACGTGTGCGGGTGCAGCTGCAGCAGGGCACCCGGATCCCGCAGGACGCCACCGTCCGGGTCTCGGACCTGTCAGCCGTGGGGGAGCAGTACCTCGACTTCCTGCCCACCCACACCGGCGGCCCGTATCTCGGCCAGGGCGACCGGATCAGCGCCGGCGCCTCCGCGCTGCCGCAGTCGACCGACGACCTGCTGACCAAGGTCAGCGGCTTCACCGACTCGGTGAAGGCGACCGACCTGCAGACGGTGGTCGCCGAGCTCGGCGACATGTTCCGCGGCAACGCGGCCAACCTGCGCACCCTGGTCGACTCCGGCCAGAACCTGGTGCACCAGGCCAGCAAGCACGAGCAGGCCACCATCGACCTGCTCGACAGCAGCCAGCAGGTGCTCGCCACCCAGCAGGCGCACAGCGACGACATCGCCAGCTTCGCGCAGGGGCTCGCCCAGGTCACGCACGCGCTGAAGGCCTCCGACCCGCAGTTGCGCCAGATCCTGCAGGGCGGACCGGCGACAGTGAAGCAGGTCGACTCGCTGGTGCAGGGCCTGCAGCCGGTGCTGCCGGTCTTCATCGCCAACCTGGCCACGGTCAACCAGGTGCTCACCGCCCGGCTGCCCGCACTCGAGCAGACCCTGGTGACGTTCCCGATGATGGTCGCCAACGGCTTCGTGGGCACGCCCGGCGACGGCTACGGCCACCTCAACATGCAGCTGACCTACACCGTTCCGGACTGCACCCAGGGCTACCTGCCCAGCTCGCAGTGGCTGCCCGGCACCGACATGAGCGACCCGCCGACGTACCCGGCCACGTGCACCGACCCGCGTGCCCAGCCGGGCTACACGGGTCCGGATCCGATCACGCAGCGGGGCGTGAACATGGCCCCGAAGGTCGCCGACGACGGAGGTACGACGTACCGGATCGCGCCGTACGATGCCTCGACGGGGGAGACGGATCTCGGCGACGGGAAGACGGTGACGGTGACACCTGGTGACGGCGACGGACCCCTGTCCGTGCTGAAGAGCTTCGAGGCGCTGGTGGGCGGGGTCTCGTGACGAAGACGATCAACGCGGCGCTGGCCGCACTGCTGGCGCTCGTCCTCATCGCCGTGGTGGTGGTGCTGGTCGGGGGCAACAAGGTGCTGCCCTGGACGACGCATGCGCAGCGGCAGATCGACCGCTACGGCGACGTGCAGCAGGCCGCCAGCCGGTCGGTGCTGGCCTTCCTCGACGTCGACTACCAGGACATGGACGCACGCATCAAGAAGGTCGAGTCGCTGGCGACGGGCACGTTCAAGACGCAGTACGCCGCCACCTCCACCGACCTCAAGGCCGCCGCCCAGCAGGCCCAGGCGAAGTCGACCGGCAGGGTGCGGTACGTCGGCGTCAACAAGGTCTCCGGCTCCACCGCGACCGCCCTGGTCGCCGCCGACGTGGTGGTGGCGAACACCTCCACCGCCCAGCAGAAGGCGACCAAGACGTGTCCGCACGCCGGGGCGCGCTGCGATCAGTACCGCTTCGTCGTCACGCTCACCAAGACCGGCAGTGGCTGGAAGATGTCGAACCTGGCGGGTGTGTCATGAGCGCCGCCTTCGGATGCTCGCTTCGCCCCGCTCCGAACGGGGACGCCGCATGAG
>NZ_DASZUF010000126.1:0-5866 GCF_035547795.1 Nocardioides sp.
CGTCGGCGCCGTCCTCGCCGAGCAGCACGACGAGTGGGCCGAAGGCCGCCGCTACCTCGGACTCGACGTCCTCGCCCGCGCCCAAGCGGTCGACCACGCCGTCGTCGAGGAGGTGACCGAGCCCGAACTGCAGGCACTCACAGCCTGACCGACACGCCCAACCGAGGGATCAACCTCGTACACCACCCCAGCGGACTTGACCCGGCCCGGGTCGAGCGGCCAGGTGTCGGCCCGGATCGAGCGGCCAGGTGTCGGCCCGGGTCGAGCGGCCAGGTGTCGGCGCTGCCGGCCGGCTGTCGGCTGGCCGGGCGTCGCGCGGCGCGCCCATGAACACTTGCTCGGGTTCGATCACGACTCTCGGTCGATCGAACGACCGTCCACCCGTGCCGAACGATCATTCGATCAGCGGAGGACCGCCTCCAGCTCCGCACAAACGTTCAACCCGCGGAGCACGTGTCCGGAACCCGAAACAAGTGTTCAGCCGCGAGCACGACCCACAATTCCAGAACAAGTGTTCAACACCCGGCGCACGCCCCGAACCTCCGGAACAAACATTCAACGCCCGAAGCACGACCCCAACCCCCAGAACAAACGTTCACCCCGCAACGAGCGCCACGGCAGGCGAAGCGACCGCTCCGGCGAGCCGGAGCGGTCGCGGCCAACCCGGCCGCCGCGCTGCTCGCGACCCTCAAAGCCGAGCGAGCACCTCGGCCGCCCGTTCGGCATCGGCCTTGCCGACGTCCAGGTGCGTCACGATCCGGACCGCCTTCGGCCCGACCGCACTGATCAGCACGCCGGCCTCCCGGGCCGCCGCCACGAACGCCGGCGCGTCCTCGCGCGGCACCACCACGATGTTGGTCTCGACGCTGGCCGGGTCGACGCCGCAGGCGTCGGCGAGCAGTCGGGCGTGCTCGTGATCCTCAGCGAGCCGCTCCACGTGGTGGTCGAGCGCATACAGCCCGGCCGCCGCCAGGATGCCGGCCTGCCGCATGCCCCCGCCCAGCCGCTTGCGCCGGACCCGACTGGCCTCGATCGCCTCGCGGCTGCCGACGACCAGCGAGCCCACCGGCGCGCCGAGGCCCTTGGAGAGACACACGGCGAGTACGTCGGCGATCCCGCCGTACCGGGCAAGGGGCACGCCGGTGGCCACATGAGCGTTCCAGATCCGCGCCCCGTCGAGATGGATGCGGCAGCCCACGGCATCGGCGAGGGCGCGCAGCGCTCGCAGGTCGGCCAGCGGCAGCACCGCTCCACCGGCGAAGTTGTGGGTGTTCTCGACAGCGATCGCGGCGGTGCGCACGAAGAACGGCCCCAGATCGGGTGCATACATCGCCTCGATCGTTCCCAGGTCGATCTGACCACGCGGGTGGTGCCAGGTGCGCATGGTGATGCCGGAGATCGCGCCATGGGCGCCGAGCTCGGCGCGGGCGATGTGCGCCGCCGACTCGCAGATGATCTCCTGCCCCGGCTCGACCAGCGACCGCACCGCCAGCACGTTGGCCATCGAGCCCGTCGGGGTGAACAGCGCCGCCTCCTTGCCGAACATCCCGGCGACCCGCTCCTCGAGGGCGAGCACGGTGGGGTCCTCGCCGTACACGTCGTCGCCGACCTCGGCTCGAGCCATCACGGCCCGCATCTCCCCGGTCGGCTTGGTGACGGTGTCGGAGCGCAGGTCGATCATGGGCTCACCCTAGTCACCGGCTGACAGACGTCACGGTCGAGCCGTGACACGCCGGCCCGGTCGCGGGCGGGCGGACGCCGTACGCTCCGAACGTGAGCGTCGCCCTCAACATCCTCATCGCCCTCGCCGTCCTTGCCCTGATCCTCACCCGCCAGCTGCGCCGGCGGCCGGTCCGCGAGGAGCAGCCCTACCGGATCATGCTGGTGCTGGGCGTCGTCGGCCTGGTCGAGACGGTCCAGTTCCACCAGCACCACGACGTGAGCACGAGCGCGTGGGCGCTGCTGGTCGCGAGCCTGGCCGTGGGCGCCGGCTTCGGCGCGCTGCGCGGGATGACCGTGCACGTGTGGCGCGAGGCCGGCACGCTGTATCGCCAGGGCAACGTCGCCACCCTGGTCCTCTGGATCGTGGGCCTGGGCCTGCACCTGTCCGTGGACCTGCTGATCAAGCGGGTGGACGCGGACGCCGCCGGCCTGAGCAACACCGCGATCCTGCTCTACCTCGCGATCACCCTCGGCGCGCAGCAGGCACTGGTCCTCGAGCGGGCCCAGCACCTGGCCGCAGAGGCCTGAGCGTCACGCTTTGCGCAGCATCTCCGCGACCAGGAAGGCCATCTCCAGCGACTGGACCCGGTTCAGGCGCGGGTCGCAGACCGACTCGTAGCGGTTGGCCAGGTCGGCGTCGGTGAGCTCCTCGCCGCCGCCGAGGCATTCGGTGACGTTGTCGCCGGTGAGCTCGACGTGGAGGCCGCCGGGCCAGGTGCCGAGCGCACGGTGGACGTCGAAGAAGCCCTGCACCTCGTCGAGTACGTCGTCGAAGCGGCGCGTCTTGTAGCCCGAGGTCGCCTCGAAGGTGTTGCCGTGCATCGGGTCGCAGATCCACGCCACCGAGACGCCCTCGGCCGTCACCTTCTCGATGATGGGCGGCAGGCCGTCGCGGATCCTGCCCGCGCCGAAGCGGGTGATGAACGTCAGCCGCCCGGGCTCGTTGTCGGGATTGAGCCGAGCCGCCAGCGCGAGCGCGTCGTCGGGCGTGGTGGTGGGGCCGAGCTTCACCCCGATCGGATTGCGGATCTTCGACATCAGCTCGACGTGGGCGCCGTCGATCTGGCGGGTGCGCTCGCCGATCCAGACGAAGTGCCCGGAGACGTCGTACGGCTGCTCGGTGCGGCTGTCGATGCGAGTCAGCGCATGCTCGTACTCGAGCACCAGCGCCTCGTGCGAGGAGTGGAAGTCGGCGCGGTGGAACTCGTCGGCGTCGGCCACGCCGATCGCGCGCATGAACGCCATCGCCCGGTCGATCTCGCCGGCCAGCGCGTCGTACTTGGCCGCGAACGGCGAGCCCTTCACGAAGTCCTGGTTCCAGGTGTGAACCTGACGCAGGTCGGCGTAGCCACCGGTCACGAACGCGCGGACCAGGTTGAGGGTGGCGGCCGAGGCGTTGTAGATGTCGACCAGCCGCTGCGGATCGGGGGTGCGCGCCTCGGGGGTGAAGTCGTAGCCGTTGACGGCGTCGCCGCGGTACGCCGGCAGCGTCACCGTCTGCCCGTCGGCGAGCGTGCGCGTCTCGAAGTCGGAGGAGCGCGGCTTGGCGTACTGCCCGGCCAGCCGGCCCAGCTTCACCACCGGCACGCTGGCGGCGTAGGTGAGCACGACCGACATCTGCAGCAGCACCCGCAGCTTGGCGCGCACGTTGTCGGCGGTGACCCCGGCCAGCGTCTCGGCGCAGTCGCCGCCCTGCAGCAGGAACGCCTCGCCCCGCGAGACGGCCGCGATCTTGCTCTTCAGCTCGTCGCACTCCCCCGCGAAGACCAGCGGCGGCATGGTGCGCAGCCGCTCGACGGCGGCGTCCACGGCGGCCCGGTCCGGGTAGGAGGGCTGCTGGGCGGCACCGAGGGCGTGCAGGTCGGCGAGGGACGGGATGCTCACCCGCTCAGGGTACGCGCGAGCGGAATGCGTCGCCGACTCGACGGGTTGGCGTGGACATGAGCGAGTTGAGCGCGACGTACGTGGTGGCCGACGAGTACGGCGGCCCCGAGGTGCTGGTGCTGCGCGAGGAGCAGCTGCCCGGTCCGGGCGCCGGCCAGGTCCGGCTCCGGGTGAGGGCCGCGGGTGTCAATCCGGTCGACCTCAAGATCCGCTCCGGCGGCCGCGGCGGGGACACGCCGTTCCGGCTGGGCTTCGAGGTGGCCGGCGTGGTCGACGCCGTCGGCCCGGACGTGACGAGGGTGGCGCCGGGTGACGAGGTGATCGCGTTTCGGGTCAGCGGCGGCTACGCCTCCGCGCTGATCGTGCCGGCCAAGGACGTCGTCCCCAAGCCCGCCTCGCTGCCGTGGTCCGAGGCGGCGGGGCTGCTCCTGGCCGGTGCCACCGCGGTGCACGCGCTCGAGGCGACGGGGGTCGGCGCGGGCGACGTGGTGCTGCTGCACGGCGCCGCCGGCGCGGTCGGGCAGGCCGTGATCCAGCTCGCCCGGCTGCGCGGCGCGTCGGTGATCGGCACCGCCTCGGAACGCAACCACGAGCTGCTGCGCGACCTCGGTGCCACCCCGATCACCTACGGCGAGGGCCTGCAGGAGCGCGTGCTCGCGGCCGGCCGGCCCACCGCCGCCATCGACGCCGCCGGCACGGACGAGGCGCTGGCGACCTCGCTGGCGCTCGTGGAGCACGACCGGATCGCCACCGTGGTGGTGACCCCGCAGGCGGCCGAGGCCGGGATCAAGCGGCTCGGCGGCGCGCCCGGGGCCGACCCGGGCACCGCGCTGCGCGACGCCGCCCGACCCGAGCTGGCCCGGCTGGCCGGCGAGGGCGCCTTGAAGGTGCGGGTGGTGCGTGAGCTGCCGCTGGCCGAGGTCGCCGAGGCACACCGGTTCGTGGCCGAGAACCACGCCGCCGGGAAGGTCGTGCTGATCCCCTGACGTCAGGTGGCCGAGCTGATGGCGAGCCGGTCGAGCAGGTAGAGGAACGCCTCGGCGTACGGGTTGCCCTTGACGGCGGTACGCACACTGGCCCAGTCGATCTGCTCACGCACCGCCCGCGCGGCGGGGAGGACGGCGCCGAAGTCGCAGGCGTGCTCCTCCATCGCGAGCAGCTTGTCGGTCATCAGCGTGGTCGCGGCGAGCACCGGCATCGCGACGGACTCGACCTCCAACTCGTCGACGCCGGCGAAGTGGCTGCGCTCGACGGACACGCCGGCGCTGCGGAAGATCACGTCGACCATCGAGTCGCCGATGAAGACCTTGAACAGCCAGTCCTCGGGCGGCTGCACCACCTGCAGCCCGTGCTCGGCCAGCAGCGCCATCGCCGCCGGCGCGTCCTGCTCGGCGACCATGAAGTCGACGTCGTGGTCGGGCTCGGGGCCGCCGCGGGCCCACAGCGCGTAGCTGCCCGCGAGGGCGAACGGCGCCCCCTTGTTCAGGGAGCCCTCCTTCAGCGCGACGGCGACCGTCTTGAGCGCCTCGCGCAGGCCCCGGCGTACCTCGTCAGGCATGGCAGTTCGATACCCGGGCGCGTGACCGGCCATGCCGAGCGGGTACCGCCCGATCGTGCGCGTGGTGACGTTCAACATCCTGCACGGCCGGTCTCGCGAGCGGGACGAGGTCGACCTGGGCCTGTACGCCGACGCCATCGCCAGCCTCGACGCCGACGTCCTGGCGCTGCAGGAGGTCGACCGCAACCAGCATCGGTCCGGTGGCGCGGACCTGACCGCTGTCGCGGCCCGGGCGATGGGCGCCGCCGAGCACCGGTTCGTGGCGGCGCTGGCCGGCAGCCCCGGCGCCACCTGGACGGCCGCGACGGGCCGCGAGCAACCCGACGCGGCGGCGTACGGCATCGCGCTGCTGAGCCGCTATCCGGCCACCTCCTGGGAGGTGGTGCGGCTGCCGGTCGTGCCCGGACCGGCGCCGATGCGCTTCCACGACCGGCGCTGGCCGACGCTGGTGCGCGAGGAGCCGCGAGTGGCCGTCGCGGCGACCGTCGACTCGCCCCTGGGGGTCCTCACCGTGGCCACCACCCACCTGTCGTTCCTGCCGTGGTGGAACGGCCACCAGCTGCGGGCGCTGACCCGCTCCCTGCGCGCGCTGCCGCGCCCGCTGCTGCTGACCGGCGACCTCAACATGGAGGTTGACCGCGCCGCCCGCGCCAGCCGGATGGCCCCGCTCGGCGAACACCAGCCGACGTTCCCGGTCGAGGC
>NZ_DASZUF010000127.1:0-34524 GCF_035547795.1 Nocardioides sp.
CTGCGACCTGCCACTGTCGGCGTACGCCGGCGCTGCGATCGGCCTGGTGCCGGTGAGCGGCGCCGAGGCGGCCGTCGAGGAGGGGCTGCTGCCCGACACGCTGCGAGAGAACCTCTACGAGGTGCTCAACGTCGCCGCCTCACTGTTCAACGCGCCCGGCGCCGACCACCTGCGCCTCCACGAGCTGCACCCGGCCGGTCCCGCGCTGCCACCGCAGCTACAGGCCCAGGCGCTGACCCTGGGCCGGCGCGAGGACGTCGAGATCGACATCGCGGGGTACGGCGCAGGCCGGCTCTCCGTCGTACTGGTGGCGTAGCGGGCGCCTGGGGTTGGGGTTGGGGCTCGGGCTGGGGTTGGGGCCCGGGCTGGGGTTGGGGCTCTGGCTCGGGCCTGGGTGGGTGGCCAGAAACTGGCTAGTGGCCTGGGGGCTGCTGGCGGTGCCGCTCGAAAAACTGGCTAGTGGGACCCGCCAGCATCGCCGTATCCGGGCGCTTGGCTAGCCAGTTTTTCCCGCCCGCGCGCCCCTCTAGCCAGTTTTTCCCAATTGCGGCTCAGGTGACCCCGCGAGGCGCCGAACAGCACTGCGAGCAAGGACAGCTCAGCCCCTGCCGACGGATCGGCAACGCCCTGCAGTACCCCCGACTGGAGGCTCCAGTGTCCTTCGCCGTATCCGACGCTGTCAGCGAGGTGCTCCACACCGCGCTGGACGGCCTCACGATGCGTCAGAACGTGACGGCGAACAACATCGCCAACGTCGACACCCCCAACTTCCGCGCGTCCAGCGTGGACTTCGAGACGTCGCTGCAGGAGGCGATCTCCTCCGGTCAGGTGCAGGACAACGTCCAGCCCGCGGTCACGGCCCGGACGATGCCGACCGACACGCCCGTGGGGGCCAACGGCAACAACGTCGACCTCCGCAAGGAGGAGGTCGCGATGATCCAGACCCAGTACCAGTACCAGGTGCTCGGCCAGGCCATCGGCGACCACTACCAGCTGCTGCAGGAAGCGACGGGCATGTGATGGCCGCCTTCGACCTGCTCCGCGTCGCCGACGAGTCGCTCGGCGCCCACCAGACCTGGATGGACGCGATCGGCAACAACATCGCGAACATCAACACCTACGAGCCGACCAGCGGCAACGCCTTCCAGGCGCAGTACCCGATCTTCCAGGCCGACCCGAACGGCGGCGTCCGGGTCGCCGGCGTCGCCGAGAGCGACCCGCAGGGCCGCGAGGTCTCCATGCCCGACAGCCCGCTGGCCGACGCCAACGGCTACGTCCGCGCGCCCGACACCGACATGGCCAGCGAGATGGGCCAGCTGATCATGGCCCAGCGCGGCTTCCAGGCCTCGGTCTCGGTGACCAAGACCGCGCAGGACATCTACGGCTCCGCGCTCTCGATCGGACACAAGTCATGAGCATCCCCGCCGTCCAGGCGCTCTCCGCCCTGCCCGCCATGCCGGCGATGCCCTCACTCGACGGTACGACGAGTGCCACCGGGGTCACCGACCCGACCGGCGTCTCCGGCGCGGCCGGGGTCGCCGGCACCGCGAGCACCCAGAGCACGAGCGGCGCCGAGTTCGGCAACCTGCTCGCCGACGGCCTCGATCGGCTCGAGGGTCTGCAGAACGACAGCAGCAACCTCGCAGTCAAGGCGGCCACCGGTGACCTGTCGAGCATCCACGACTACACCATCGCGGCCGCCGAGGCGTCGACCGCGACCCAGCTCGCGGTCTCGCTGCGCAACACGGGTCTGCAGGCGTTCAACCAGATCATGTCGCTGCAGATCTGAGGCTGACCGATGCGCGAGAACCTCACCCAGTTGCTGGCGCGCTACCGGCGCGCCTTCTCCGAGTTCAGCAATGGCCAGAAGGCCGTGGCGATCGTCGGCACCGGTGCCCTCCTCCTGGCCGCCTTCCTGGTCTTCAGGTGGGTGTCGGCCCCGACGTACGCGCCGCTGTACACCAATCTCGCCAGCTCCGACGCGTCCTCGGTGATCGACGAGCTCAACAAGGAGGGCGTCTCCTACAAGCTCGCCGACGACGGCTCCACCATCGAGGTGCCGCAGAAGTCCGTCTACGCCACCCGGATCGCCCTGTCCGGCAAGAACCTCCCGGCCGGCAACTCCAGCCCGGACGGTTACTCGCTGCTGGACAACCAGAGCCTGTCGACCTCGGACTTCCAGGAGCAGACCGACTTCAAGCGGGCGATGGAGGGTGAGCTCGACAAGACCCTCGAGGCGATGAACGGCGTGCAGACCGCCGTCGTCCACCTGGCCATCCCGCAGAAGCAGGTCTTCTCCGACCAGCAGGACCCGACCACCGCGTCCGTGCTGCTCGCCCTGGACCCGGGTACGACGCTGTCCAGCCAGCAGGTGCAGGCAGTGGTCCACCTGGTCGCCTCCAGCATCGACGGCCTGGACCCCGGCAACGTCACCGTGACCGACTCGGCCGGCAACGTGCTCAACGCGCCCGACGACGGCACCGGCGAGATGGCGGCCGCCAACCAGGCTCAGCAGACGGCCAGCTACGAGAGCACTCTGCAGAGCCAGATCCAGAAGGTGCTCGACAAGGTGGTCGGGCCGGGCAACGCCACCGCCAACGTCACCGCCGACCTGAACTTCGACCAGCAGACCACCGACAGCCTGACCTACGGCAAGTCGACCACGGTGCCGTCGCTGTCGGAGACCACCGGCAACGAGAAGTACCAGGGACCGGCCAGTGGCGCGGCCAGCATCGGCGGCGTGGTCGGGCCCGACGGGCAGATGGACTCCACCACGGCCGGCACCGGCTCGAGCGGCAACTCGACGTACCAGAACAAGACGAAGACCTCGGACAACGGTGTCGACCAGACCCGGCAGCACACCGTCAAGGCACCGGGCGGCATCAACTCGCTGCACGTCGGCGTGGTGATGGACGCCGCCGCCGTCGGCACGGTCCAGCCCTCCCAGGTCAAGCAGCTCATCGCCTCCGCGATCGGCATCGACCCCAAGCGCGGCGACACCATCGACGTCACCACGATGCCGTTCAACCACTCCGCCGAGCAGGCCGCCGCGAAGGAGCTCGCGGACGCCCAGGCGGCAGACGCGCACGCCAAGCGGATGAAGCTGCTGCGCGACGTCGGGATCGGCGGGATCGTGGCGCTGGTGCTGCTGCTGGCCTGGCTCCAGGCGCGGCGCCGCCGCAAGGCCCGCGAGCAGGCCACGACGTACGTCGTCGAGCAGCTGCGCGCCGACGCGGCCGCCCGCGCCGCCCAGCTGGAGGCGACCAACCCGGCGCTGGCCGCCCTGGAGGCGGCCGAGGACGACGAGGCGGAGAACCTGCGTCACGAGCTCAACGGCCTGGTCGACCAGCAGCCCGAGGACGTGGCCGCGCTCCTCCGCGGCTGGCTGGTGGAGCGGCCCCGATGAGCGTCTCGATGATGCCGACCGCCGGCGCGCTGGGCCAGCTCGGCGTGCGCAAGGCGGCGATCCTGCTGATCCAGCTCGGCAAGGAGCGGGCCTCGGCGGTGATGGAGCACCTCACCGACGGCGAGGTCGAGCTGATCTCCGCCGAGATCGCCCGCCTCGACCGGATCTCGGCGAGCGAGACCGAGCAGGTGCTGACCGAGTTCCGCGACCTGATGACGGCGCACGCGCACATCAGCCAGGGCGGCTTCGCGTTCGCCCAGTCGCTGCTGGAGCAGTCGCTGGGCGCCGACCGCGCCAAGGAGATCATGGAGCGGCTGCATGCCGCCGCGGTGCAGATGCCCTTCCAGTTCCTGCACCGGGCCGACCCGGCCCAGCTGCGCGGTTTCATCGCCGACGAGCATCCCCAGGTGATCGCGCTCGTGCTCGCCCACATGACCCCGGACAAGGCCTCGCTGCTGCTGTCCGGCCTGCCGGCGTACCAGCAGGCGATCGTGGCGCACCGGATCGCGGTGATGGACCGCACCAACCCTGACATCATCCGCACCGTCGAGTCGATCCTGGAGCGCAAGCTCTCCTCGATGCTGCAGCCCGCCGAGATGTCGCGGGTGGGCGGCGTCGACTCGCTGGTCAACGTCATCAACCGCTCCGACCGGCCCACCGAGCGCCAGATCGTCGAGGGCTTGGAGGGCCTGGACCCCGAGCTGGCCGACGAGGTCAAGAGCCGGATGTTCATGTTCGAGGACATCGTCGGCCTCGACGACCGGTCGGTGCAGCAGGTGCTGCGCCAGGTCGACGCCGGCGACCTCGCCCTCGCGCTCAAGGGCGTCAGCGAGGCGGTGCGCGCCAAGATCACCGGCAACCTGTCGCAGCGCGCGGCCGAGAACCTCCTCGAGGAGATCGAGCTGCTCGGCGCCGTCCGGCTCGCGCAGGTCGAGGAGGCCCAGCAGGCGGTCATCCGCACCATCCGCCAGCTCGAGGAGCAGGGCCAGATCATGGTCCGCCGCGGGAACGACGATGAGCTCATCCTCTGACCGGTTCGTCGACGGGCTCGCGCCGCTCGGCTCGGTGACCGTCGCCCCCGTCGTACCCTCCGACGAGGTCGGCGAGGTGACGGCGCTGCCCACCCCCGAGCTGCGCACCGGTGTGTGGACTCGGCACGGCGACGCGAACCTGCTCGGCGACCCGGTCGCTGAATCGCTGCTCGGCGAGGTCGCCTCGGCCACGCGGGCCGCCGCCGAGGCCCAGGGGTACGCCGTGGGCTGGGCACAGGGCCGCCGCGAGGCCGAGGCCGAGGCCCGCCGCGCCGCCGAGGAGGTCGCCGCCCGCCATGCCGAGGCGGAGGCGCGCCGCGAGGCCGAGCACGCCGAGGCACTGGTCGCCCTGGCTCGGGCGGCCGACGAGGTGCACGGCCTGCTCGGCGCGCTGTGCGCCCGGGTCGAGGAGCGGGCCACCGACCTCGCCTGGGCCCTGGTCGAGGAGCTGGTCGGCCGTGAGGTGTCGGTCGTCACCTCGGCCGATGTGGTCCGCCGAGTGCTGCGGCTGCTGCCGCCGGGCGTCCTGGCCACCGTCCGGATGCATCCCGACATCGCCGCCGGAGCGGCCGCCGTCGAGCTGGAGGAACTCGGCCTGAAGGTCGTCGCCGACGCGACGCTGGAGCGAGCGGACGCACTGGTGAGCTACGACGGCGCCGTCATCGACCTGCGGGTCGGCTCGGCGCTGGAGCGGGTGCGCGAGGCGCTCGCGTGAGCGTGCTGACCCCGGCGGTCCGCGAGCGCGCCCTGGCCGCCGCGCAGCCGCGGCGGCTCGGCACCGTCACCGAGCTTGCCGGCCTGCACCTGCTGGTCACCGGGCTCTCGGTCGCGATCGGCGACCTGGTCGAGATCCGCGACGAGCTGCTCGCCGAGGTGGTCGCGCTGCGGACCGACGGCGCGGTGTGCCTGCCGCTGGGCAGCGTGCACGGTGTTCGGGTCGGCGACCTGGTCCGGCACACCGGCGGGCCGCTGCGGCTGCTGGTCGGCGAGGCGCTGCGCGGCCGGGTGCTGGACGGGCTGGGCCGGCCGGTGGACGGGGGCCCGGCCCTGGACACCCTCGGGCTGGAGTCCGTGACGGTCGACGCGACCGCGCCGCACGCCCTGCAGCGGCCGCGGATCACCGAGCCGCTCGGTCTCGGCGTACGCGCCCTGGACGGCCTGGTGCCCTGCGGTCGCGGCCAGCGCATCGGCATCATGGCCGGCTCCGGCGTCGGCAAGTCGTCGCTGCTGTCGATGATCGCCCGCGGCTCCTCGGCGGACGTGTCGGTGATCGCGCTCGTCGGGGAGCGCGGCCGCGAGCTGCGCGAGTTCATCGACAACGACCTGGGCCCCGAGGGCCTGGCCCGCTCCGTGGTCGTGGTGGCCACCTCGGACGCGCCGGCCGTCGAGCGGCTGCGCGCGGCGTTCGTCGCGACCCGGATCGCGGAGTGGTTCCGCGACGCCGGTCGGCACGTGGTACTGATGATGGACTCGCTGACCCGGGTCGCGATGGCACAGCGCGAGATCGGCCTCTCCGCCGGCGAGCCGCCGGCCACGCGCGGCTACCCGCCGTCGGTCTTCGGTCTGATGCCGCGGCTGCTGGAGCGCGCCGGCACCTCCCCGACCGGCTCGATCACCGGCCTCTACACCGTGCTGGTCGAGGGCGACGACCTGCAGGATCCGATCGGCGACACCGCCCGCTCGATCCTGGACGGCCACATCGTGCTCACCCGCGAGCTGGCCACCGCCGGCCACTTCCCCGCCGTGGACGTGCTGGAGTCGATCTCCCGGCTCACCGCGGCGGTCTGCACCCCCGAGCAGCAGGCCGACGCGACCATGCTGCGCCGGATGCTGGCCGCCCACCGCTCCGTCAAGGAGCTGGTCGAGATCGGCGCGTACGTCGCCGGCTCCTCCCCCGACGCCGACGCCGCCCTCGCCCGGATGCCGCAGATCGAGGCGTTCCTGCGGCAGCGGATGGACGAGACCTCCTCCCTGGAAGAGACCTGGGCGGCGCTCGCCTCGATCACGCACTGATCCATCCCCTCAACCCCTCGTTTGGACCCAAACGATGGGCTAGGGTGGCGGCCATGCGTGCCCTCGTCGTAGCCCATGACCACGTCTCCCCCGCCGGACCGATCGCCGAGCAGCTCGAGCGACGCGGCTATGTGCTCGAGCACCACCTCGTCGTACCGGAGGAGCATTTCGCCAATCCCGGCGTCGAGGCGGCGTTCCCCGACTTCACCGCCTACGACGCGGTCGTCCTCTTCGGCGCCGTCTGGTCGGTCTACGACCACGAGGCCATCGGCACCTGGCTCCACGACGAGCTCAAGCAGGTGCAGGCCGCCGACGCCGCCGGCGTACCCGTGTTGGGGATCTGCTTCGGCGGCCAGCTGCTCGCCCAGGCGCACGGCGGCTCGGTGCAGCGCGCCGAGCACTGCGAGATCGGCTGGGTCGACGTGACCAGCGACGACGAGGACGTGGTCGCCTCGGGTCCGTGGTTCCAGTGGCACTTCGACAGGTGGACCGCCCCGGCGGACGCGCGGCCGATCGCGGCCAGCGCCCACGCCCCGCAGGCGTTCTCGCTGCGCCGCAACCTGGCCGTGCAGTTCCATCCCGAGCTGACCGAGGCGTCGCTGCTGGGCTGGCTGGAGAACGGCGGCTACGAGAACGCCCGAGCCGCCGGGTTCGACCCGGAGACCCTGATCGCCGAGACCGCCGGCCTGGCCGCCCGCAACCGGGAGCGCGCGCACCGCCTGGTCGACGCGTTCCTCGACAAGATCGCACCGGCGAACCCCTAGACCCGAGCCGCGATCCGACATATCGTTTGGATACAAACGTTTTTCGAAAGGGCACTCCATGAGCCAGGCACTCGCCGAACCTCGCACCACCGCCGAGGCCGAGATCGACGCAGTCGTGCGCTCCGTCGAGACGGTCGCCGACCAGGTAGTCCTCCTCACGCTCCGGGCGCAGGACGGGACGGAGCTGCCGGCCTGGGCACCGGGCGCCCACATCGACCTCGTGCTGGGCGAGGACCTGGTCCGGCAGTACTCGCTGTGCGGCGACCCGGCCGACCGCAGCCAGTACCAGGTGGCGGTTCTGCTCGAGCCGGAGAGCCGCGGCGGCTCTGTCGCCGTACACCGCCTCAAGACCGGCGACCGGATCACCGTGCGCGGCCCGCGCAACCACTTCAGCCTGAAGCCGAGCACCCGCTACATCTTCATCGCCGGCGGCATCGGCATCACCCCCATCCTGCCGATGATCGCCGAGGCCGAGGCCCGCGGCGCCGACTGGACGCTGCACTACGGCGGGCGGTCGGCGACGTCGATGGCCTTCACCGACCTGCTGGCCAAGTACGGCGACCGGGTGCACCTCGTGCCGCAGGACGAGCAGGGCCTGCTCGACCTGACCGCGATCCTCGGCACCCCCGCTGGCGGCACCCTGGTCTACTGCTGCGGCCCCGAGCCGCTGCTGAACGCCGTCGAGCGCGGCTGCGAGCGATGGCCGGTCAACAGCCTGCACCTGGAGCGCTTCACCGCACTCGACATCGACACCTCCGGCGACACCGCCTTCGAGCTGGTGCTGGAGCGCTCGGGCAAGACCCTCACGGTCGAGGCCGACCAGACCGTGCTCGAGGTCATGCGCGGCGCCGGCATTCCCGTGCTCAGCTCCTGCCAGGAGGGCACCTGCGGCACCTGCGAGCAGATGGTCCTCGAGGGCGAGGTCGACCACCGCGACTCGGTGCTCGACGATGAGGAGAAGGCCGCCAACGACTGCATGATGGTCTGCGTCTCCCGCTGCAAGGGCCCGCGGCTGGTTCTCGACGCCTGACCCGCAAAGTGTCACCGTGACAGTTCGCGGCGTGGGTGACACTTCCGATCTGTCACCCACGCGCCAAAGTGTCACCGTGACACTTTGGTTTTCCACAGATCCGCGAAGGTGGGATGCGCTCGCTCCACGCGAGCACGGATGCTCGACGCATGTCTGATGCACTCGAGCCGCAGGACCTGCTGGTCTCCACCCGTGTCCGCCGCCTGGAGGGCGGCGAACCACCGCATCTCGACCGTGACCTGACCCGGGTTCGGCGGGGCTACTTCCGCCCACGCAGCGCCCAGCTCAATGCCGCCGACCAGCATCGGCTGCGCGTCATGGCCACGACAGATGCACGAGTGAGCAGCCTGGTCTTCTCCCACGCGTCCGCCGCGGTGCTGTGGGGGTGTCCGCAGCTGGTGCCGGACCTGGCCTATGTGCACGCGACCCAGCCCGGGGCGGCGCGAAGAACCACTGCGGGCGTTCAGATACATCGCAACGCGATCCCCGACGAGCAGATCGTCACACTGCCGAATGGGCTTCAGATCACCTCACGCGCCTGGACAGCCGTGCAGTTGGCCGCCACGGGGAGGCTGCCGAACGTGCTCCTCCCGCTCGACCACCTGGTGCGCGCCCTGGCCGAGGAGGGCAATGCGGAGACTGTCACCGAGACGCTGATCGATCTCATCCCGCCCCGGATGAAGGGTGGCTCCCGCGCCGTACGTCACCTCCGACTCGCCGATCCTCGCTCGGGATCGGCCGGCGAATCGCTCAGCCGAGGCCAGATGGCGCTCCTCGGCGTGCCGATGCCTGACCTCCAGGTGCGCTTCCCGCGGCTCGACGAGCCCGGCGACGACATCGTGGACTTCGACTGGCCCGAGCTGGAGGCGTTCGGTGAGTTCGACGGCGAAGGCAAGTACTTCGAGCAGGAGCTCGCCGGCGACCGGACGCCCCAGCAGGTCCTGTGGGACGAGAAGGCCCGAGAGGACCGGATCCGTCGACACCGCCCCCGCGCGGCTCGCTGGGGCTGGAAGGACGCGCTCTCGCGGCCCCGGCTCGCCCAGATCCTCGCCCGGGCGGGCATCGTGCCGTCACCAAAGTGTCACCGTGACACTTTGGCGCGGGCGGCGGATCATGCCTCGGCGACCTTCACCGGGAGGCTCTTGATGCCGTTGACGAAGTTGCTGCGAACCCGGCGTACCTCGCCGACCAGCTCGATGTCGGCCAGCCGCGGCAGCAGCTCCTGGAACATCAGCTTGATCTCCAGACGCGCCAGGTTGTTGCCCAGGCACAGGTGCGGGCTGCCCTTGCCGAAGGTCATGTGGTCGACGTTCGTGCGGGTGACGTCGATCGTGTAGGGGTCCTCGAAGACGCGCTCGTCCCGGTTGCCCGAGGCGAACCACATCACGACCTTGTCGCCTTCCTTGATCTCCTTGCCACCCAGCTCCACGTCGCGGGTCGCCGTACGGCGGAAGTGGTAGACCGGCGAGGCCCACCGCAGCAGCTCCTCGACGGCAGTCTCCATCAGCTCCGGCTTGTCGCGCAGGATCTCGAGCTGCTCGCGCTGCTCGAGCAGGCCGAGCATCGACTGGCTGATGGCGTGCCGGGTGGTCTCGTTGCCCGCGATGACCAGCAGCGAGAAGTAGTTGTTGAAGTCCTGCTGGCTCAGCGGTACGCCGTCACCCGGCATCTTGTTGGCCAGGATCGACACCAGGTCGGTGCCGTCGCCCCCGATGCGTCCCTCGCGCAGCTCGTTGCCGTAGGCCCACACGTCGAGCACCGTGGGCGAGCGGAACGGCAGGTGCTTGTACTTCTCCGACTCGGGGTCGTCGAGACGCACCTTGGCGTAGTCGGGGTCGGTGTTGGCGACCATCTCGTTGCCCCAGGCGATCAGCTGGGGCGTGTGGTCGGCGGGTACGTCGAGCAGCCGCGCCAGCACCTGGATCGGGAAGTCGGCACTGATCAGCTTGACGAAGTCGATCCGGCCGTCGTTCTCCGCAGCCGCCGCGAACGCGCGGTCGACGGTCTGCTTGGTGAGCTGGCGCAGGAACGCCTCGTAGTTCTTCATCAGGTTGCGGGGGCTGAACTCGCGGTGGATCAGGTGACGCAGCGCGGTGTGGCGGGCGCCGTCGGTCTCCAGCAGCGAGCGACGTGCGTCGCGCAGGTCGTCGTCGACGTCCTCGAGGTTGACGAACTGGGTCGAGGTGAACGTCTCCGGATCGCGGTCGACCGTCCAGATGTCCTCGTAGCGGGTGACGCTCCAGAAGCCCTGACCGGTGGTCTCGGGCGTCCAGTGGACCGGGTCCTCGGCGCGCAGCGTGTCGAACTGGGCGTAGCCGCGCTCGTTGGCGAAGCCGTCGATGTCAGCGAGGTCGACCTCGGCGAGAGGGACGGGAGCGTGACGGGGCATGGTGGTGATCTCCTAGGAAGCTCAGAGGTGGTGGGCGTACTCGCGGAACTCCCAGTCGGTGACGGCCGACTGGAAGCGCTGGAGCTCGTCGCGCTTGTAGGCGAGGAAGGCCTCGACGAACGGCGTCCCGAGCAGGTCGCCGATCTCCTTGTCCCGCTCGAGGGCGTCGAGCGCCTGGCCGAGGCCTTGCGGGAGCATCTCCGCGCGCTCGGTGTCGTAGCCGTAGCCGACCAGCGCCTCCGGCGGCTCGATCTTGTTGCGGATGCCCAGCAGGGCGCCCGCGAGCATGCCGGCGATGGCGAGGTAGGAGTTGGCGCTCGCGTCGCCGAGCCGCAGCTCGAGGCGGGTGGCGCCGCCGCGCTCCGGCGGGACGCGCAGCATCGCGCTGCGGTTGTCCAGCCCCCAGTCGATCAGCCAGGGAGCCAGGGTGTCGGGACCGAAGCGCTTGTAGGAGTTGACCGTCGGGTTGGCGATCGCGGCGATGGACGGAGCATGCGCGAGGATGCCGCCGATCGCCCAGCGGGCGAGCTCGGAGAGGCCGTCCTCGGCGGCGGGGTCGGCGAACAGCGGGGCGCCCGCGTCGTCGACGATCGAGAAGTGCAGGTGGAAGCCGGAGCCACCCTCGTCGTTGAACGGCTTGGGCATGAACGTCGCCAGCTGACCGCGGCGGCGGGCGAGCTCCTTGACCGCGTCCTTGAACCGGTGGGCCCGGTCGGCCGCGTCCAGCGCGTCGCTGTGCCACATGTTGATCTCGTACTGACCCGAACAGAACTCGTGGTTGGCCGCGACGACCTCCAGGCCGTAGTTGCCGAGGTGGCGCAGCGCGTCGAGGAGGGTGTTCTCCGGATCGCCCTTGCGGCCGGTGGTGTAGACGTGGCCGGTGCTCTCGCCGTACCGCCGCCAGCCGGTCGGCGTGCCCTCGGCGGGCTCCAGGACGTAGAACTCCAGCTCCGGGCCCACGATCGGGCGCAGGCCGAGCGCGGCGAACTGCTCGACGAGCTGGCGCAGCACGTAACGGGGGCTCTCCTGCGACGGCGTGCCGTCGGGGTTGAACACATCGGCGATGCAGTGCGCGACACCGGGCTCCCACGGCACCGCCTGCAGGGTGTCAAGGTCGGGAAAGGCCACGATGTCGGGCAGGCCCGCGGAGAGGCCGCCGTTGAAGTCGACGACGCCGCCCAGCGGCGTGGTGGTGTAGACCGACCGGCAGAAGGCCACGCCGCCGCCGACGGTCCGGTCGAAGCGGCTGACCAAGACGTCGCGACCGCGGTCCACACCGATCAGGTCGGAGTAGCCGAGCCGCACGACGTCGATGCCGTCCTCGGTCAGCCGGTCGCGTGCTGGCGCCAGGCCGCTGGTGTCGAAGTGGCTCACGATGCGTCCTTCCAGATCATGTGGGACATCGTTTGGACCCGAACAATAGACCTGTGAATGGGACCACACAACCCCTTGTCGCCAGGCCCGCGATTCCATATCGTATGGACCCAAACGATCTCCAGGAGTGCATCTTGCGCCAGCTCAACGGCTTCCTCTACCCCCGCACCGAGACGGGGCGCTCGTCGCTGATCCCCGACCCGCCGTGGCAGTACTCCGGCGATCTGCTCACCGTCGAGTACCGCACCGACCCGGCCAAGGTCCGGGCGCTGCTGCCCGACCCGCTCGAGCTGGCACCCGAGGACCCCGGCGCGGTCGCGCTGATCTGGGCCGACTGGCAGTCCTGCTCCAGCAGCCGTGAGGAACTGCTCGACCCGATCCGGTCGCAGTACAAGGAGGCGTTCGTCGTCGTTCGCTGCGCCTTCCGCGGCGTGACCTACTCCCGCTGCGTCTACATCTGGGTGGACAAGGACTTCGCGATCGGCCGCGGCCTGCACCAGGGCTACCCCAAGAAGCTCGGCTCGATGTGGCAGACCCGGCCGCACCCGTTCGCCCAGGCTGCCCCGCAGATCGCCCCGGGCGGTGTCTTCGGCGCCACCCTGGCCGCGGGCGACCGGCGGCTGGCCGAGGCGGTCCTGACCCTGCGCGAGGAGTCGGACACCAACGGCTTCGTCAACGGCCACCCGATGGCCCATCACCGCATCCTGCCCGACATCGCCGGCGACGGCGACGCGTACGCCGAGCTCATCTCCTCGGGCGCCGCCTCGTTCGAGGGCGGCCAGGCCTGGCGCGGGGACGTCGAGCTGCGGCTGTTCGACTCCCCCACCGAGGAGCTCGCCGACCTGCACGTCGAGGAGATCATCGGCGGCTACTACCGCCAGGTGGGCGTGGTGTGGAACGGCGGCACGAGCCTGTCCCGGGTCACCGATGGGGCCACCTGGGCCTGATCCGGTCGCCTAGAGTTCGGGCATGCCCGACCAGCACACGCTCGCCGAGGTCGAGCGTGCGACGCAGGATCGGGTCCAGCATCTCCCGCTGGACTTCGACGCGTCGCACGCTCTCCTCAGCCTCTATCGCGCCGCCAACGCCGTCCGTGGACGGCTGACCAACAGCGTCCTGCGGCCCAACGACCTGACCTGGACCGGCTTCCTGGTGCTCTGGAACCTGTGGATCTGGAACTCCATGGAGACGCGCGAGGTCGCCGAGTCGGTCGGCATCAGCAAGGGCACGCTGACCGGCGTGGCCAAGACGCTCGGCGCGCGCGGGCTGATCGAGCGGATCCCCAGCACCGTCGACAGGCGGCTGGTCAACCTCGAGCTCACCGCCGCCGGCCGGGAGCTGATGGAGCGCATCTACCCCGAGTTCAACAAGACCGAGTCGGCGGTGGTCGCGGCGGTCAAGCCGACCAGCCTGCGCACCATGACCGAGGCGCTACGAACCCTGGTCGAGGTCTCCGAGGAGGAGTGATGGTGGGGTGCTCGACGCACCCCACCATCGCCGTTCAGGCAGAGGCCGCCACGAGCGCCTCGAAGACCGCGCGCTGCTCGGGTGCGCTGTCCCAGGTGTCCTCCGGATGCCACTGCACCCCGAGGAACCAGCCGCGCGGCTCGGTCAGCTCGACCGCCTCGATGACGCCGTCCTCGGCCCGGGCGACGACGCGCAGGCCCTCGCCCAGCGTGGCCAAGCACTGGTGGTGGTAGCAGGACACCTCGACCGCGGCGCCCACCACGTCGGTCAGCGCCGAGTCCGGCGCGACGGCGACCTTGTGCACGCGGTGACGGTGGTGGCAGCCTTCGCCGTACTCGGCGTCCATGTCCTGGACCACCGTGCCGCCCAGGGCCGCGTTGACGACCTGCAGCCCGCGGCAGATGGCCAGCACCGGCACGCCGCGAGCGAGCGCGACCCGGGCCAGGCCGAGGTCGAAGGCGTCCTGCTCCTCGTCGACGTCGTAGAGGGTCGGGTGCGGCTCCTGCCCGGTCCAGTGCGCGGCGAGGTCGCCCCCACCGGGCAGGAGTACGCCGTCGGCGACCTCCAGCCGGGCCGCGATCTCGGCCTCGTCGGCCACGCCGCCGGGCGCGTGCGGGTGCAGCACCAGCGGCTCGCCGCCGGCCGCCCAGACCGCCTCGACCAGCTTGCGGGCGGTCACCTCGGCGCCGTACCGGAGCGCGGCGGCGCTGGTGGAGAAGCGTGCCGGCAGCACGATGCGCGGCCGCCGTGTCACTGTCACATCAGCCATAGTGGATCCAGGTGGTCTTGAGGTCGGAGTACTCCGCCAGCGCATGTCGCGACTTGTCCCGGCCGAAACCGGAGAGCTTGACGCCGCCGAAGGGGACGCTGAGATCGCCCTCCTCGTAGCAGTTCACCCACACGGTGCCGGCGCGCAGCCGCCGGGCGACGCGGTGAGCGGCGCCGAGGTCGGCGGTCCACACCGCGGCGGCCAGGCCGTAGGGCGTGTCGCCGGCGACGGCCACCGCCTCCTCCTCCGAGGAGACCTCGACCACCGAGAGCACCGGCGCGAACAGCTCCTCGCGCAGCAGGACGTTGTCGGCGGCCAGACCGGTGACGACGGTCGGCTCCAGGTAGGGGCCGCCACTGTCCACGCGGGTACGGCGTCCGCCGGTGAGCACCCGCGCGCCGGCCGCGACGCCGTCGTCGAGCTGGCCGAGCACCCGCGCCAGCGACCGCTCGTCGACCAGCGGCCCCATCGCGGTGGTGGGGTCCAGCGGATCGCCGGGCGCCCAGTCAGCGGCGGTGGCGACGATCCGGTCGACGACCCGCGCGGCGATGTCGCGGTGCAGGATCAGCCGCGAGCCCGCCGTACACATCTCGCCGGAGTTGAAGAAGATCGCCCACGCCGCGGTGTCGGCGGCGGCGTCGAGGTCGGGTGCGTCGGGCAGGATGATGTTGGGCGACTTGCCGCCCAGCTCCAGGTAGACCCGCTTGAGGTTGCTGTCGGCGGAGTAGCGCAGGAAGTGCCGCCCCACCTCGGTCGATCCGGTGAACGTGAGGATGTCGACGTCCCGGTGCCGGCCGAGCGCCTGACCGGTGACCACGCCGTCGCCGTTGACGACATTGAGTACGCCGGCCGGCAGCCCGGCCTCCAGGCCGAGCTGCGCCACCCGCTGCATGGACAGCGGCGACTGCTCGGCGGTCTTGAGCACGACGGTGCAGCCGGCCGCCAGCGCCGGCGCGAACTTCCACCCCGCGAGCGTGAGCGGGAAGTTCCACGGCACCACCGCGGCCACCACGCCGGCCGGCTCGCGGGTCACGATCGACAGGTCGCCCGCGGTGGTCGGGGTGACCTCGCCGTGCTCCTTGTCGGCCAGCTCGCCGTAGTAGCGCAGTGTGCGGACCAGCGCGCGCAGCTCGATCTCGTAGGCGGTCCGGATCGGCTTGCCCATCTCCAGGGCGACCAGCAGCGCGATCTCGGCGCGATGCTCCTCGACCAGCGCCGCGAAGCGCTGCAGGATCTCGCCGCGCTCGCGCGGGTGCAGCCGGGGCCAGGGGCCGTGGTCGAAGGCCCGTCGGGCGGCCGCGACCGCAGCGTCGACCTCGGCCTCTCCCGCCCAGGCGACCTCCGCGAGCACGGTGCCGTCGCGCGGGGTCAGGAGCTTCCGCGTCGCCTCGGCGCCCCGGATCTCACCGCCCACGAGCAGACCGGTCGGCGCCGCCAGCGAGGCGGCGAGCCCGGCCCAGTCGGTCGCGGTGACCGGATCAGTCACAGTCATCGCCGGTCCGTTCAGTGCGCCGGCGGCTGCGGCTTGCGGATCCCGCGGAACTCCCAGTCGCCACCCTGCGCGGTGGAGAGGACCTCCTCGGACTCGGTCGGCTGGGCGCCCACGTCGGTGCGGATCGGCGTCGGACCGGACACGATGTGGTTGCGCAGCGTGCCGAGGCCCTCGACCTCGACCTCGACGATGTCGCCGGGGTAGACGGTGCGCGAGATCGCCGGCGTACCGGACAGGAGCAGGTCGCCGGGGTGCAGCGTGATGGTGCGGGCGATGTCGGCGACGAGGTAGTGCATGTCCCACTCCATCTCATCGGTGCTGCCGTCCTGCTTCACCTCGCCGTTGACGATGGTGCGGATCCGCTTGCCGCGGAAGTCCCAGCCCTCGACGACGCCGGGCCCGACCGGGCAGAGCGTGTCGGCGCCCTTGACGCGCAGCATCGAGCCGGCGTCGGTGTCACGGAAGTCGTGCAGGCCGTAGTCGTTGGCGACCGTGTAGCCGCGGATGTACTCCCCGGCCTCCTCGGGCGCGATGTTGCGGCACGTCCTGCCGATCACGATCGCGATCTCACCCTCGTAGTTGAGCCACTTGCAGCCCTCGGGGCGGACCACGGCGGCGTCGTGGGCGTTGAGCGCCGTGACCGGCTTGTGGAAGTACGTCGGCGCCGGCGGCAGCGTCGTACCGAACTCCTCGACGCGGCTGGAGTAGTTCAGGTGCACGCAGATGATCTTCTGCGGTGTCACCGGGGGCAGGTGGACGGCATCGGCGATCGCGACGACGCGGCCGTCGCCGGCGACCAGGTCGTCACCGCGGCGTACGACGTCGACGGCGTTGCCGTCCAGGAGGATGCGGCGGGTCTCGCGCAGGGTCATGGAGGATGCCTCTCTCAGCCGGCGGCCGGCACGTCGGGGGCGCCGGACTGGCGCACGAAGTCGGGATCGGTGGGGGTGGCCTTGGGGCGCGGGAAGCCGCCCTCGGGCCGGTCGAACCAGAGATGCACCTGCCCGGTGCCGACGGAGTTCTCGTACTCGCCGTACTGGCGGCCCGGCGCCGTGCACAGCTCCTCGCCGATGGCGCCGATCATCATCTGGTAGTGCATGAACTTCGCCTCCGGGCGGAAGCGGAGGAACTCGGGCATGGTGTCGATGACCCGCTTGTGGTCGCCGGCCTTGAACCACTCGATCCGCTCCAGGTCGGCGGCCAGCGCCTCGGGCGAGTAGATGTGCTCGTGTCCGGCGGCCTCGTGGTCGCGCAGCTGCCGCAGCGGCCAGAACGTGTGCGAGAGCGCGCCCGAGGCGATCAGCAGCACCTTGCGGTCCGAGGCGGCGATCGCGTCGCCCAGCGCGCGGCCGAGCCGGTAGCAGTCCTCGCCGTCGGCGGTCTGGCACACGCCGATCGAGACCCAGCGCTTGTCGGGCAGGCCCTGGCCGAGGAACTCCCACAGGTTCGTGGTGGCGTAGAAGATCGGCAGCCAGTGGTCCTCGATCGCGGTGATCCAGGTGGAGTGCTTCTCGGCCTGGGCGGCGATCAGGTGGGCCAGCTCGGGGTCGCCGGGGAAGTCGAAGGGCCGCCGGGACATGCCGCGCGGCAGTTCCTCTGAGGTGAACAGCCCGGAGCGACGGTCCTGCGCGGTGACCACGAACTCGACCGTGGTGGCCCAGTGCGAGTCGAGGACCACGACGGTGTCGTAGTCCACCGTCTCGAAGACGTCGCGGCGCAGCTGCTCCAGTCCGGAGACCAGGGTGCTGTCCTCGCCGTTGTTGAGCTCGCGACGGATCGCCTCGGGAAGCACGATCGTCGGGACGTGCGCCAGCAGGCCGGCGCCGACCACCTCACCCATGACTCACTCCTTCCAGCCGCTGGGGCTGAAGACACTGTTCTTGATGTCGGTGTAGAAATCGAAGGACCACAGCCCGCCCTCGCGGCCGATGCCGGACTTGCCGTTGCCGCCGAAGGGCGCCTCGAGGTCGCGGACGAAGAAGCAGTTGACCCACACGGTGCCGGCGTTGAGCTGCGCCGAGACCCGCTCGGCGGTCTCCTTGCTCCCCGTGACCAGCGTGGCGGCCAGCCCGAAGCGGGTGTCGTTGGCCCGGGCGACCGCCTCGGCCTCGGTCTCGAAAGACTCGATGGTGATGACCGGCCCGAAGACCTCCTCGGTCATGATCTCGGCGTCCGGCGCGGCCCCGGTCAGGATCGTCGGGCGGAAGTAGAGGCCACCCAGGTCGTCGTTGGGGCCGCCGCCGAGCAGCACCGTGGCGCCATCGGCGATGGCACGCTCGACGAAGCCGCTGATCTGCTCGAAGTGGCGCCGGGAGATGAGCGCGGAGACGTCGGTGGCCTCGTCGCGCGGGTCGCCCTGGACCAGCTTCTCGGCCCCGGCGACGACGCGCTGGGTGAACTCGTCGACGAGCGAGGAGTGGACCAGCATCCGGGCCGCCTTGAGGCAGACCTGGCCGGCGTTGTCGAACTGCTCGACGGCCAACTCGACGGCCAGGTCGAGGTCGGCGTCCTCGAGCACCACGAGCGGCGACTTGCCACCGAGCTCGAAGGAGAGCGGGACGATGTTGCGGGCTGCCGCCTGGGCGATGACGCCGGCGGTCGGGACCGAGCCGGTGAAGGCGAGCCGATTGATGCCGGGGTGGGCGGTCAGCGGCGCGCCGGCGTCGAGCCCGGTGCCCTGCACGACGTTGAAGACCCCCGCCGGTACGCCGGCCTCGGCCATGATGTCGGCCAGCAGGCTCGCGGTCAGCGGAGCCCACTCCGGCGGCTTGACGACGACCGTGTTGCCGGCGGCCAGGGCCGGGCCGATCCGCCAGGTCGCCAGCATCAGCGGCGCGTTCCAGGGCGTGATGATCGCGACCACGCCGGCGGGGTCGTAGGTGATCCGCTCGCGGTGGCCACGCCCGGGCACCTCCATGTCGGGATGACCCAGCTTGTGCTCGGCGAAGTCGGCGAAGGCCCGGAAGTTCATCGCCACGCGCGGCATGACGCCGCGACGGTGGCTGCGGATGAGCGAGCCGTTGTCGCGGGTCTCGACCCGCGAGAGGTCCTCCACGCGCGCCTCGATGCCCTCGGCGACGCGGCGCAGGATCGCACCGCGCTCGCTCACCGGCAGCGCGGCCCAGGCCGGGAACGCCGCCCGCGCCGCGGCGACCGCCCGGTCGACCTCGGCGGCACCACCGGCGTGCACCTGCGCGATCACGGTCTCGTCGATCGGCGAGATGTCGTCGAACGTCGACGCGGAGGCGACCCGCTCTCCCCCGATCCAGTGCCGGGTGTCGACCTCGACGCCCTCGACCGTCGCGACATGCTGATTCATCGATCCTCCATCAAGCGGCGTAGGGCAGGCGGGAGCCTCCACAATCGTTTGGACCCAAACGTATTCGCGGGGAGGCCGGGGGTCAAGGGAGTCGTTCGGCCGCGAACATTTTCGGGCGAAACCCTCGACAGGTCGTTTGGGTCCGAACTACTGTGCGTGCCCTACATCACAGCCACATGTGATCGGTGCGGCGTCGCACTCGGGCCCGCCGCTCGCCGACCCAGGAGGAATCCCCATGACCGTTCAGATCGAGTCGGCCGCCGACGTGCCCGAGTCGGCCGGCGAGAGCCTGGCTGCCAACAAGCTCGGCATCGCCGGCATCGTCTTCTTCGTCGTGGCCGCCGCCGCACCGCTGGTCGGCATGACCGGCGCGGTGCCGATCGCCATCGGCCTCGGCAACGGCGCCGCCGCACCGGGCGCCTACCTCGTCGCCGGCATCGTGCTGCTGCTCTTCAGCGTCGGCTACTCGACGATGAGCCACCGGGTCAGCAACACCGGCGCGTTCTTCGCCTTCGTCGGCCGGGGCCTGGGCGCCGTGCCCGGCGTCGCCTCGGCATTCGTCTCGTTGCTCGCCTACCTGGCCGTGCAGCTGGCCATCTACGGCTTCTTCGGCGCCGTCTGCGCCGCGCAGATGGACGACAAGCTCGGCATCAACCTGTCCTGGTGGGCCTGGTGCCTGATCGCCTGGGCGGTCGTCACCGTGCTCTCGATCCTGCAGGTCGACATCGGCGCCAAGGTCCTCGGCGTACTGATGGGCACCGAGATCCTCTCCCTGCTGACCACCGCCGTGGTCGTCATCGTCAAGGGCGGCGGCCCCGACGGCCTGCACTTCGGCGCCTCGTTCGCGCCGAACCACATCTTCGCCGGCGGCCTCAACGGCGGTGCCGGCATCGCGCTGGCGTTCGCGTTCGCGTCCTACATCGGCTTCGAGGCGACTGCCATCTACGCCGAGGAGACCAAGAACCCCAAGCGCGCCGTCCCGATCGCCACCTACACCGCCGTCAGCCTGATCGCCGTGCTGTTCGCGATCACCTCGTGGGCGATCGTCAGCGGCGTCGGCAGCGAGCACGTGGTCGGCAACGTCATGAAGATCTCCGGCGACCTGGGCAGCCCCGAGCAGGTCGTCTACTCGGTGGCGCGTGACTTCGTCGGCGGCTGGATGGCGACCCTGATGAGCTGGCTGGTGCTCAGCTCCCTCTTCGCCGGTCTGCTGGCGTTCCAGAACAGCGCCGCGCGCTACTTCTTCTCGCTCGGCCGGGCCCGGGTGCTGCCGCGTGCCCTGGACCGGGTGAACAAGCACGGCGCGCCGATCTACGGCGCCGTCGCCACCTCGATCATCGCCGGCGCCGTGATCATCGTCTTCGCCGCGGCCCACAAGGACCCGGTGGCCACGATGTTCAGCTGGTTCAGCGCGCTGGCCGTGCTGGCCATCCTGTTGGTCGAGGCGCTGGTCTCGGTCTCGGTGATCGTGTTCTTCCGGCGGGAGTCGCACTGGTGGAAGACGATCCTGGCGCCGGTCCTGGCCATCCTCGGCCTGGTGCTGGCCTACTACCTGGTGATGGCGCGCTTCGGCCTGCTCGCCGGCACCGTCGCCAAGGGCGTCGACCCGACCAGCCAGACCTTCGGCCTCTCCACGCTGGGCTGGGTCCTGGTGCTGCTGCCGATCATCGTGCTGGTCGCCGGCGCGCTCTTCGGCAAGCTGCGCAGCAACGAGGAGAACGCCGACGCGGTCGCCGATCTGGTCAGCTGACCCCCGCGGTCGCAAAGTGTCACGGTGACACTTCGCGGCCGGAGTGACACATCGGAAATGTCACTCGAGACGCAAAGTGTCACGGTGACAGTTTGGAACTGTCACCGTGACACTTTGTCGTCGGGGGCCTACTCCCGCGGGACGCCGTAGTGACCGGTGGCCCACTCGCTCAGTCGTACGGCGATGGCCTGCACCGAGGCCGCCGAGACCGCCCGACCGTCCCACGCCGCCAGCAGGCGCACGCTCAGGTCGCGGCCGTCGGGCAGCCCGATGGCGAGTGGCACCAGGCCGTAGCGCGCATCGTCGGAGACCACCGCCACCCCGCGGCCCGAGGCAGCCAGGGCCTGGGCGACGGTGCCGTTGGCGGCCTCGGTGAAGGTCTCCACCGCCAGGCCCGCGGAGCTGAGCGCGGCGTCCAGCGACTGCCGGGCGGTGAACGCCGAGGACAGCCCGACCAGGGGCCGGTGGACCAGCTCGTGCAGCGCCGCCCGGCTACGGACCGCCCACGGGTCGTCGGGCCGGACGTAGGCCCACACCGGCAGCACCGCCAGCGGCAGCCACCGGTGTGGCCGCCGCGGCCGGTCGGTGCCGATCGCCAGGTCGGCGCCGGCGGCGAGCATGGCGGTGGTGCTCATCCCGTCGCCGGCGACCACGTCGACCACCGGCTCGTCGGGCGCCATCGTGGCCACGAACGGCGAGACCACGTCGGTCAGCGTGACCGTCGGCGCCGCCACCCGCAGCCGCTCGATGCCGCCGCGGGCATGGTAGGCGGCGGCGTTCTCCAACGCGGCGGCGTCGGCCAGCAGGCGCCGTACGGCGGGTAGCAGCTCGCGGCCGGTGCGGCTCAGCGTCAGCCGACCGGCACCCCGCTCGAACAGCGTCACCCCGAGGTCGTCCTCCAGCTGTCGCAGCTGCCGCGACAGCGCCGGCTGGGTGACATGCACCCGCTCGGCGGCGGCGCTGACACTGCCGGCGTCGGCGACCGCCGCGAAGTAGTGCAGGTGGCGCAGTTGCATCATGCCTCCTCGGCATGGAAATTGACCGAAACAAGTATTGGACAGCATAGAGGCGCCCTCCGAGACTGGCCCTATGACCACGTCATCCACGTCTACCGACACTCGCACCGTGAACGGGGTGGCCCAGGAGCGCCGCCTCATCACCGACCTGCCCGGCCCCCGCTCCACCGAGCTGATGGCGCGCAAGCAGGCCGCCGTCGCCACCGGCGTCGGCACCACCATGTCCGTCTTCGCCGAGCGCGCCGCCGGCGGCATCGTCGTCGACGTCGACGGCAACCACCTGATCGACCTCGGCTCCGGCATCGCCGTCACCACCGTCGGCAGCTCGGCTCCCGCCGTCGTCGACCGGGCGAAGGCGCAGCTGGAGGCGTTCACCCACACCTGCTTCATGGTCACGCCGTACGACGCCTACGTGGAGGTCTGCGAGCTGCTGGCCGAACTCACCCCGGGCGACCACGCCAAGAAGTCGGCGCTGTTCAACTCCGGCGCCGAGGCGGTCGAGAACGCCGTCAAGATCGCCCGCGCCCACACCAAGCGCGACGCCGTGGTCGTCTTCGACCACGCCTACCACGGTCGCACCAACCTCACCATGGCGATGACGGCCAAGCAGATGCCCTACAAGCACGGCTTCGGCCCGTTCGCCGGCGAGGTCTACCGCGCCCCGATGTCCTACCCGTTCCGCGACGGCGGCCTCTCCGGCACGGAGGCCGCGGCCAGGGCGGTCGACGTGATCGAGAAGCAGGTCGGCGCCGACCAGGTCGCCTGCGTGGTGATCGAGCCGATCCAGGGCGAGGGCGGCTTCATCGTTCCCGCGGACGGCTTCCTGCCGGCCATCGCCGCCTGGTGTCGCGAGAACGGCGTGGTCTTCGTCGCCGACGAGATCCAGGCCGGCTTCTGCCGCACCGGCGACTGGTTCGCGGTCGACCACGAGGGCGTGGTCCCCGACCTGGTCACCACCGCCAAGGGCATCGCCGGCGGCCTGCCGCTGGCCGCGGTGACCGGCCGCGCCGAGATCATGGACTCCGTCCACGGCGGCGGCCTGGGCGGCACGTACGGCGGCAACCCGGTCGCCGCCGCCGCCGCGCTCGGTTCCATCTCGGAGATGAAGGAGCACGACCTCAACGCCCGCGCGGCCGAGATCGAGCAGATCATCAAGGGCCGGCTGGCGAAGCTGCAGGCGCAGCACCCGGCACTGGCGGACATCCGCGGCCGCGGCGCGATGGTCGCCGTCGAGCTGTGCAAGCCCGGCACCACCGAGCCCGACGCCGACCTTGCCAAGTCCGTCGCCGCCGCGGCGCACCGGGCCGGTGTGATCGTGCTGACCTGCGGGACCTACGGCAACGTCTTCCGGTTCCTGCCGCCGCTGACGATCAGCGACGAGCTGCTGAACGAGGCCTTCGACGTTCTCGAGCAGATCCTGGGGGAGGTGGCATGAGCAAGACCTTCGTCGTCGAGGACCCGGCGACCCTCGAGGTCGTCGCCGAGGTCCCCGACCAGGACGTGGCGGCCGCGCACGCCGCCGTCGACGCCGCCCACGCCGCGTTCGGCGACTGGGCCGCGACGGCACCGCGCCGCCGCTCCGAGGTGCTGCGCACGGCGTTCGAGCTGATGCTGCGCGACAAGGATCGGCTCGCCACCCTGATCGCCCGGGAGAACGGCAAGTCGCTCGCCGACGCCCATGCCGAGGTCACCTACGCCGCGGAGTTCTTCCGCTGGTTCAGCGAGGAGGCCGTCCGTCCCGGCGGCGACTACGGCGAGTCCCCCGCCGGCGGCACCCGCACCATCGTGCGGCACCGCCCGGTCGGCGTGGCCGCGCTGGTGACGCCGTGGAACTTCCCGGCCGCGATGGCCACCCGCAAGATCGGCCCGGCCCTGGCGGCCGGCTGCACGGCGGTGCTCAAGCCGGCCGCGGAGACCCCGCTGACAGCGCTCGCCGTCGGTGAGCTGTTGGTCGAGGCCGGCCTGCCGGAGGGCGCGCTCCAGATCGTCACCAGCACCGACGCCCCCGGCGTGGTCGGCGCGTGGCTGGAGGACGAGCGGGTCCGCAAGGTGTCCTTCACCGGCTCCACCGGCGTCGGTCGCCAGCTGCTCCACCAGGCCGCCGAGCGGGTCGTCAACGCGTCGATGGAGCTGGGCGGCAACGCCCCGTTCGTGGTCGCCGACGACGCCGACCTCGACGCCGCGGTCGCCGGTGCGATGATCGCCAAGTTCCGCAACGGCGGACAGGCGTGCACCGCCGCCAACCGGCTCTACGTCCACGCCGCGGTGGCCGAGGAGTTCTCCGCCCGGCTCGGCGCCGCCATCGAGGCGCTGACCGTGGGGCACGCCCTGGCGGGCGCCGAGATCGGACCGCTGATCAGCGCGAATGCGCTCAAGCGGACGCAGGCGACCCTCGAGGCCGCGGTGGCCGAAGGCGCCCGGGTGGCCGCCCAGGCGCAGCTGCCGGACCTGCCCGGCCACTTCCTCGCGCCAACCCTGCTCACCGACGTGGCGGCCGACGCGGACGTGGTCGCCGACGAGCTGTTCGCCCCGATCGCGCCGGTGGTCGTCTGGAACGACGACGAGGAGCTGCTCGCCCGGGTCAACGGCAGCGAGTACGGCCTGGCGGCGTACGTCTTCTCCCGCGACCTCAAGCGGGCGATCGACCTTGCCGAGCGGTTCGACGCCGGCATGGTCGGCGTCAACCGCGGCCTGGTCTCCGACCCGGCCGCACCGTTCGGTGGCGTCAAGCAGAGCGGCCTGGGCCGCGAGGGCGCCCGGGAGGGGCTGCTGGCCTTCTGCGAGACCCAGTACCTGAGCGTGGACTGGAGCTGACCCGTGACCGAGCCCGGCACCACCGTCGACTTCCGCGTCGAGCACGACCTGCTCGGCGACCGTGAGGTTCCCGCGAACGTCTACTGGGGCGTGCACACCCTGCGTGCCCTGGAGAACTTCCCGATCACCGGCATCCCGATCAGCTCCAGCCCCTATCTGGTCGAGGCGCTGGCCGCGGTCAAGGAGGCCGCCGCGCACGCCAACCACGACCTGGGCCTGCTCGACGACGAGCGGTTCGAGGCCATCCGGCGCGCCTGCGAGGAGATCCGCGCCGGCTCGCTGGCCTCGCAGTTCGTCGTGGACGTGATCCAGGGCGGCGCCGGCACCTCGACGAACATGAACGCCAACGAGGTGATCGCCAACCGCGCCCTGGAACTGCTCGGGCACCCGAAGGGCGCCTACGACGTGCTGCACCCCAACGAGCACGTCAACCTGAGCCAGTCCACCAACGACGTCTACCCGACCGCGGTGAAGATCGCGATCGTCAAGGCGACCTACGCCCTGCTGGAGGCGATGGAGCAGCTGGAGGAGAGCTTCCGCCGCAAGGCGGCGGAGTTCCACGACGTGCTGAAGATGGGTCGCACCCAGTTGCAGGACGCCGTGCCGATGACGCTGGGCCAGGAGTTCAACGCCTATGCCGTCATGCTCGGCGAGGACCGTGCCCGGCTGGCCGAGGCGGTGGCGATGCTCTACGAGATCAACCTCGGCGCCACCGCGATCGGCACCCAGCTCAACGCCCCCAGCGGGTACGTCGAGGCGGCTCGGCAGCATCTGGCCCGGATCACCGAGCTGCCGCTGGTGACGGCCGCGGACCTGGTCGAGGCGACCCAGGACTGCGGCGCGTTCGTGCACCTCTCCGGCGTGCTGAAGCGGATCGCGGTCAAGACCAGCAAGGTCTGCAACGACCTGCGGCTGCTCTCCTCGGGCCCGCGCGCGGGGCTGGGCGAGATCAACCTGCCCGCCCGGCAGGCGGGGTCGAGCATCATGCCCGGCAAGGTCAACCCGGTGATCCCCGAGGTGGTCAACCAGGTCGCCTTCGAGGTGATCGGCTTCGACGTCACCGTCACGATGGCGGCCGAGGCGGGCCAACTGCAGCTCAACGCGTTCGAGCCGGTCATCGGCTACTCGCTCTCGGCGAGCCTGTGGCGGATGCGCCAGGCGATGATCGTGCTGGCCGAGAAGTGCGTGGACGGCATCACCGCCAACCGCGAGCTGCTGCGGCGCACCGTCGAGGACTCCATCGGCCTGGTCACCGCGCTCAACCCCTACATCGGCTACCGCGCCGCCACCGAGATCGCCCGTGAGGCGCTGCTGTCTGGTCGAGGCGTCGCCGAGCTGGTGCTCGAGCACGGGCTGATGGACGCCGAGCAGCTGGCCACGGTGCTCCAGCCCGAGGTGCTGGCCAACCTGCGCCGTGAGCCGGAGCCGGCCGACGCCGTACCGGTGCCGCTCGAGGCCTAGCCGAGAAAACCCTGCTCGCGGGCCTCAGGTCCGCCCCCGCGCGGCCGATGGGGCCCGCGAGCAAGGAGCGCTCACTCCCCCAGCCGACGGATCGGCACGGTGACCAGCAGGAGTCTGTGCCTTGAGTGCTCCCCGTTCCGCGGCCGACCGTGGCCTGCGCGCCGTCGCGCGCGTCCGCGGCGTGCGCGAGCAGGACAGCCGCGAGGGTCTGCAGCTCGCCGTGGCCGACCAGCGCTCCCGCCAGGAGCGCCTGCTGGAGCTCTCCCGCCGGCTGGCGGAGGCGCCCGCCCATCTGGAGGGCTCGCCCGCCGACGTACTCGGCCTGCGGCTCGCCCTCGGCTTCCTCGGCGACGAGGTCCGCGACGCGCGTACCGAGGTCGAGCACGGCGAGGTCATCGTCGACGCCGCCCGGGCCCGCTGGGAGCACGACAAGGCCCAGCTCAGCGCGGTCGAGAAGCTGCTCGCCCGCCGGGCCGCGCGCCGCCGCGCGGAGGCCGCCCGCGCCGAGGCCAAGGAGAACGACGACATCGCCGCCCAGCGCTGGTCCCGCACCCGGGGGAACGTCTCATGACCACCTCCATCGCCGACATCAGCGCCCGGATCCAGCAGATCCAGTCGCAGCTGGCCGCGCTCGCGCCCGCCACCAGCAGCACCGACGGCAGCACGGACAGCACCAGCGGCACCGACTTCGCCGCCGCGATGCGCACCGCCACCACCGGCGCCACCGCGAGCGACGGCAGCACACTGGCCCCGCCGCCGGGCTATTCCGGCTCGAGCCTGAGCGGGAGCGACGTGGTCGCCGACGCCCGCCGCTACCTCGGCGTCCCCTACCGCTGGGGCGGCACCGACCCCAGCACCGGACTGGACTGCTCGGGGCTGACCCAGCAGGTGTACGGCGACCTGGGCATCTCCCTGCCCCGCGTCTCGCGCGATCAGGCGAACGTCGGCACCGCGGTGAGCAGCCTCGCCGACGCCCAGCCGGGCGACCTGCTCTTCTTCGGGTCCCCCATCCACCACGTGGCCATCTACGAGGGCAACGGGATGATGATCGAGGCCCCGCACACCGGGCAGAGCGTGAAGGAGATCCCGGTCGCCGACTTCGGCGAGCCGGTCTCCGCGATCCGCCGAGTGCTGGGCTCCTCGGCCGACCCGAGCTCCGGAGTCACGGGAGTCTCGGGCAGCTCGGGCGTCACGGGCCGGGTCGCGACCGGCGCCGGCGGCTCGACGAGCGTCAGCGACACCACGCCGTACGCCTCGGTCATCGATGCCGCCGCGGCCCGCACCGGCGTGCCCGCGTCGCTGATCGCGGCGGTGGCCCAGCAGGAGTCCGGCTTCAACGCCGGCGCGGTCAGCAAGGCCGGCGCCGAGGGGATCATGCAGCTCATGCCGGCCACCGCGAAGGGCCTCGGCGTGACCGACCCCCTGGACGCCACCCAGTCGATCAACGGCGGCGCCGACTACCTCGCCAGCCTGCTGCAGCGCTTCGGCGGCAACACCACGCTCGCCGTCGCGGCCTACAACGCCGGCCCGGGTGCCGTCCTCAAGTACGGCGGGGTGCCGCCGTACCCGGAGACGCAGCACTACGTGCGCAACGTCCTCTCCCTGATGGAGGCATCGTGACCATCGCGCCCTTCACGCCCACCACGCCGAGCCGCCAGCACGGCAGCAGCGCCGGTGCCGACGGCGCCACCGGCACCGACACCGCACTCGGCTTCCTCGCCGAGCTCGCCGCCGCGGTCGGTACGGCGGGCCCACTCGGCCAGCTGCTCACCACCGCGACGCCCACCACCGGCACGACCGCGGCCCTCGGCACGACCACCGTGACGACAGCGACCACCGTGGCCGGCGGATCCGCCGCGGTCGCCGGGACCGCCGGCGCCGCTGGCCGGGCCGCGACCCCGGGCGCCACCCCGGGCGCCACCTCGGAGCCGGTGACCGGCCAGGCGACCGCAACCCCGCAGGCGACGGTGCTCCCCGCTGCCGACGGTCCCGCGGTGGCCCCGGCCTCCTCCGCCGCCGCCCAGCCGACCGCCTCGGACGGAACGGCCACCGCCACGCCGCCCCAGGCCCGGCCGAGCACCGCACGCACGACGACCGCCGACGGCACCACGCCGGCGCGCGCCATGCCCCAGCCGACCGACGGCGCGGCCGCGATCGCGGCCCAGGCGACCGACGCCCGGACCGGCGACAACGGCGGTGGCGGCACCGAGGAGCACAGCGGCACGAAGCCCGCGCCGCGACTCGACCCGGCCGCGGCGACCACCCCTGCGACCACGACCACCACCGCTGACGCCCTCGGCGTCCCGGAGACCGTCGCGCCGACGGCCGTCGCCGCTACCCCGGCGCCGAGCCAGGCCCAGACCACCGCGGTGCTGCAGCAGGTCTTCCCGCAGATCACCCGGGTGGCCGGCACCCAGGGCACCCACCGGCTGGCCATCACGCTCCACCCCGAGCAGCTCGGCGAGGTCAAGGTGACGGTGGTGGTGCGCGCCGGCAACGTCCGCGTCACCGTGGCCACCGACCCGGCCAACGGCATGGCCCGCACCGCGCTCGAGCACGGCGCTCCGGAGCTGCGCAGGCTGCTCGAGGCCACCGGCGGCGACGCCCACGTGACGTTCGGCGACCTGGCCCCGGGCTCGGCCCAGCCTCAGGGCAGCGGCCAGACCGGCCAGCAGCCCGGCCAGCCTGGCCAGCACTGGGGTCAGGGCACCGCCACCGACACCTCCGGCCACGGCGGCCGCCACGACTCGGCGCCGTCGCAGTCGCAGGCCCAGACCGCGGCCGGCGGCGGACGTCCGTCGTACGACGGACCGACGACCGCCGCCGACGACAGCCGATCCGTCCCCGTCCGTCCTGCCACCTCCGGCGTCGACCAGCTCATCTGAGGAGAACGACATGACCGTCACCCCCGTCGGCGCTGATGCCAGCGCCGCCACCAGTCAGCTCGGGCTGCTGTCCTCGGCCGCCGGCGCCAGCGCGGACATCTCCGGCACCCAAGACGACGCGAACACGTTCATGCAGCTGATGGTCGCGCAGCTGAAGTACCAGGACCCGATGAACCCGACCGACTCCACGTCGTTCCTCACCCAACAGGCGATGTTCACCCAGCTGCAGGCGGTCCAGCAGATCCAGGACCAGACCGCGATGCTGATGTCGGCCCAGATGGCGTTCGGGGCGAGCGCCCTGATCGGCAAGCAGGTGTCGTGGACCAACTCCGACGGCTCCACCAGCAGCGGCGCCGTCTCCGCCGCGACGTTCACGTCCTCTGGCCCGACCCTGACGGTCGGCAGCCAGCAGGTCCCCCTCACCTCGGTCGTCAGCGTGGCGAACCCGAGCACCTCCGCCTGATCCCCACTCACCAGAACCCCACAAGAAAAGGACAACGCGATGCTCCGCTCCCTCTTCGCCGGCATCAGCGGCCTGCGGGTCAACCAGACCATGCTCGACGTGACCGGCAACAACATCGCCAACGCCAACACGATCGGCTTCAAGAGTTCGACGACCGTCTTCTCCGACACGCTGAGCCAGATGCTGACCGCGGCCGCCGCGCCGAGCACCAACCAGGGCGGCACCAACCCGATCCAGATCGGCCTGGGTGTGCAGCTGGCCTCGGTCACCGCCAACTTCACCCAGGGCTCCAACGAGACCACCGGCAGCCCGACCGACATGATGATCAACGGCGACGGCTTCTTCGTGGTGCAGTCCGGCAACACCAACACCTACACCCGCGCCGGCGCGTTCCACTGGGACGAGGACGGCAACCTGGTCGCGCCCGACGGCAAGTTCGTGATGGGGTACGCCGCCACCGGCACCCCGCCGACCGTCCCGGTCGACGCCAACGGCGACCCGACCGGCAGCCTGGTGCGGCTCAACCAGAACACCAACGGCTACGCCACCGCCACCAATCCGATCACCTCCTATGAGATCGGCAGCGACGGCATGATCACCGGCACCTACGCCGACGGCACCCGCCAGGAGATCGGCCAGGTCGCCATCGCCACCTGCGTCAACCCGCAGGGCCTGGAGAAGGTCGGCGACACCGAGTACCAGGCATCGGTCAACTCCGGCCCCGTGACCACCAGCGTCGCCGGCCAGGGCACCCGCGGCTCGCTGACCGTCGGCTCGCTGGAGATGTCGAACGTCGACCTCGCCTCGGAGTTCACCAACCTGATCCTCGCCCAGCGCGGCTTCGAGGCCTCCTCGAAGGTGATCACCACCTCCGACCAGGTCCTCGACGACCTGGTCAACATGAAGCGCTGACGCTCCGGCGTACGACGGCGGGCCGCTCCTCCGGGGGCGGCCCGCCGTGTCTGTTCGTCGGGGTGGGCAACCGGCGCCTCCTCGGCTGACTCCGCGGGCGCGGCGGGCGTCGGGCGGCCCCGGCGGGCGGCCCCGGCGGGCGGCCCCGGCGGGAACAACTGGCTAGCAGAACAACTGGCTAGCAGAACAACTGGCTAGCAAGAGCGACCGGCTAGAGAACAACTGGCTAGCAAACGGCGGCGCGGGCGGGTGACGGGCCACGCCCACTAGCCAGTTTTCTGCGAGGCGCCCGCCCCGCTAGCCAGTTGTTCGCGGCAGCCCACCCCACGAGCCAGTTTCCCGCAGCCCACCGCACTGTTCGACCGCAGTGCTCAGGTCAGCCCCCAACGCGCCGAACTAAGAACATGACCGGCCACGGACGGCTGGCCGCATAACCACGCGAACCGCACAAGGACGGTGCGACCAGATGATCACGCTCACCCGCCTCTCGGGCTCGGTGTTCCTGCTGAACGCCGACCTGATCGAGCGCGTCGACAGTGCGCCCGACACGATCATCACCCTCGTCGACGGCAAGAAGTACGTCGTGGCCGAGACGATGACCCAGGTCCTCGACGCGGTGGTGGCGTTCCGGGGCGAGATCGTCGCCCTCGGGTCGCTGCTGGACGCCGTCCACCCCTACCTGCACCGCAAGACCGACGACCCGGAGCACAAGGAGCCGCACCTGGCGCCGGTCACCGAGCTCGGCACGCCCAACCCGCGGCGCGGAAGCGGTGACGCCTGATGGATGCTGCCACCCCGATCGGGATCGTCCTCGGCTTCGTGGTGATCGTCGTCGCCAACATCATGGAGGGCGGCCACCCCACCAGCCTCCTGCTGCTGCCGCCGATCCTGCTGGTCCTCGCCACCACGGTCCTGGTGACCATCGCGGGCGGCACCATGTCCGACGCCAAGAACGCCGTCGGCTCGCTGCGGCGGGCCTTCTCGGGCAAGGTGCAGCCGGCCGGGGACCTGGTCCCGGCCGTCATCACACTGGCCGAGAAGGCCCGCCGCGAAGGGCTGCTGGCGCTGGAGGACTCGCTGCGCGACATCGACGACCCGTTCCTGGTCAAGGGCGTCACGATGGCGATCGACGGCACCGACCCCGAGGAGCTGCGCGACATCCTCGAGGCCGAGCTGATGGCCAAGAAGTCCGAGGACAAGCACGCCGCGAAGTTCTTCACCGACGCCGGCGGCTATGCGCCCACGATCGGCATCATCGGCACCGTCATGGGCCTGGTGCACGTGCTGGAGAACCTCTCCACGCCGGAGAAGCTCGGCCCGCTCATCGCCAGCTCCTTCGTCGCCACGTTGTGGGGCGTCATGTCGGCCAACGTGCTGTGGCTCCCGCTCGGCAACCGGCTGCGCCGGATCGGCCAGCTCGAGGCCGCCCGGATGGAGCTGGCCATCGAGGGCGTCTCCGCGATCCAGTCCGGCGCCAACCCGCGCCTGGTCGCCGAGAAGCTCCGCTCCCTCCTGCCGGCCGACCAGCAGGTCACCGAGGCGGCCTGAGATGCCTCCCAAGACGGCCCGTCGCCCGGAGCCGGTACGCCGGCGCCGTACCCGCGAGGAGGAGCCGGAGGAGCACGGAGGCGGCATGGAGCGCTGGCTGGTCACCTACGCCGACATGGTGACCCTGCTGATGGTGCTCTTCATCGTGATGTTCTCGATGTCGCACGTCGACGCCAACAAGTACGAGCAGCTCAAGGAGGGCTTGGCCAACGGCTTCGGCCGGGCCAGCCAGATCCTCTCCGGCGAGAGCCCCATGCTCGACGATCAGGGTCCGGTCTCCAGCGGCTCCGACGTCATGGACAACAGCCTGATCACCAACATGCCGGCCAGTGAGGCGGCGAAGATCAAGAGCGCCGTCGCCCAGGCGCAGCAGCAGGCCAACGAGCGGACGTACGCCGACGCCCAGGCGCAGGTCAAGTCCCTGCTCGCGCTGTGGCACAAGATGCAGCAGGCGCTCGCCAAGCAGGGGCTGCAGGACGACGTCCAGGCTGCCATCGACGAGCGCGGCCTGGTGGTCTCGCTGGTCTCGCGGCACGTCGTCTTCCGCGCCAACGTCGCCGACCTGACCGCCCGTGGGCAGCGGATCGTCGACACGATCGCGCCGGTGCTGCGCACCATCAAGGAGCCGATCGAGGTCGACGGCCACACCAACCAGGTCAAGGTGAAGCCGAAGTACTACCCCACCGACTGGGAACTCTCCGCGGCCCGCGCGGTCAACGTGCTGCGCCGGCTCAACGAGACCGACGGCATCCCCGACCGGCGGCTCAGCGCCACCGGGTTCGGCCACACCAAGCCGTTGGAGGACCCCTCCATCGCCGGCTCCCAGAAGATCAACAAGCGCGTCGACATCGTCGTCCTCTCCCAGGCGCCGGCCGAGACGCGGGCGCTCTACCAACAGGTCCAGCAGGACCTGCAGAAGCAGCAGAACCAGACCCAGACCGGAGGCCAGCCGTGACCGTCACCGCGATGCCCAACAGCGACACCCAGGACCAGCGCCCGCGCAAGCGCGGCAAGGTGATCATCGCCGTCCTCCTCGTCGTCCTCCTGCTCGGCGGGGGTGCCTACTTCGTGCTCAAGCCGTCCAAGGCGGGGCCGCCGCAGCCGGGCCCGGTGGATGCGCTGGACTCCATCCAGATCAACCTCTCCGGCGGCCACTACCTGCGGCTGGGGATGGCGCTGCAGCTGCGCAAGGGCGTCTCGGAGATCGACGGCAGCAAGGCGCTCGATGCGGCGATCAACCTGTTCAGCGGCCAGGCGCTCGCGGACATCAACACCGGACAGACCCGCAACAGCCTCAAGGCGAAGCTGGCCAGCCAGCTGACCACGCTCTACCACGGCGACGTGATGGGGCTCTACTTCACCGAGTTCGTCACGCAGTAGCGCCGCTACCCCCACCACCCCTGGCCCGTTCGGGCTAGGCAGACTGCCCGGTCGGTCCGGGTCGTTCCGCTCAGATGCCGTCCCGGCACGCCGATCCGGGGAGGCGTGACGATCGCTCCCCCGCCGTCGACGAGCCCCCGGTCCGGGCACACGGGCGCCCGCGGACGTCGCCGTACCCGGTCCACGGAGCCTGTTCCCTACGACTTCCGTCGGCCGATCCAGCTCTCTCGCGAGCATCAGCGGATCCTGATGCTGGGCTTCGACGGGTTCGCCCGGCAGGCCACGACGGTCTTCACCTCGTCGCTGCGCACGGTCTGCCAGGTGACCCTGCAGACCATCGAGCAGCGCACCTACAACGAGTACGTCGAGAGCCTGGGCAACCAGACCTACATGACGCTGTTCAGCGCCGACCCGATGCCGGGCCTGGGCGTGCTGGAGATGCCGATCTTCGCGATCATGTCCTGCGTCGACCACATGCTCGGCGGCCCGGGCAGCGACGACCAGCCCGACCGCGCCCTCACCGAGATCGAGGCGGGCGTGGTCAAGGGCTTCGTGGAACGCCTGCTCGGCGAGATGCGCTACTCACTGGCCTCGGTGCTGCCGCTGGAGCCGACCGTGACAGCGACCGAGTACAGCCCGCAGTTCGCCCAGGTCGCCGCGACCGCCGACGTGATGGTGGTCGTGGAGTTCGAGCTGCGCATCGGCGAGCGCGGCCACCGGATGACCGTCTGCCTGCCGTTCAGCGGGCTGCTGCCGCATCTGACCAGCGCCGCCAACCCCGGCCCGGTCTCCGACCGCGAGCGCGCCTCCCGGGTGCACGCCGCGGACCTGCTGCGCCAGCAGATGACACACGTGCCGGTCCAGGTCTCGGTGCGGTTCCGGCCCACCCGACTGGGCCCGGTCGACCTCAGCAAGCTGAACGTCGGCGACGTCCTCCGGCTGGCGCACCCCGCCTCGGCGCCCCTCGACGTCACTCTCGACGGCACCACCTTCGCGCACGCCACCCCGGGTGCGCGCGGCCAGCGGCTCGCCGCCCTGATCGTGGACACCCCCAAGGAGAACTCATGACCTCGTCGTACGGCGACCTGACGCTCGACGACCTCGCCGCCGGCGCGGCCGCCGCCGCCGCCGCCGGGGTGGGAGGGGCGCCAGGAGCGGAGCCGTTGGCCTTGAGGATGAAGGCGGCGATGTCCGCGTAGGTCTGGCTGGGCAGCGATCCTGGCGCGCCCGGTGGCATGCGC
>NZ_DASZUF010000128.1:0-7080 GCF_035547795.1 Nocardioides sp.
GGGCCGACTCCAGCGCGGCGGCGAGCAGCCGACCGCCGATGCCGTGGCCGATCCAGGGCGGGTCGACGAAGAGCATGGACAGTTCGCCGCCGGCGTCGTGGCCCTCGAGGAGCGAGAATCCGGCGATCGTGCCGCCGGCGACCGCCACCGTCACCGAGGCCAGCTGGGCCTCGGCGACGGTCAGCTCGTCCCGACACGCCTCCAGGAACTCGACCGAGTAGCCCCAGTGCGCCTTCGAACGGAGGGCGAGCTCGGAGAGCACGCCGGCCTCGTCCGGCCGGCCCGGCCGCAGCTCGACGTCGGCGGTCACAGGCTCACCCTAGAGCCCGGTCGGTCGACGAACAGCCGTGACGCGCCCGCCGCCCGGTCGTTGCCGAAGTGTGCGACGCAGCTGCTGGGCCGCGCTCGTGCTGGCCGCCGTCGTCGCGGTCGGCGGGTGCGGCGGACACGACACCGAGACGTCGGTACGTCGACCGGTGTCGGCCGGCCCCAGCGTCACCCCGTCCTACGACGCGTCCCTGCCGCCGGTGCAGGCGGTCCTGGCTCTCGTGCCGCACGCCGCCACCACGCTGGCGTTCACGGATTTCGACCAGGTCCGCGCGCAGTTCGGCGGCGTCACCCGCGGCTTGTGGAAGCGGGCCGCGAAGCAGGCGCCGCTGCTGACCTCCGGCATGCTGCGCGGCACGACCGGGCCGGTGACTCAGGACGACGTCGCCTGGGAGGCGCACTACTCCGGCGGGGGTACCGACGGCTGGGTGGTGGCGTTCCATCCCGGCGTGGATCTGAGCAAGGTGACCGACCAGCTCCACGGCGGCACCGTCGCGGGGCAGCTGGTCACCAGCCAGACGCTACCCGCCTCCGACGCCCGCTGGACCGACCTGAGGGGGCTGGTGGGCCCCGAGGCGGAGGCGACGTACGTCGAGCGCGGCTGCCTGCCCGGGGACACCGGCGGCCAGCGCCTGCAGCCGCTGAGCGCCTATGCGGTCAGCTTCGGCGCGCATCTGGCGACCGCCTACCTCGGACCCGGACGCGTGGACCTGTTCACCCGGCTGCGGCTGGGTGACGCCATCCCCAGCTTCACCGCCGACTTCACCGGCGGGGCCGCCGACCCGAGCAGCGGGCGGATCGGGTTCACCATGACGAACGCCGCCGATGCCGCCCAGCAAGCCCTGCGGCACAAGCTCCCTTTCGCCGTCTGCGCGGAGGCGGACGTACCCTGAACGGGTGTCACCCGCCCTCGCTCCCCGGATGTGGGGCGCCCATCTGCTCATGGTGCTGGCGGTGGTCGCCACCTCGCTGCTCGGCTGGTGGCAGTGGACGGTCTCGCAGGGGCACAAGGCCGACCAGAGCGCCTCGCTTGCGCACGCCACGCCGGTGCCGCTGAGCACGGTGATGGGCCACAACGACGCCTTCCCGGGCGCCGAGACCGGCCGCCCCGCGGTGCTCGAGGGCGTCTGGGTGCCCTCCGGCACCGTCTACGTCGGCGGCCACCAGGGCGGCTACTGGGTCGCCACGCCACTGGCCATCGGCGACAGCGCGACCGACCCGGCGATCTACGTCGTCCGCGGCTGGGTCGCCAAGGCCGGCACCGCCCCGGCCGCTCCGAGCGGCACCGCTCGCCTGGTCGGCTGGATGCAGCCGCCGGAGAACGGCGGGTTGACCGACGACGATCCGAACGACGACGTGCTGCCCGAACTGGCGATCGCCGACGCGATGAACCACGTCAAGCAGGACCTCTACAGCGGGTACGCCGTGGTGGCCGACGCGGAGCGGGGCTGGCCCGCCGCCGACGCGGCGATCAACGACGGCACCGCCGGCCTGAAGCCGGCCCAACCGAACTCGACCCCGAAGGCCGGCTTCACCACCGGGCTGCGCAACGCGCTCTACGCCTTCGAGTGGTGGGTCTTCGGCCTGTTCGCCATCTACATCTGGTGGCGCTATGTGCGCGAGGCCACGTCCCCAGACGACGAGGGGGAGGCTGAGAAGGCGGCTCAGGAAGACGCCGTACGCTCGGGCTCGTGAGCAAGCTCTTCACCGCCTACCGGGTGCTGGCCATCGCGGTCGGCATCTTCCTGCTGGCCGCCTGCATCGACTGGCTGCTGCATCACGTCGACAGCGGCATCCCCGACCTGTGGTGGTTGTGGATGATGCACGGCTACGTCTACATCGCCTACCTGGTGGTGGCGGTGCCGTTCATCCGCAAGGCCGGCTGGCCGCTCAACTTCGTCGCCCTGATCATCGTGGCGGGCCTGATCCCGATCCTGATGTTCGTGGTCGAGCACTACGTCAGCGAGAAGTACAAGCGGGAGCATCCGGAGGTCGTCCCCGCCTAGCGGTACGCCGCAACCGCCGCCGTGGGAGGATCGTCGGGCAACGTCGACGTATCGAAACAAGCGCACGTGAAAGGCAGTCCCATGGCGGACCAGCAGGCCATCCTCCACACCAACAAGGGCGACGTGAGCGTCACCCTGTTCCCGAACCACGCTCCGGAGACGGTGGCGAACTTCGTCGGTCTCGCGAAGGGCGAGAAGGCGTACGACGCCGGCAACGGCAAGACCGGCCCCTTCTACGACGGGCTCACCTTCCACCGAGTGATCGACGGATTCATGATCCAGGGCGGCTGCCCGCTCGGCACCGGCACCGGCGGCCCCGGCTACACCTTCAAGGACGAGCCGCACCCCGAGCTGGTCTTCGACAAGCCCTACCTGCTCGCGATGGCGAACGCCGGCCCGGGCACCAACGGCTCGCAGTTCTTCATCACCGTGGCGCCGACCACCTGGCTGAACTTCAAGCACACCATCTTCGGCGAGGTCGCCGACGAGGAGTCGAAGAAGGTGGTCGACGCCATCGCGACCACCGCGACCGGCCCGGGCGACCGCCCGACCGACCCGGTCGTGATCGAGTCCGTCGAGATCGTTGGCTGACTCCTCCCCTGCGGCCGACGCGCCCCGGGTGCCCGTCTGCTACCGGCACCCCGGCCGCGAGTCGCACATCCGCTGTCAGCGCTGCGGCCGGCCGATCTGTCCGGACTGCATGACGCCCGCCTCGGTCGGCTTCCAGTGCCCCGAGTGCGTCGCCGAGGGCCGGCGGACCCAGCGCGCCCCGCGCGCGTCGCTCGGCTCGACCATCCGGATGGCCGGTGCACCGGTCACCTGGACACTCATCGGCATCAACGTGGTCGTCTTCCTGCTCATGCAGGTCGTGTCGGGCACCATCGCCTACGACCTGATGCTGCATGCGCGCGGCTTCTGCTCGGTGACCGGGGTCGGCGACGTGATCGCCGACCACGCCCAGTGCACGGCGTACGGCGGCTCCTTCTCGCCCGGTGTGGCCGACGGCGGCTACTGGGAGCTGCTCACCAGCGTCTTCACGCACCAGGCGCTGCTCCATGTCGCGACCAACATGTTCTCGCTGTGGGTGATCGGGCCGCTGCTGGAGATGGCGCTGGGCCGAACGCGCTACCTGCTCACCTACCTGCTGTGCGGCCTGGCCGGATCGGCCCTGGTCTACTGGTCGGCGTCGCCGTACTCCCCGACGCTGGGCGCATCCGGCGCCATCTTCGGCCTGCTGGGCGCCTTGATCGTGCTGTTCGTGCGCCGTGGCCTGCCGATCCAGCAGCTGATCCTGGTCGCGGTGATCAACTTCGCGATCACCTTCACCAACTCGGGGATCTCCTGGCAGGGCCACGTCGGCGGCTTCGTGGCCGGCCTGGCGATCGGTGGGGTGCTGGCCTACGCGCCGGGACCACGGCACCGCCACCTGCGCTGGGCCGGCCTGGCCCTGGTCACCGCGGTGGTCGTCATCGCGATCGTCGTCCGGAGCCTCCAGCTGCGCTGACATCCACAGCTGTGGAGTGCCCTGTGGAGAACTACACCCGTGTAATTCATCCACAGAGTCTTCCCCAACTGTGAAATACCCAGGCTGCAAATGAATCAAGCGCCGGCGTCCTCACGACGCCGGCGCTTGTTCCTGGCCGAGGCTTACTCCCAGCGGGTCGCGAAGGCGAAGCCGACCGCCATGAACGCGATGCCGACCAGCAGGTTCTTCTGCCCGAGGTCGTTGAAGATCCAGATCGAGTCGAGGTTGTTCGACCAGATGTAGAAGACGCAGATCCAGGCCAGGCCGAGCAGGAAGCAGCCCAGCATGCCGACCACCACGCCGCGTCCGCGGCCCAGCGGGGTCTGGGGATGCGCCGAGACGATCAGACCGAGGAAGAACAGGCCGAAGCCGATCAGGTAGTTCCACTCGCCCAGATCGCGGATGAACGCCAGCCCGTGGTGCTTGCCGTCGTCGCCGGTCCGGGCGCCGGCGTAGTAGTAGGCGATCCAGGCGATGCCGAGCGCGATCATCACCACGGAGACGACGAACCGCACCGTGAGTACCGGTGGGCGATCGGCGGTCAGCTTGAGCTTGGCCACGGGTGGAGCTCCTGTTCGACTCGGTCTCCCGGACTGGGACCCGCGTAGCCTAGTCGTCGTGAGTCCCTGGCGCGTAGGTACACCCCTGGTGGTGCTGGTGTGTGGTGGCCTGTGCGTGGTGAGCGCCGTGAACAGCCACGGCACCGATCTGCGACCCGGCTACACCGACCTGGCCACGCTGGTGGGCAGCGAGGCCTCGTCGTACAAGAAGCTCGAGCAGGAGGTCGCCACGCTGCAGAAGCAGGTGACGGCGCTGACCAACGCGGTGCCGGACCGGGACGTGAAGAAGGCGCAGCAGCGGGCGGACGCGGTCAAGGCCCCGGCCGGGCTGACCGCCGTCACCGGGCCCGGGGTCACCGTCACGCTCTCCGACGCGCCGCGCGACCTGATCGAGAACACCACCGGCAACGTCAACGCGATGGTGGTGCACCAGCAGGACATCCAGGCGGTGGTGAACGCGCTGTGGAACGGCGGCGCCACCGCGGTGACCATCCAGGGCCAGCGGATCATCTCCACCACCGGGATCAAGTGCTCGGGCAGCACCGTCACCCTCCAGGGCGTGCCCTATCCGCAGCCCTACGTGATCCGCGCGGTCGGGGACCAGGACGCGCTGCTGAGCGCGCTGGAGGACAGCCACTACCTGCAGATCTACCGCGACCAGGCGTCCGACCCGAGCATCGGGATCGGCTGGAAGCTGGCCCTGGACAGCGAGGTGCGGGCGCCGGCGTACCGGGGCCTGCTCGACCTCAACTACGCCCGCCCGCTGCCGGACGGTACGTAGCTACTGCGCGTCGCCGGCCGGCGGGGTGAACACCGGCAATGTCGGCAGGCAGGTCGGGGTGCCGTCCGGCAGCGTCGTCGGCGAGGGACAGGCCGGCGCCGAGGACGAGACCGGCGGGGGCGGCGGCGTGTACGTCGACACCCAGATCACCACCGGCAGGCCCTGTGCCTGGGTGGTGCCGTCCGGCGGCGACTGCTTGGTCACGGTGCCGGCCGGCTGTGTCGAGGAGTCGTCGTCGGTCTCGACCGGCTTGAACCCGGCCGCTCGGATCGCCTGCTCCGCCTGGTCCTGGGTCATGCCGACGACCTTCGGCACCGCCTTGGGACCCTTGGAGACGTCGAGGGTGACGGTCGTGCCGCTGGCCACGGTGGTGTTGGGGGTCGGGTTGGAGGAGAGCACCTGGCCCTTGGGGTGGTCGTCCTCGACGTCGTTGCGCTTGACCTGCAGGTCGTCGCCCTCGAGCATCGCCTTGGCGTCCTTGAACGTCATCCCGACCACCTGCGGGATGGTCACGTCGGGCTTGCCGGAGGAGAGCACCAGCGAGACGGTGGAGCCCGGGTCGGCGTAGGCGCCGACGCCTCCGGGCGGCGACTGCTTGAGCACGGTGCCGGCCGGCGCGTTCGCGTCCGGCTGGTAGCCGCTGATATCGACCACCAGGTTGGCCTTGCCGATCAGCGTGCGAGCCTGGTCCTGGGTCTTGCCGACCACGTTGGGGATCTGCACCTGGTCGGGCGCGCTGCTGAACATGTGCGGCAGCAGGAAGGCGCCGGCGGCGATGATCGCCAGCACGAGTACGGCGAGGCCGACCAGCAGCCCAGTCCGCGGACCCGACCGCTCCTCCTCCTCGACCGGGGTCGCGGCCACCGGGACCGCCGAGGTCCGGGTGCCGACCACCTGGGTGGCGGCGGTCGCGGGGCCCGGCTCGGGGGCGGTGACGGGCGCGACCGCCTCCACGGGACGGCCGGCCAAGTAGCGCTCGATGTCGGTGCGCATCGCGGCCGCGGACTGGTAGCGGTCCTCGACCCGCTTGGCCAGCGACTTCATCACGATGGCGTCGATGGCCGGCGGCAACGCGGTGTCGTGGTCCGAGGGCGGCGCGGCCTGCTCGCGGACGTGCTGGTAGGCGACCGCGACCGGGGAGTCGCCGACGAACGGCGGCCGCCCGGTGAGCAGCTCGTAGAGCAGGCAGCCGGCGGAGTAGACGTCCGAGCGAGAGTCGACGGTCTCGCCGCGCGCCTGCTCGGGGCTGAGGTACTGGGCGGTGCCGACCACGGCCGCCGTCTGGGTCATCGTCGACTGCGCGTCGGAGACCGCACGGGCGATGCCGAAGTCCATCACCTTCACGTCGCCGTTCGGCGTCAGCATGACGTTGCCGGGTTTGATGTCGCGGTGGATGATGCCGGCGCGGTGGCTGTAGTCGAGCGCGGAGAGCACGTCGGAGGCGATCTCCAGGGCGCGCTCGGGCAGGATCTTGCGACCCTCGCGCAGGATGTCGCGCAGGGTGCGGCCGGCGACGTACTCCATCACGATGTAGGGCTGGTGCACGCCGTCGGGCGTGACCTCCTCGCCGGTGTCGTAGACGGCGACGATCGGGGGGTGGTTGCGCGAGGCCGAGCTCTGCGCCTCACGCCGGAAGCGCGCCTGGAACGTCGTGTCGCTGGCCAGGTCGGTGCGCAGCCGCTTCACCGCGACGACGCGGCCCAGCCGGGTGTCGGTGCCCTTGCGCACCTCGGCCATCCCGCCACGGCCCAGCAGCTCGCCGAGCTCGTAGCGTCCCCCGACGATGGTCGGCTCTGCCTGGTTCATTCGGTGTCTCCGGAGATGATCGAGCTGTCGGTCGGTGGTGGCGTTGGTTCGGTCGCGCTCGACTCGCCCTCGGAT
>NZ_DASZUF010000129.1:0-3526 GCF_035547795.1 Nocardioides sp.
TCGTCTTCGAGTCGGCGGCCCAGGAGCAGGGCCTGCGCGACATCCGGTACGTCGGACGCCCCGACGAGCGCGACCTGACGATCCAGCGGGTGGTGCAGCGCGCGGGTCTGCGCGGACCCCGGGTCGGCTGACGTACGCTCAGGCCCGTGACGAGAGCCCGCGCCGGTCGGCTACTGCTCGGTGGCGCGTTGGCTCTGGGGCTGACAGCGACCGCCCCTGGTCCGGTCTCGGCTGCCGCATCGGCGGCACCGGGCCCGTCTCCGGCACCTCCCTCCCGGCACCTCGCCGCCAGTCAGCAGACGCCGACGGCCAAGGGCCTGCTGCCGAAGCGGGGCAGCTATGCGTTCCTGCTCGAGCTCGACACGGCGAGCACGTTCTCGCGGTTCAGGTCCGTGCGCGCCTCGGGGACGAAGAAGGCCGCCACGAAGGCCGCCGCGGCCCAGCTGGACACGGTGCGCACCGCCCAGCAGCGCGTGGAGCAGCAGCTGTCCTCGCTGCACGGCCACACCAGCGTGCTGTTCGGCACACATGCGGTGCTGGCCGGTGTCGCCGTCCGGACCGACGTCGCCAACGCCCCGGCGCTGGCGAGGCTGCCCGGCGTCAAGGCGGTCTACCCGATCGCGCCCAAGAAGCCCGACAACAGCTACGCGGTGCCGTTCCAGGGCGCTCCGGCGGCGTGGGGTCCCGCCGGCGGCGGACAGACCCTCGGCCAGGGTGTCACGGTGGTCGACATCGACACCGGGCTCGACTACACGCATGCCGACTTCGGAGGTCCGGGGACGAAGGCGGCGTACAACTGCGCGCACCAGAATGACACTCTGGCAGTCGATGAGGCGCAGGACCAGTGCCAGTTGGGTGATCTCTACGACCCCGCCAAGTTCGACGCCGCCGACAGCTGGGACTTCGCCGGTGACGCCTACGACGCCGACTCCGGCACCACACCGGCTCCGGACCCGAACCCGCTGGACTGCTCGTCGGCCGGTGGCGGCGACGGGCACGGCTCGCACACGGCCGGCACGATCGCCGGCTACGGCGTCGCCGCGGACGGCAGCACCTATCACGGTCCCTACGACGCCAGCACGGTCAACACCGCCGGCACCTCCGCCTGGAAGATCGGCCCCGGGATGGCGCCAGAGGCGACGCTGGTCTCCTACCGGATCTTCGGCTGCTCCGGATCCACCGACCTGGTGTCCGCGGCGATCGACCGCGCGGTCGACCTCAACAACGACGGCGCTCCGGACGGTGGCCGCGTGGTGGTCAACCTCTCCGTCGGCGCCGACTTCGGCACCGCCGACGACGGCGACGCGGTGGAGGCCGACAAGGCCGCGGCGGCCGGCGTCACGATGGTGGTCGCCGCGGGCAACGCCGGAGACGCGTACGACGCCGGCGGCTCGCCCGGCACCGCGCCGCGGGTGATCACGGTCGCCGCGTCGGAGGATGCGCAGACGGTGGACCAGGGGGCGAGCTACACGATCGCCAGCGGGACGCCGCAGGAGATGAGCATCAGCAGGTCGACGGCGTACGACTGGCTCGACGACCCGGACCTGACCGGTGCCGTCGCCGCGATGCCGGCCGACAACGCATCGGCCTGCAAGCCGCTGTCCTCGGCTGACAGGACGGCGATCGCCGGCAAGGTCGCTCTCATCACGTGGGACGAGGACGCCATCGACGCGGGCTCTCCGCCTGCCGATGCCTGCGGATCGTCGGACCGGGTGGACCGGTTGGAGAACGGGGGCGCCGTCGGCGTCGTCTTCGCCGACACCGACGACACCGCCACCTACGACATCACCGGGAACGCCGACGTTCCGGCGATCCTGATCGAGAGGTCGGATGCCGACGCGATCCGGGCGGCGCTGGGCCAGGGCAAGAGCGTCGAGATCGCCGGGACCACCACCGACGGCCCCACCATCGTCGACGCGGCCGACGACGACAAGGTGCCCGCCTACAGCTCCCGCGGGAGCCGCGGCGCCGGTGACCTCAAGCCCGACGTCACCGCGGTCGGCGACACTGTCTTCTCGGTGCTGCCCGGCTCCGGGAACCAGGGCCAGGACATGAGCGGCACGTCCATGGCCACGCCGATGGTCGCCGGGCTGGCCGCGCTGACGCTCGACAAGCACCCGGCCTGGTCGCCCGAGCAGGTCAAGGCGGACGTGATGAACACCGCCGACCACGACCTGTACGTCGACGGCGCGTCCGACCAGGCCAGCGGCAGCTGCGCCCCGATGCGGGTCGGCGCCGGACGGATCGACGCGGCGGCGGCCCTGACCAACGACGTGCTCGCCTACGACGCGGACGACGCCGGCACGGTCAGCGTCTCCTTCGGGTCGCTGGCGGTCACCGCCACCACCACGCTGACCAAGCATGTGACGGTGCAGAACACCGGCACAGCGTCGGCGACGTACGCCGTCGACTACCAAGCCGCGACGAGCGTGCCCGGGGTGAGCGTCAGTGTCTCCCCGAGCACCGTGACGCTCGCCCCCGGCGGCAGCCCCGGCGACACCAGGACCGTTACCGTGACGCTGCACGTCGACGACCCGCAGGCTCTCGCGAACGGCGAGGCCAGCACCCCGTGGTGGGACCCGACCCATGCCGCCGACGACGGCGGCCTGCCGGTCGACCCGACCATCGGCGCGCCGGTCGACGTGCTGGCCGAGGCCAGCGGCACCGTGGTGCTCGCGCCCGACCACGACAACGCGGCCGCTGCCGCGACCACGCTGCGGGTGCCCGTGTACGCCGCGCCTCGGCCGGCCGCGCAGATGAGCCAGCCGGGCTCGCTGGCGATCGACGGCAGCGCGACGCTGCCGCTGCAGGGCCACGACTTCGGCTGGTCGGGCAGCGACCCGGTGCGCTCGGTCGCCGCAGGCTTCGAGCTTCAGGCCACCAGCCCGGCGCTGCAGCCCTGCGATGCGGGCCAGACGTCAGGGTGCCTGCGCGTCTCCGAGGACAGCGGCGCCGACATCAAGGACGTGGGCACCACCTCTGCCGGTGACTTCCTCTACGTCGCGATCGCCACCCAGGGACCGCACCGCACGCCGGCCAGCGCGGTGGAGTTCGACATCTACCTCGACACCAGCGGCGACGGGGCCCCCGACCTGGTCGCCTACGACACCCGGCTCGGCACCAGTGACGTCTTCCTCGAGGAGCTCGTCGATCTCAACCAGGTCGACCCGACGACCGGCCAGAGCGGCGTGGTCGTCGACGACGAGTTGCTCACCGGCGCCGCCCTCGGCATCGACACGGCCGTCTACGACAGCGACGTGCTGGTCGCGCCGATCTCGCTGGCGGACACGTTCACCGACTCCGCCGGCGACGTGACCGGGTACGGGCTCGGGCACTACCTGCAGGGCAGCAGCACGCTGCGGTACGCCGTCAGCTCGTTCACCAGCTCCGGCGATGGCGAGGTGGACGAGGTCGGCTGGAGTGGGGCCACCACGGTGTCGATCCCCGTCGACATCGCCCACCCGGCGCTCACCGTGACCGACGGCAGCGGCCTGGCCAGTCCTTATGTGGCCGACCGCAGCGGCAA